>JBBWZW010000015.1:0-7713 GCA_039649305.1 Burkholderiales bacterium
CATGCGGCGGAGGCGTTGATGGGTTTTTTCACCAAGTTCGGGGATGGCGCATGCGACGTGACGCCACTGACCGGCTTGAACAAGCGGCGTGTGCGTGCAATCGCGGACGCGTTGGGTGCAGCTAGCGAGTTGGTCTATAAGGTGCCGACGGCCGATCTCGAAAACTTCTCGCCGCTGCGTCCGGATGAAGCAGCGTTCGGGATCAGCTATGACGAGATCGACGACTTCCTTGAGGGGAGGACCGTGAGCGAGAAGGTGTATGAAACGATCTTCCGGTTCTATAACGCTACGCGCCATAAGCGTGCGTTGCCCGTGCACCCAGTGAAATAATTCCACTTGGAAACTTTTACGCGCGGCATATCAATCCTGCTGCGCGCGGTCATTATTGCGTCACAATCAACAACTAACATGCGTCGGGTTTTCAAACCACGAGGCTTACGCACATGAACGATCGCACACCTGACGAACTGCTGGCTGATGCCGATGACATCGGCACCAATGTCTCGAACAATCCTACGCTTGAACAGGTGCTCAACGCGCGCCTCAATCGCCGCTCGATTTTGAAAGGCAGTTTTGGCATAGCCGCGACTGCGTTCTTCGGCGCCGGCCTCAGTGCCTGCGGAGGCTCCCTCGTCGAAGGTCCGGTGGAACGCAAAACCCTGAAGCTGAACTTCAACGCAGTCGCCAAGAGCCTGGCCGATGCATTGACGGTTCCGGCCGGATATACCGCGACAGTGCTGTTCCGCCTGGGCGATCCGATCACCGCGGGCGTTGCCGAATACAGGAACGATGGCACCGAAATCGGCGCATCGTTCGAACAGCGCGCCGGCGACCATCACGACGGCATGCACTACTTCGGTCTCGGCGACAACGGCAGATTCAATCCCGGCGCAAGCGACCGCGGGCTGCTGTGCATGAACCATGAAGCGATTACCGCGTCATACCTGCACGCTGCGGGACAGACGACTTCCGGCAGCGGGACCGCCGCGATCCGCCCGGTGCAGGACGAAGTCATCAAGGAAATGAACGCGCACGGCGTGAGCGTCATCGAGGTCAGCCGCAGCAGCAACCGCTTCACCTACAAGAAGGATTCATCATTCAACCGCCGCATCACCGCGCTGACTGAAATGGATCTTTCCGGCCCGGCAGCGCGCTCGCCGATGATGGTTACCGCCTACTCCACCGACGGCTCGAAGACGCGGGGTACGGTCAATAACTGCGCCAACGGGCATACGCCATGGGGCACCTACCTGACGTGCGAAGAAAACTGGGCCGGCTTCTTCCGCCGCATCGTCGCGACCGATGACCTGAACCGCACTGCGAAGGAGCTGGTTTCATTTGCGCGTTACGGCATCGCCGGCAACGGAGGAAAATTGTGGGCTACCGCTACGCCGTCCGACGGCAACGACACCCGTTTCGCGCGCTGGAACGCCATGAAGACCGGCAGTTCCCTTGACGGCCGTGATGATTTCCGCAATGTCGCCAATACCTATGGCTGGGTGGTCGAGATCGATCCCTTCAACCCGACATCGATACCAAAGAAACGTACCGGGCTCGGCCGTATGGCGCATGAAGGCGCATGGCCGGGAGCGGTTGTCCCGGGCAGGCCGCTGGTCTGGTACATGGGTTGCGACTCGCGCAATGAGTACATCTACAAATATGTATCGAACGCGGTATGGGACCCGGCCGACGCCACCAGGGGCTTGGTCGCCGGCGACAAGTATCTCGATGACGGCAAGCTGTATGTCGCGAAATTCAATGCGGACGGCAGCGGCGAATGGATCGAGCTGAAGTTCGGCAGCAACAACATCACGACATCGAATGCGACGTACGCATTCAGCGACCAGGCCGACGTGCTGATCAATACCCGCCTCGCCGCCGATGCGGCCGGCGGCACGAAAATGGACCGTCCGGAGTGGGGCGCGGTCAATCCGCTCAACGGCGAGGTCTACATGACGCTCACCAACTCGTCGACCCGCACGCTGGCCTCCACCGATGCCGCCAACCCGCGTTTCTATAACGATCCGAAGGGTCCATCGGCAACTGCGCAAAACGGCAATCCGAACGGGCACATCATTCGCTGGGCGGAAAACGGCAGCAATGTGGCGGCGACCGGCTTCAGGTGGGATGTATTCCTGTTCGGCGCGCGTTCCACTGCGGACGCGAACAACATCAACGTCTCGAACCTCACGGCAGCCAACGACTTCTCCAGTCCCGACGGCTTGTGGTTCGCACGCAATGGCCTGCTGTGGATCCAGACCGATGATGGCGCCTTTACCGACGTCACCAATTGCATGATGCTTGCGGCTGTCCCCGGCAAAGTAGGCGACGGCAGCAGGAAAACCATCAGGAACGTCGACGGCACTAACACCAGATCGGTCGACACCCACGTCGGCGTTGCACCCGGGGACACCAACCTGCGCCGCTTCCTGGTGGGCCCGAAGGAATGTGAAATCACAGGCATCACCGAAACGCCGGATGGCAGGGCGTTGTTCGTCAACATCCAGCATCCGGGTGAGGATGCCGTGCCGACCTATTCCGACCCGACCACTTTCGGCAGCCACTGGCCGGACGGCGGCAGCGCACGTCCACGCTCGGCTACGGTCGTCATCACCAAGGACGATGGCGGCGAAGTCGGCGGCGGCCTGGCCAACTGAGCTTTTAGTAAGGCACCGCGCAGGAATAAGTGAGTGACAGAATGCTGAAGGATCAATCTGCAGCAGCATCACGAAAAAAAACCCGCTTCGGCGGGTTTTTGTTTTACGGCTCCGATTGTCCTAGGCGCGCAAACGCACCTTCGGAAACTTCGCGTGAGTGATGTCGCTGAATTGCGAACGCAGCCATTTATGCGCGGGACTGCGCGTATCGCGCTCATGCCACAGCATATCCACATGCACGCTCGGCAGCGGGAACGGCAATTCCTTGGTAATCAGCGCATCGGTGATACCGGTCGACGCCACCAGGTGCCGCGGCAAGACCGTGATCAGGTTGGAACTCGCCACCACGCGCCCCGCGGTGAAAAACTGATTCACCGTCAGCAGGATGCGGCGCTCGCGCCCGATTTGCGCCAGCGCCTCATCGACCAGCGCGTGCGCGCGGCCTGAAAAGCTGACCAGCAAGTGATTTGCCGCGCAATAGTCGTCAAGTGTGAGTTCCTGGTTCGCCAGTGGATGCTCCTTTCGCATCACGCACACATACTGGCCGGAATACAGTTGCTCATGCCGGATCGGCGACACGCTCGCCTGCCCGCCCGCCAGTTGCGACACCACGCCCGGGAAGAAGCCGACCGCCAGGTCGATATCGCCACGCAGCAGCATCGGCCGCGGCTCACGCGTAGTGAGCGGCACCATGCGGATCCGGATGCCCGGCGCATCGCTTTCAATGGACCGCACCAGCGACGGCAGCCACAGCGCCGCCGTGGCGTCCGCCATAGCGATGCGAAACACGTTTTGCGCCTCCGACAAATCGAAGGTGCTGTCCGGGGCGACCGCTTCTTCCAGCTCGGCGAGCGCGCGCCGCACCGAAGGCCACAGCGTTTCCGCGCGCGGCGTCGGCTTCACTCCATGTGCGGTGCGAATCAGCAGTTCATCGTTAAGTGCCTCGCGCAGGCGCTTCAGGGCATTCGACACCGCCGGCTGGGTCATCGCCAGGCGGCCTGCCGCACGGGTCAGGTTTTGTTCTGTCATGACAGCGTCGAAAACGCGCAACAGATTCAGGTCCAGTGTCAGAAAGTTCATTTGTTATTGGGACCCAACGTTTACGCGGGTCATCAGTTGATATTCATAAATAGTATAGCTGATATGCAGAACAGAAATTGGATTAATAACTGGGTGGTTCATATACTGCACCGCAACAAACAGATATTACGAATAGTTAAAAGGAATCCACCATGTCTTTATTATCCCTTGCTCTCCCGCTCGCGCTCGTTCCCGGCGAAGCATTGGCCAGTACCGCCGTCGGCGTTGCACGTCCTTTGATCGGCCTTGGTGTCGTAGCCGCGCTGATCGTGGTATTCAAGCCCTTGCTGGTCGGCCTGTTGCGCGCTGCGCTGCTGGTGATCAGCCCGCGCAAGTCGCTTGAACAGCGTAATGCGCGTCGCATGGTGAAAAGTGCGCTGATGCTTCACCGCATGGCGCGCGAAATGGAAAACACGTCACCTGGCCAGGCTGCGGAGCTGCGCTGGCTCGCATCGCGCGGCAACTAAGAAGCTGGTCGTGAGCGCTACATCATCCGTACGAGGTACGCGGAGCGCGCTGGCTGACGCGGCGCAATTCTTGCGCCGCTCGCAAAGCCTTGCTTCGATGCTGCCGCCACTGCTGCAAGCAGGTGTGATCACCCTGGTGATGACCGCTGTGATGCGGTTGATGTGGGTCGGCTTTGACCGCCATTTTTTTGGCGTCTGGATGGAAACCTGGCTGACCGCATGGCCGATCGCTTTTCCGATCGCCTACCTGCTTGGTCCAACCATGGTGAAGGTCGCTGGCCTTCTTGCGGCGCCGGCTGCAGGAACACATAAGGCGGGCGGGCTGGCGCTGGGTGACATCAAAGATGCCTCGGCGCGCGCCACTGCAAACAATGCGCTTAAAGTCCGGCGCAAACGCATCCGCACCTTCGAGGTTGCGTAGCGTCCGCGAGGATTTTCGACGGAAGGACTTATTCCCCGCAGGCTCAGGCCTCGCGGGGTTTTTTATTTATAGCGTGCTCAACCATAGAGCGCCGCCGCGCGCTTCCTGATTTCCTCCATCGGCACATCTTCCACATGCGTCGAGACCCACCACGAGTGGCCGAACGGGTCGCTCAGCATGCCGCCGCGATCGCCGTAAAATTGATTCTCCACCGGCCGCACCACTTCGGCGCCGGCTTCAACAGCCCGCTTGACGATTGCATCAACATCCTCGACATACAAGTGAATCGCAACCGGTGAACCGCCGATCGATTCCGGGCTGCGTGCGTTCATCTCCGGGAATTCATCGGACAGCATGATGGCTGAATCGCCGATCCTGATTTCAGCATGTCCGACTTTGCCGGACGCATCCGCCATGCGGAACAATTCGGTCGCGCCAAATGCGCGCTTGTAGAAATCCAGCGCGTCGGCGGCGTTGCGGATAGTAAGGTAGGGCGTTACGGTGTGATAGCCCTCGGGAATAGGTTTGACGTTGGTCGCCATCGCATGCTCCTTTAAAGAGGTCGGGAAACTACGCTTGTATCTCACACATCAGACTTGAAGGTTCACAGTCCCTGCATCAGCATGTGCGCATTCACGACGCGAACTTCACCACGCACAAGGATGCCGTTTTCCATGAACCAGCGCTGTGCGACAAATGGTGCGAACCCCGTCTCAAGGCGTATGGCAAACTGAAAAATCGCGTCCCACTCCGCATCGCGTGGCATGACCCATACTACCTGGCGTCCGGCGTCCGCCTGCATGCCCGCATGGCGAAGGTTGCCGCGTACGCGCTCTGCCCGTTGTTCGCGGTCTTCCGCATACACACCGTGCTCGTCCGGTACAGGCAAGACGACAGGAACTCTTCTCTGGACCAGCGATGTGGCGCCCGTCTTGAATTTCGCCCATGGTCCGATCAGGGCCTGACGCACAAACTGCAATTCATTCGCCGCCAGTGGCGCATCGAGGTAATAACAGGACAGGGCTCGGGCCATGATGTGGGATGCGCGCTCCTTTAATTCACGATGCGGAGCATTACGCAAGAGTTGTCGCTGCCACCATCATACGCGTTTGCATCATCGACCAGCATCATGTTTTCCGGGGTTAATTGCATCGGTCTTCGGCGATAACAAGCGTCCCCACCAATGTGGTGGAGTTCGCTCCTGACTACCTAGCGTTACATCAAAAGCGCCGCGGTTTCCGCTGCGACGTCCGCGCTCAGTGCAACGCCCATGCCGTTGCAGCCGAACCCGAGCACGATACGGTCCGACAAGCGGCGCACCATCGGCTGCCTGTCGGCGGCAAAACCCATTACGCCGGCCCATCGATATGCAATGCGCACTTTGCGGCCGGGCAGGATGGTGTCATGCAGAAGTTGCTCCAACGCTGACTGAATTGCTTCGCTCACCACCATCTCGCTGGTTGCTTCGTTGTCGAAATCGAGATTGCGCCCTCCTCCGAGCAGTACACGTTTGCCGACGTTGCGGAAGTAGTAGAAGCCTTCGTCGAGATGATACGCGCCGCGCCATGGCAGTCCCGTGACCGGCTCGGTCACCAGCACTTGTCCGCGGCCCGGGGCGATGCCGACATGCGGCAGCAACTCGCCGGTGATGCCGTTGGTGCAGACAGCGACGCGAGGCGCCCGGAAGGTGAGGTGGCGCTCACCTGCAATGCCGACATGGACTTCGCCGCCGGTTTCTTCCAGTGTCCGTACCCGTGCGCCGGTATGGATTTCGATGCCGCACTCGGCGGCCAGTCTTGCCAACGCACGCATCAGCCGGCCTGAATGCAATTGTCCTTCCAGCGGATTCCTGATCAGCGCGCTGACCGTCGGTCCGAATCCGCATGTGCGCAAGCCGGCATCATCTATCGAAAATACTTCGCATCCGAATAATGGACGCAACATGTCGTTGACCTGGTCGATCCTTTGCAAGGCGCCCAGGTGAGCATCGAACAACAGTTCGCAACCGCCCAGAGCCTCGTAGCCGATTGCGTCATCGTTGAGCCTGCGCCGCAACTGGTCAAGTCCGCGCCAGCGCCGCTCTACCAAAGCCAGCGCGGCATCTTCACCCATCGCATCGACATCATGCAGGATCTCGGTGAGGCTGCCAAAACATGCAAACCCGGCATTGCGGCTCGATGCGCCTGTGGGCAGTACGCCACGCTCGAGCACCACGACGCGATCCGCCGGACGGAACTCTCGCAATTCGAGCGCGGTCTGCAAGCCTACGATGCCGCCGCCGATGACGATATAGTCGGCATCCAGCATCGCGTCATGTTCCCAGAAACTCGGTTGCATCGTCGCCCTCCTTCGCCAACGATTGCCGGCTTGATGGTGCTCAATGTCCGGCAGGCATCAACGACGTACCCTGCTTCAAAAGAATAGATGAAGACCGGCTCAACTCAAAGGGGAATGCCATGCGTTGCTTAAGTCTGCTTGCATGCATTCCGCTGCTGCTTGCCAGCTGCGGCGGCGGCGATGGAACCAGTCCCATGCCGGAGGTCGGCACGCGGACAGCACCGCCGGCCCAGGCGCTCGGCGCGTCTGTAAATGCGCCCCCGGTTCTTGCGGGGGGCGCGCAGCTTTCGCCACCTCCGACCGTCACATCCGCATCCCCGGCGCCCAAGGCGCCTCTCAATCGAGCCGCTGTCGATCAACCGGACGATATCCAGGGATCCCAGGTTCACGTCATCTACGCCATTCCGGGCGGTGGTGTGGACAGGGCTATGGATCTGGGTGACGGCCTCGCCAACAGCAGCGCCTCGTACAACAGTTGGCTCGCGGGACAGACCGGCGGACGTCGCCTGAGATTTGATACTTACCAGGGCAACCTGGACGTCACCTTCGCCAGGCTGCCGAAGACAGATGCGGACTATGACGCCTTTGGTAATCGCAAGCGCGACAGCATTGAAGCCGACCTCGCCCAACTCGGGATGTTGAAACCGAACAAGATTTATGCCGTTTACTATGACGGCAACAACGTCAATACCTGTGCGGACGCACCGCATCCCCCCGGCTTCCAGGGCCAAGTCGCCGTTCTTTATTTGCG
>JBBWZW010000019.1:0-5957 GCA_039649305.1 Burkholderiales bacterium
ATCCCGGCCAAATCGAACACCAACTGGGAAGTTCTCGACGACGAGAGCGACGATATGGTGGTGCGCATGCGCGTGTCGCTTCACGCCCGGACCAAGTGCCCAGAGTTTCCCGAGTTCTGGGAAGCGCGCGCCATTACCGTTATTGACGCACAGGCGCGTAAGCGCGTTCTGCTGACGTCGCTTCGCGACCGCCGCCGTTACAAACCACTTCGACGGAAGACCGCAGGCACCAGGATGGAGATCCGCCTGCTGAAGTCAGGACCCTGCTGCATCCGGCGCACTGGCAGGCGTAGCTGCAGTGCCATTCGATCGGGAGCGATAAAGATCCGGTAGCTGCCTGCGCAGCAGCTTGCCATGCGGATTGCGGGGCAGCTCATCAACCATAAGCACATCCGCCGGCACTTTTTCCTTGGGCAGGCGGTCAGCACAATGGCTGACGATCTGATCCGGCTGCGGCTGGCAGCCGAGGCGCGCAACCGCCAGGCAGACGACCCGGTGTCCATAGACCGGATCGGGCATGGCCACTACGCCTGCATCGACCAGGTCCGGGTGCGCCAGCACGACTTCCTCGATTTCAACGGGCGAAATCTTGACCCCGCCTCGCATGATCAGATCATCGTTGCGGCCGAGAATGCGGACATAGCCGTCTGCATCCATCGTCGCAATGTCATTCATGGCGAATGGCTGACCGCGTATCGCTTGCAGTGAGCCATCCGACTGCAAATAACCGAGCGCCAGCTTGTCGCCGGTCACAGTTACCCGGCCAGTCTTGCTGCCTTCCCGGGCCGTCGTAGCTTCAGCCGCAAGGCTGAGGTGCACGCTGCCAACCGGCTGCCCGACAGTGCCGATACGGCGGGCAGTAGGTCGGTTACCGCAGATCCATCCTGTTTCTGAACTACCGTAGAGGTTGGTAACCGGCACGCCGTATACCTCTTCAAACTGGCGCCAGTGCGTCAGGGGAAGCGGTGCGGTACTGCAGGTCATCGTTCGAAGCGTGGCCAGTTTCTGGCGTGCCTGCGGCACGGGTGCGTTGAGCAGGATATTAATTACCGCTGGGACGCCGACGCAGACCGTGATCCGGTGTTGTTCTATCCAATCCGGCAACTTGCGCCTGGAAAAGCGGCGCGCCAGGTGCAGTGTCAGTCCCAGTTGCAGGAATGGCATGACGCTCAGGATCTGGGCCGAGTACCATCCGAGGGCACGGTATTCCAGCGTGCGGTCGTCGCAGTCCAGTGCCAGCAGTTCGATGCTGTCGACGCCGTTTTGCCAATAGGCGTGATGATCGTAAGCGACAATCTTGGGCAGGCCGGAAGTACCCGAGGTGCAGCACAGGCATGCCAAGTCGCCAGCCGCCGGCGCCGTCAGATGGTCTATCGAGGCACCCTCAGGCAGCATGCCGAATCCGATTGTTGTGCTGTCCGCTGCAGCCGGCTGATTATCCGGGCGCCATTCATCACAGTAGATGATCGGCGCCGACAACTGCTCCAGGAAATTCTGTCCGCTCCAGCTCGCATCGGTCACCACCAGGTCAGGCTCTATCGTTTGCAGGACCTGGGAAGCGGTAGCCCGGATGAACGACAGGTCCAGCGGGCAGACCACCGCACCAATCCGCCACAGGGCGAACCAGACGACCAGTTTTTCGATGCTGTTATCAATATGCAGCAGAACCCGCGAGCCCTTGCATACGCCGCGGCCCCACATCTGCAGCGCAACTGAATCGACCAGTCCGGCGAGCACACCGAAAGACAGGGTAACGCCACGATCGAGGTCCACCAGCGCTGGTTTGCCAGGATCTCGCACCCGATGCAGCGCCAGCAGATCGCCGACCGGAACATAGTTGCCGGGGTCGAACCGTTTGCTGCCCGGGCCAGCGGTCATTTCGCCGGCACTCCCGTGCCGAGCCGCTCACAGGCCCATTGCCGGAACAGGCGCACTTTTTCCTGGTCGGCCTTATCTTCCGGAGAAACCAGGAAATAGCCCGATTTAGTACGCAAACGGAACGCCAGTGGCGCAACCAGCGCACCGCTTGCAAGGTAGCCGTCAACCAGCGGCGTACGTCCGAGTCCGATGCCGACACCGTCCAGGGCCGCCTGCAGCGACGTCAGCTGCAGGTTGAAAATCGCTTCACCGGCGAAATCGATCGGCCCCACGCCGGATGCCTCCAGCCAGGCCTGCCAGTCATCCTTGTATGCCGACGAATAATAAGTGCGTATCTGGGTCAGCCCGGCCAGGCCCTCGGCCGGGGATTCCATATCGACTGATTGCCCCATTGTCCGCGTGCAGACCGGGAAGATTTCCTCTTCCTGCAGCAAGTCCGACCGCAAACCGGCCCAGCGCCCGGTTCCGTAGCGGAATGCCACGTCATAGGAGCGGCGCTTGAACTGGTCGAAGGTCTGGCTGGTCAGCACCTGCAGCATGATGTCTGGGTAGCGGCGCTGAAAATCAGGCAAGGCCGGAATCAGGCATTGAGTAGCGTAAGTCGGAAGGCAGCTGATACTGAGAAGTTCCGTGGATTTTTCGCGCTTGGCGCGAGTCGTCGCACCGTGCAGCATGTTAATCGCCTCGCGCACGGACTCCAGGTACTGACGGCCGGCCACGGTCAGTTGCAGCGCATTTCTGCGCCGAACGAACAGCAGCGTACCCAGCCTTTCCTCGAGATTCTTGATCTGGTGGCTGATTGCAGTCTGGGTCAGGTCCAGCTCTCGCCCGGCAATGGTAAAACTGAGATGACGTGAGGCTGCCTCAAACGCCAGCAAACTCATCAGTGAGGGGATGTCCCGTCGCATTTGGTGCCGCTTATAACTGTAGCTGGAATAGAATAATTCCATTTTCCTTGCCACATATTAACTCAAATTTGCCCCGGCCTATCAAGCGGCTGCCGAACCAATGATGAAAACTACGCGGATTCGGGTTTGTATGCATCGTGCAGATGCCGTAAATTCGCCTTCGGATAGCGCCGACATTAAAGCATGAGGATTTTTCATGGCCATTATGAAGAATCATCGCTTGCCCACCCGGGGCCACTGCAACAGAATCGGCGCACATATCCAAGGCAGGCCAGGCAGTCATTATGCAATAACCGGCAAAGCGACTGGCCAGCCTGTGGGTCAACAGGAGACGCAGTTTCCCATATCGGCAGTTCTGTCGCACGCCCCCATCGGCATCGCGGTGACTCCTGACTTGTCCTGACCTGGTCTTTTACGGTGTTGTCACCGGCACAGGTCGTTGCAGCATGCGCGTAATTAGATCAATCTTTCATCCAATAACAAACAGGAGATTTTCATGAAACGACGCGACTTACTTAAAGGGGCGGCGGGAGCGACAATGACCGGGCTGTCTGGCATGGCTTTCGGACAATCGGGATCTATGGGCACTGCTTCGTACATCAAATACGTCGTCCCCTTCGCACCCGGCGGACTGACCGATGTGTTGGCGCGCATTGTCGCCCAGAAGCTCAATGCCATGCTCGGCATCTCGGTGATCGTCGAGAACAAGTCTGGCGCCCACGCACAGATCGGCGCCGACTTCGTGGCAAAGGCGGCTGGTGACGGCAATACCATCTTGGCAATCAACCAGGCGCATGCAGTCAATGTCAGCCTGTTTCCGCACGCGCCTTTCAGTCTGAGCAAGGACCTGCGCACAGTAGCCTTGCTGGCCGACTCGCCCATGGCGATCGTGGTTCCTTCCGCCAGTTCCATCAAGACCTTCAGGGATTTGATGGCGGTTTCAAAAACCAAGCCCCTGAACGCCAGCTCGGCAGGCAGCGGCTCCGGCCCACACCTGGCGCTTGAGCTGTTCAATGATCTCAACGGATCGTCGATCACGCACGTGCCTTACCGTGGCGGCGCACCGTCCCTGACAGACCTCATTTCCGGTGTTGTCGACGTCAGCTTCGCCAATTACCCGCAAGCGCTGCCGCATATCAAGAGTGGCAGACTGCGTTTCCTGGCCAATTGCAGCGAGAAGCGCCATCCGGATTTTCCGGATGTCCCGACCGCGCGCGAATCCGGCATGCCGAAGCTGCTCATGGAAAACTGGACTGGAGTCATGGTGCCGGCATCGACGCCGAACGATATTGTTGATAAATATTCGAAAGCGCTGGTCAAAATCGTGAGCGCACCGGAAATGGCGGCCGCGCTTCAGGACCGTGGCTTCATCGTCAACGCCAAGGGACACAAGGAATTCGACGCATTCCTCAAGTCCGAAATCGAGCGCTGGGCTGCAGTGGTCAAAAAGGCCGACATCAAAGCAAGCTGAACACGTAAGTAAAATGGCCTGCCGGTAATCCGGCGGGCCATTTTGGTTAACTAACAAAACAGACTCCGGTGGCTCCTCAGGTATCGCCATCGCAGTCCATAGGAGCTGGAAATATGAGTAACGCGGCAGGTGGAAATCCGCTGGATTTGCGCGCATGGATAGATGAGGCATCAAAGCTCGGAGAACTGACTGAAGTCTCTGGCGCGCACTGGAATCTCGAACTGGGAGCCATCAGCGAGCTGAACGTCAAGAAGGATTTGCCGCCGGCTTTGCTGTTTGATGACATTCCCGACTATCCCAAGGGGTTTCGCGTGATGACCTGCAGTACCAGTAGCCCGGCCCGACTGTCGTCGATCCTGCGCCTGGATATCGAACAAACCAATCATGGCCTGACCCAGGCGCTGCGCGGCAAGCCCAAACAATGGCAAGTCGAAGCCGAGAATTATCCGCCTCTACAGGTAGAAACCGGCCCGATTTTCGAAAATGAACAAAGCGGTGACGACATCGACGCCTTCGCCTTTCCGTCGCCGCTGTGGCACGAAAAGGACGGCGGACGCTTTATCGGCACCGGCTGCATGGTGGTAACCAAAGACCTCGATTCCGACTGGGTCAACGTCGGCACTTACCGGGTCATGGTCCATGACAAGAACCACGTCGGCCTGGACATGGTGCCCGGCAAGCACGGCGCCATCCAGTACGACAAGTACATGAAGGCCGGCAAGCCGTTTCCGGTCGCCATCGTTATCGGTTGCGACCCGTTGGGCTTTCTGATTTCCGGCATCGAGGTACCGTTCGGCATGTGCGAGTACAACTTTATCGGCGCGATTCTCAAGCAGCCGGTTTCTGTGGTGCCCGGCAAGGTCACCGGATTGCCAATTCCAAGCGGCGCCGAAATCGTGATCGAGGGATGGGCTCATCCCGGCGACGAGCGCATCGAAGGTCCGTTTGGTGAATTCCACGGCTACTATCCCGGCAAGCCTGCTACCGCCCCGGTGGTGACCATTGAACGCATCTACTACCGCAACAATCCCATCATCATGGGGGCGCCACCGGCAAAACCGCCCAATGACTATTCGTATTCCAAGGCAGTGATGCGATCGGCGCTGCTGATGGATGCACTGGAAGCATCCGGCGTGCCGGACGTGCAGGCAGTCTGGGCACATGAAATTGGCGGCGCACGCATGTTCAACGTCGTGTCGATCAAGCAGCGCTATGCCGGTCATGCGCGCCAGGCCGGACACATCCTGAGCCAGTGCGGCGTGGGTGCATACATGTCGCGCTATTCGGTGGTGGTGGACGAGGATATCGATCCTTCCAACATGCAGGAAGTGATGTGGGCGGTGGCCACCCGCACCGATCCCGACCTTGATATAGACATCATCAAGCGCGGCATGGGATCGAAGAATGACCCGATGTCGATTGCATATCAGTCCAAGGCTCCCTTCACTTCAAAAGCAGTGATCGACGCCTGCCGCCCGTATGACTTCATCAAGGAGTTTCCTGAGGTTGCCGAAGCGAGCAAGGAGCTGCAGGAAAAGACCCGGGCCAAGTGGAAGCATATCCTGTAGTGCCCGCAAGCCGGTAATTCGTGCGGAGAAAAGCTGCTTCGTCCGCATTCCCCGCCTGAATTTCCGGCTACCGGGCACCTGAAGACTGAAGAAAATGGAATATAAATTAGACAACCCATTTCTCGAAGCGAT
>JBBWZW010000099.1:0-8103 GCA_039649305.1 Burkholderiales bacterium
ACTCCCTCACACCGTGATCCGGCTACACGGCCCTCAGTCGTTTTCCGTGCTGCGCCGGTTTAGCCAGGTCGTCAATAATGGGGCAATCGGGCCTGTCATTGCCTTTGCAGCAGTCGGCCATGTGCCGGAGCTGGTCTCGAATCGACTGCAGCTTCTCAATGTCGCGGTCGAGTTCCTCGATGTACTGGCGCGCCAGCTTTTTCACGTCCGCGCTTTTTCGCGTACGGTCTTCCCATAGCGCCAGCAAAGTCTTGATGCGGTCCAGCGAGAAGCCGAGGTCACGCGAGCGTTTAATAAATCGAAGGGATTGCACTCCGTTTTCGGTGTACTGCCGATACCCGGCATCCGTACGGCCTGCCGCGGATATCAGTCCGATACTTTCATAGTAACGAATCATTTTCGCGGTCACGCCGGACGCTTCCGCTGCCTGCCCGATATTCATTGTTTGTCTTCCGTAACGTTGGATGGTTTCCAGCGACGAAGCAGCAAAGCATTTGTCACAACACTCACGCTGCTCAGCGCCATGGCAGCGCCCGCAATCATCGGGTTCAGGTAGCCGAACGCCGCCAGCGGAATCCCGACCAGGTTGTAGATGAATGCCCAGAACAGGTTCTGCCTGATCTTCGCGTAGGTGCGTTTGGAAATGTCGATCGCACCTGCCACCAGCGTCGGTTCGCTGCGCATGAGCGTGACGCCGGCCGTATGCATGGCGACATCGGTGCCGCTGGACATCGCAATGCCGACATCTGCAGCTGCCAGCGCCGGCGCATCGTTGATACCGTCGCCGACCATGGCAACCGTCTGGCCATCCTGTTTCAACTCGCCGACGATACGTGCCTTATCGGCAGGCAGCACTTCCGCCTTGAATTCAGTGATGCCGACTGCCTCCGCGACTGCCCTGGCGCTGCCGGGGTTGTCACCGGTCAGCATCACGGACCTGATGCCCATCCGCGAGAGCCGCGCTACCGCATCCCTTGCGGTTGGCTTTACCCTGTCGCCGAAGGCGATCAGGCCCGCCAGTTCCCATCCGTTCGCTGTCTGCACGGCAAGCCATGAGAGGGTGCGCCCGGCGTTCTCATGCTTTGTTGCCGCGTCTTCCAGAGTATCGGTAGGCACGTCCAGTTCCTGCATCAGTCGCCGGTTGCCGAGGCAGACCGTCACGCCGTCAACCTCCGCCTGCACGCCGCGGCCCGGGAGCGCTTTTGCGTTTGACACCGGACGCGGGGTAATTCCAAGCGCGGCTGCTTCGGCCTCGATCGCCCTGGCCAGCGGATGGTCGCTGTACTGCTGGACCGCGCTGGCCAGCTCAAGAACCTGGCGTTCCGGCATGGACGCACCCACGATGCCTGTCACCGCAGGTTTGCCCTCCGTCAGCGTTCCTGTCTTGTCGAATGCGACCACTGTTACAGCGTGCGCGGTCTCAAGTGCCTCGGCGTCCTTGATGAGGATGCCGTACTTCGCCGCAACGCCGGTGCCCGCCATGATGGATGTCGGCGTAGCCAGGCCCAAAGCGCATGGACACGCAATGACCATTACCGCGACCGCGTTCAACAGCGCCTGCTGCCAGTCCCCGGTCAGCAGGCCCCAGCCGATGAAGGTGAGTGCCGATATGACGAGCACCACCGGCACAAAGACGGCGCTGACCCGATCGACCAGGCGCTGGATCGGCGCCTTGACAGCCTGCGCATCCTCGACCAGCCTGATGATTTGCGACAGCATCGTCGCGCCGCCTACCGCGGTCGCCTGAATGACAAGCACGCCGTCGGCGTTCACTGCGCCGCCGGTGACCGGATCGCCGACTGTTTTGGCGACCGGCAAACTTTCGCCGGTGAGTAGCGATTCATCGAGATGGCTATGACCGTCGATGACGACGCCGTCAACCGGCACGCGATCGCCCGGCTTGGCGATGACCACATCACCGACCCGTACCTCCGTGACCGGTACTTCTTTCTCCACACCGTCCCGGCGCACGATCGCTGTTGTGGGACGTAGCGATTCCAGCGCGCGGATCGCCGCGACGGTCTGGTACTTCGCGCGAGCTTCAAGATATTTCCCGAGCAGCACGAGCGTGATGACGACTGCCGAAGTCTCGAAATAGAGATGAGGGCTCATCTCATGTTCGCGATGCGCCCACAGCAGGTAGATCGACAGGCCATAGGCAGCCGATGTGCCGAGCGCCACCAGCAGGTCCATATTGCCGGTGCCCGCGCGTAGCGCTTTCCAGCCCGCCTTATAGAATCGGGCGCCGAGCCAGAACTGCACCGGCGTCGCCAGGATCAACTGGGCCCAGCCGGGGAGCGCCGAGTCCTTCCCGAACGGCATGGCAAGCATCGGCAGGACCAGGGGCAGGCTCAATAGCGCCGACGCGGCCACCGGCCACCAGTCGGGCAGGGCGCCTTTTTCCGCGGCGGGTTTTGCCTCTGTCGCGATTGCCGCTTCATAGCCGGCTTTTTGGATCGCCGCGATCAGCGCCTCGGGCGTGACGATGCCGGTTGACCTGACCTGGGCTTTTTCCGTCGCGAGGTTGACGGACGCCTCCGCTACGCCGGGTACTTTTTGCAGGGCCTTCTCGACTCTTGAAACGCATGAAGCGCAGGTCATGCCGTCGACCTTGAAGGTGAGGTCGGTGGCGAACCTGGCGGGTTTGGTGGCGATATCCATTATTCGGTTCTCGGAAGCGTGAGTGCCTCCACAATAGACCTTCCAACGGCTGGAAGGTCAACCGAATTTTAAAGTAAATTCAAATGCCCCTGATACGGAGGTTGGGATGCGAATCCCAACATTCCGCCGCTCGCAACGGAGCCCCGAAAAGCCGGACGCAATCGAGCCGGTGGTTATCTATGGTTCCGAACGTTGGGATTGCATCCCAACCTGCGTTTTCCCCTGCATCGGGCCTGCGACCGAATCAAGCCGGCAGCCCGAGCATCGTCCTCGCCTCCGCCGTGGTCGCCGGCCGCGCATCGTACTTCGCGCATACTTCAACCGCGACCTCCACCAGTTCGGCATTGCTCTTTGCAAGCCGTTCCTTGCTGATGCGGATATTGTCTTCCAGGCCGGTACGAATAGCATCGCCATTGCGTTGAAGCACCCACTCCATTACGTCCACCTGATGCCGTCCTATCCCTGCGGCGGTCCACGTCGCTTTTGGCAGCACACGTTTCAGTTCACCGAGGAGGATATCGATCAGGTGCTCTTCGACCGGCATCGCGTTCTTGATCCCCATGACGAACTGCACATGCGGCCGTTCGTTGATCAGTCCGCTGTCGACCAGCCTGCGTGTGCCATAAATATGCGACAGGTCGAAGATTTCGATCTCCGGCAGGACGCGGTATTCCTTCATGCGGGTGGCGAGGTCTTCGACTAACGCTGGCGCGTTATCGTACACACTGCTCGGAAAATTGACCGATCCGGTGGCCAGCGACGCCATGTCTGGCTTATGGTGAAGCGCAGCCCCGCGTGCGCTGGAATCCCGTCCGCGGCCGCCGGTGGAAAACTGGACGATCATACCCGGGCAATGTTTGCGTACACCTTCCAGCAATTGCGCAAACAACTCTGGTTCCGAGGATGGGCTTTCATCGGGATTGCGTACGTGCACGTGCACCAACGTGGCGCCGGCTGCGAATGCCTCATGGGTCGATTCGATCTGCTCGGACACGGTTACCGGTATCGCCGGATTATCTTTCTTGCGTGGAACCGACCCTGTGATAGCGACCGCGATGACTACTGGTCTCATGAGCCTCTCCTTTTGGTTCGATTGCACGTCCACAATACGTCGCCCGGGCCGCCTTGTCCATTGCTTGCGGATTGCGCGTCCTCAAGGTCTGTTTCTCTGACGGGGCAGTGTTGCCGCCCCGCAGTACGTCATGCGGCAATCACGTCATAGCCGGCGTCGGTAATCGCCGACGTGATCGCTTTCAAGTCCGCGTCGGATTCAACCCGCACTTTCTTGCCGGCGAGGTCGACCTCGACTTTCGCGTTGCTATCGACGGCTTGCACCGACCTCTTTACGCTGTTCGCGCAGCCGCCGCAGGTCATGCCTTCAACCTTGATTTCGTACATGGTGTAACTCCTTCAGTGAATGTGCGTTTACTTTAAATCTTCCCATCATGGGAAGGTCGAGCTTTTCCGCAGTGGTGTAGAGTGCACCATGCGCACCTTACGTTCCATAGCAATCAGAAGTAACTATAGGGGTTAAAGTGGTTCGCCACGAACGCACGGCCGTGAATTTCATAGAACTCATGAAAAGGGTTCGGCTCGAAGCAATAACTTCAATTACTTCATTTTTCGCTTGACCTTCCTCTTATAGGAAGGTCTACACTGCTGCTAATACAGTTGATATTAACCAACTAAAGTCGTGTCCTAAATATTAGTATGAACCGTGTTCTCAAGACATTTTTGCTTTGGCTATTGATAGCCGCTTTGCCCATTCAGGGCATCGCTGCTGTCGTCAAGGCGTCTTGTGGACCACAGCATCACAATATGGCGTCCGCTATGATGAATGTCGTTGAACATCATCATGATTCCAACGCCGCATCTCATCAGCACGACATCGCCGACATGAATTCTGCGGCAGACATTGAGACCGCGGCTAATGTGGCGGATGACTCCCCGAACTCCAAGCACGTCCACAAAACGTCATATTGCAGCGCCTGTGCCGCATGTTGCGTTGGGGCGGCTGCACCTCCTCCCTCCACGTCTTTGACCCCTACGTTCAATAAGGTCGAAGTTGCGGTAGCCTCTCCCGCAGTTTCATTCACTGGTTTCATTCCGGCCAGCCTGGAACGTCCCCCCAAACATTTTTCCGCTTAATCGTCGCCGAGTGCTGACGGCAGGCTTTATTCGCTTGTCTTGTCACGCTCTCACGTAGTTGCGCGTGCGCTAGCACGTCTGTTCTACCGATTTGAGGAAAAAATGTCATCCAAGCAATGGCTTGCGGTTGCCGCATGGGTCCTTGTACCCGTTGCCGCTATCGCACAAGAAAAGCAAACGCATTACGCCCCCACCGACGCCAAAGCGCCCGTAACCGCAATCGGTTATGAGTCCGCTTTCAAGGGCTATAGGACCTCCAGCGAGGAAGGTAATACGCCGGACAAGATTTGGCGCGCAGCCAACGAGGAGATGGGAAAACTCGGTGGCCACGTTGGCCACATGAAAGACGGTGCCGCTCAACCTGCCGGGACCTCCAGTGCTGCGCCTTCAGCTCCATCCCAAGGTGGCTCGGCAGACCATAGCAAGCATCACTAAGGGGATATGCAATGACGGAAAAACAATACTTCCCCCGTCGTTCGGCGTTGGCGGCAGGCCTGTTCACACTCTTCCTTACTGGATGCGCGACCTTCTCTGCCGATGGCGGGCTTGATAGCGTCTCCAGCATGACCAACGAGCGTACGGGTCAGGCTGTGAAGCTATCCAAGCCTACCGCTGAGGCCAACGCACCTTCTGACGCTGTAAAGGCGTTGCTTGATAAGCCGCTGACACCTGACAGCGCAGTTCAAATTGCGTTGCAAAACAATAAACGCCTCCAGGCGTCATTTGCTGAACTTGGGATAGCGGAAGCTGACCTCGTCCAAGCGGGCCGCATGCGTAATCCAAGCTTTTCGTTCGGCCGCATGCGTGGTGGCGATGACGTCGAGATTGAGCGCAGCGTCATGTTCGACCTCATCGGCATTGTGACCATGCCGATACGTAGCCGAATTGAAGGACGGCGCTTCGAACAAGCCAAGCTACAAGCGGCATCTCAAGCGGTTCAGCTAGCTGCGGACACTCGACGTGCCTACTTCAACGCGGCTGCCGCCCAGCAGACCGTGAAGTACATGGAGCAAGTTCAAGAAGCTGCCGATGCGGGCGCCGAGCTATCGCAGCGGCTGGCGAAAGTCGGCAATGTCAGCAAGCTCGACCAGGCACGTGAGCAGGTTTTCTACGCCGATGCTACCGCTCAGGTCGCCCGAGCGCGCCACAACGCTACTGCCGCACGTGAGCAGCTCACCCGTCTCCTTGGCCTGTGGGGTGGAAACACCGCGTTCAAGCTGCCTGAGAGACTGCCTGATTTACCAAAGGCACCTCGCGATATCGCCAACGTTGAGCAGCTGGCAATGGAACAGCGCCTCGACGTACAAGTGGCAAAGCGTGACACTCACGCGACTGCCAGTGCATTGGGCCTGACAAAGGCAACACGCTTCATCAACGTGCTGGATGCTGGCTACACGAACAAGAGCGAAACAGGAGCTCCGCGCGCAAACGGTTACGAAATTGAGCTGGAACTCCCACTGTTCGACTGGAGCGGTGCCCGTACCGCCCGCGCCGAGGCGATGTACATGCAATCGGTACACCGGACTGCCGACCTTGCCATACGCGCCCGGTCGCAGGTACGGGAGGCGTACTCGGCTTACCGCACTACATATGACCTGGCAAGGCACTACCAGAACGAAGTAGTCCCTCTACGGAAGAAGATTTCAGACGAGGTGCTCCTTCGATACAACGGCATGTTGGCCAGTGTCTTCGAACTGCTGGCTGACGCTCGCGACCAGGTAAGTAGCGTGAATGCCGCCATTGAGGCGCAACGCGATTTCTGGATAGCCGAAACAGCCCTGCAAGCTGCCATCAATGGCACCGGCGGAAGCAGCGTAGAAATTCGTAGTGCCGCCCTTGCTGAGGCTGGCGGCGCAGAACATTGAAGAAGGAATAAAAATGGTTTCCCGTAGAGATTTTTTCACAGGCGCGGCTGCTCTGGTCGGCGCCGGTATGGTGAGCCGCGTCGGAGCCGCTTCATTGCCTGAGGCACCGATAATGGAAAGCGCTGCTACTGCAGCTCCTTTGATACCGCCGAACGGTCGTCCCTACAGCCCAGTTGTCACCCTTAACGGCTGGTCACTGCCTTGGCGCATGAACAACGGTGTCAAGGAATTCCACCTCATAGCAGAACCGGTCGTACGTGAGCTGGCACCTGGTATGAAAGCCAACCTGTGGGGCTACAACGGACAATCGCCCGGACCTACCATCGAAGTGGTGGAAGGCGACCGCGTCCGCATATTCGTGACCAACAGGTTGCCCGAACACACCAGCATCCACTGGCATGGACAGCGCCTGCCGAACGGCATGGACGGCGTAACAGGACTCACACAACCTGGCATCCCCTCGGGGAAAACCTTTGTGTATGAGTTCGAAGCCAAGCGGCCGGGTACGTTCATGTATCACCCGCATGCGGACGAGATGACTCAAATGGCCATGGGCATGATGGGCTTCTGGGTCACCCATCCGAAGAATGCGAATTTCATGAAAGTTGACCGTGACTTCGTCTTCTTGTTGAGCAATTACGACATCGAGCCGGGCAGTTTCACGCCGAAGGTCAATACGATGCTGGACTTCAATCTGTTCACGTTTAACAGCCGGGTTTTTCCTGGTATCGACTCGATGAATGTGCGCCAAGGCGACCGCGTGCGCATCCGCTTCGGCAATCTGACGATGACCAACCATCCTATTCACCTGCACGGACACGAGTTTTTCGTGACGGGCACTGACGGGGGCTGGACTCGTCCTGAGTCACGCTGGCCCGAAGTGACGACCGACGTCGCGGTAGGCCAGATGCGGGCCATTGAGTTCGATGCAACCGACTTGGGCGACTGGGCATTCCACTGCCATAAATCCCACCACACGATGAATGCAATGGGACACGATGTTCCGACCATGATTGGTGCGGACCACCGCGGCGTTGCCCGGAAAATCAACAAGCTCGTGCCTGACTATATGGTTATGGGCGAGCGTGGAATGGCGGACATGGGTGAGATGGAAATGCCAATCCCCGATAACACTCTACCTATGATGGGTGGAAAAGGTCCATTCGGCGGTGTTGAAATGGGCGGGATGTTCACTGTCGTCAAGGTACGCAAGGACCAGAAACCGGGGGATTACAAGGACCCGGGCTGGTACAAGCATCCTGCGGGAACCGTCGCCTACGAATGGAAAGGAGAAGTCCCTGCACCTACACGCAGCGGCTCTGCAGGCGGACAGTATATGCCTTTAGCAAACAAAGCCGGAAGCGTTGAAATGACAGTGCGGAAGCCGACCGGTCACGGCGGACATCACTAAAAGCATATTGACCTGAAT
>JBBWZW010000091.1:0-3077 GCA_039649305.1 Burkholderiales bacterium
GAGATGAAAATGATGCGACCCCAATTGGCCGCTTTCATCCGCGACAGATAATGGCGCGACAGGCGCACGCCGCTCATAAAGTTTACCTCGATAATTGTGTGCCAATCATCATCGGTGATCTGCTCGAACGGCTTCGGCTCGTATACGCCCACGTTATTGACAAGAATATCGACGGCCGGCACAGCCTCGATACATTTTGAAATTCCCTCCGGCGTAGCCAGATCTACGGCGATGCCGCTGATTTTCGCGTCGCGGATTTCTTTCCGGATACTTTCAGTCCCGTTATCAACTCGCTGCTGAGTACGGCCAGTGATAACGACCGATGCGCCTTCCCGCGCCAGCGTACGGGCAATCGCGAACCCGATTCCGGCGGTCGATCCTGTGACCAAGGTTTTCTTTCCATCCAATTGCAAATTCATAGCGTCGCTCTTTCTGGCTGTGCTGAAAAACTATTGCACCGAAATCCTTTCGAGGCAGAAATCTCGTCCTGGAAGGAACACCGGTCTGGAGACCTGTGTGGCGCACAGGCTTTTATGGCGCTGGTCACGTGGTTCACGATCTTCAAGCGGCCCGAGTGGAGGCTCGACGACTCTCTATTTCGGTCTGGTACTTGTGGAGCGCCGTTTCGATGGCCGCTTTCAGTCCCGGTCCGCTAAATGGCTTGAGCACGTACCCAAAGGCGCCGGCGGCCACCGCACGCTCCATTGTTCCGTCATCCGCGTGAGCGGTGAGAAAGACGACCGGCAGATGGAAGTTGCCGCGGATGGCGACCGCGGCAACGATGCCATTGACGGTTCCAGCAAGAGTGATGTCCATAAGAACCAGATCTGGCTTATGTAATTCAACGGCATTAAGAGCTTCATCAGCGGTGCTAGCGGTTGCCGCGACTT
Organism: Burkholderiales bacterium; assembly: GCA_039649305.1. Classification (GTDB taxonomy): domain Bacteria; phylum Pseudomonadota; class Gammaproteobacteria; order Burkholderiales; family Burkholderiaceae_D; genus Noviherbaspirillum. The sequence continues at coordinate 891 of JBBWZW010000091.1, forward strand.
GATAGCCGAGTGAGGCAAGTTCGCGCTTAAGGGCTGACACGGTGATGGCTTCGTCTTCGACGATAAGGATACGGGCGTTAGTCATGGTAAGTCGGTTTGGGTTGGGGTTCTGTTTTCGCTGTTTCCGAAGATAGGAGAGAAGGGAAGAAAATTGTGGTGCGCGTGCCGCCCGCTGGGTCATTTTCAATTTTTGCTTCGCCGCGAATCTGCCTCGTCATTCCCAGGACGAGTTCAAGGCCGAGCCCTGCATTCTTTCTTGCGTCGAATCCCGGCGGCAACCCGTAGCCATCGTCGCGCACGGTCATTTGATTGCGGTTACCCCCGTGCAGTTCCACCGTGAGGTTACCCGCAGGGCATCCGCTAAACCCATGCTTAAGCGCATTAAGGAGGAGTTCATTGGCGATGAGACCCAACGCCACCGCAGTGTCCAGGTCGACTGCGACCGGATCGGCGCGGACGTCGAGCGCCAAATTGCAGCCTTTAGGCGTGTGGGAGCGAACGAGCATCTCGGCCATCTCCCGAAGGTGTGCTGCGAAGTCCAAATCGGAAAATTCGCCGCTGGAGTAGAGCTGTTCGTGCAGCCGAGCCATGGAGTAGATGCGGTCGCGACATTCATCGAAAACGGCCTTGTCTGCGGCGTTGCTGAGCTTCTCCGCCTGGAGCATCAGGAGGCTGGAGATGATCTGGAGGTTATTCTTGACCCGGTGGTGCACTTCGGCCAACCAAGCGGTGCGTCGCTCGACGCGCTCTTGAAGTTCGGCCTGGAGCCGGCGGAGCGTTGATAAAAGGTGCGCGACGATGCCGTAGATCAAGGCTAGCATCGCAGCATTCCAATAGGGCATGAGCGGGTGGCCGTAGGCGTGGCTCAGCACTGAATCGCCGACGAGCCACGCGGCGGCGCTCAGCACGCCGATGAACCAGCCGCTCACAGGGCCTGCATTCCAGGAAGCCAGGACCACCGGCACGAGATAGAACAGCGCCAGCGAGAAGTCGCCTGTGACGTAGTCGAACCAGGCGATCACAGCTACCAGGACTACGGACAGGATCGTGGCGGCAGCGTGCGACATGCGCCCGAGGAGCTCGAGCGTGCGATGAATCGGAGCGAGAGATTGTTCCCAGGCCGAGCTACCGAACCGAACAGGAGAGATGAAAAAGTCAGAGTTACTGAGCTGCTTTGTTCTCATCTCGATCTTTTGAGTTCAAATTCCCTTTCCATTTAGACTTCAGATTCCTAATTTCGTTCGGCGCCGATTAGAAACTGAGCCGGCTCTGAGTTCGGGTTAGCGAGAAGCGCTCCGCCAGCGGCTTGTTGAAGCAAACGCGAGCGCCATTCGCGTAGGCGACGGAGCTCGCGCGGGGAAAGAACAACAAGCTGCCATTTGATCGTAATACGATGTTGGATTCAGCCTGCCACCGGCTGCGACAACCCGAAGGACCGCAATGTCTCCGGGGATAGACTCCCGGTTACATCCTGATTCGTGGCGATTTGATACTTTGCCACCGCATCGCGCACGAGCGGGCCGTAAATCCCGTCGATTGGGCCGCTATAATAGCCCTGTTGCGTAAGCTGCTTCTCAACGGCGGTCACGGTCGGATCGACCATCGGTGTGTTGCTGTATACGTTCTCGTTATAATAGTACGGCTCTACGTCGGCGTAATACCCGGGATAGTAGTCGTACGGGTAATAGTCGTAGGTGTAGTACGGGTAGTAGTCCCAGGGGAAAAACCCGTCATCCAGGCCACACCAGGAACCATCGATAAAGACAAAGAAGCGATTGTGGAAAAAATGGGCGTGACGCCGGTCCCAGTCGTTGTGCCAATTTTGGTCGTGACGTTCGGCGATATGACCGTTGAACGCGGGCCGGGCGGATGTTCGGGCTTGCCGCGCCGCTGAATTATTCCCACGGAGATCCGGTCTGGTCATAGAGGGAGATTGATGAAACGGAGAACGCGCCTGTCCGATGCGCGAGTTCCCGTAATGCATGCCTCTGCTATAGTAGTAAGCGGGGCGACCACTGGCGACAGATCTGCCGGAGCCCACTCCGCCTCCGCGGCTACCCATTTCGCCGCCCGGTCCGCCCCCACCCCCGCCTGCGGGATGTCCGCCGCCAAAACCGCCACTACTACCGAATACGCCTCCGTGACCAGCTGCCCAGCCAGCGTGAGCAAAGGCGATCGATGTGATGC
>JBBWZW010000098.1:0-11220 GCA_039649305.1 Burkholderiales bacterium
GCTGCATGAGTTGAGTCTTCCCTACCGCATCGACGACCTGGTCTTGCACACTTCGCCGAGTATCGGCATCAGCATGTTCCCGGAAGACGGGAGGGATATCGAAACGCTCGTGCGCAACGCGGATACCGCCATGTACGAGGCGAAGCAGAGCGGCAAAGGCGCTTACCGTTTTTTCACGAAACGGCAGGCCGATCTTCCGGCTTCGTTCAACCTGCAGGCGAGCCTGCGCGACAGCCTGGCCAGCGACAGCCTGCAGTTGCATTTCCAACCGATCGTCGACACCCATTCCGGGCGCGTCATCGCAGCCGAGGCATTGCTGCGGTGGCCGACACAGCAGGGGCAGCAAATCTCGCCAGACATCTTTATCCCGATCGCGGAACAAAACGGTTTCATAGTGAAGCTCGGAGACTGGGTATTGCAAAAGGCGTGCGAGCAGCATCGTCAGTGGCTCGAGCTGGGCTTGCCGCCTATGCATATAGGAATCAACCTGTCGGCGATGCAGTTTCGCGAAGCCGACCTGATCGGCTCACTCTCGCGCGGCATCGAAGAAAACCACATCGACCCGCATTACCTGTCGGTGGAAATCAGCGATCGCGTGTTTACCGGCAACCTTCAATATGCGGTGCCGATACTCGAGAAACTGAAGGCGCTCGGCATCCGCATCACGCTGGACGATTTCGGCGCGGGCTACTCAAGCCTGGAGAAACTCAGCCGGCTGCCGTTCGACAGCGTCAAGATAGACCGCTCGCTGATCATGTCGCTGCCCGACAATAAGGTCAGCGTAGCCGTCACTGCGGCCGCCATCAGTTTCGGCCAGTCGATGGACATCGACGTCATCGCCGAAGGGCTCGAGTCGGAACAGGTGTTGGACTTCCTCGAAGAACACCACTGCTACCATGCGCAGGGGTTTTATCTTGCCAGGCCGATGCCGGGCGAGGAATTCGCTCATTGGTATCAGCAGGCGGGATTGCACTGAGCAGGTTGGACGACGGCTTGAAGGAAACGTATCGATGCGTGGTTCACCGCTTCGAAAAGTTCCGACCGCGCAGCCGCCTTGCGCGGTGATTGGTGCGTGATACGCACCCTCCAGACCTGGCCTGACGTCCTGTGCCTACCTCGGGTCGCGTTTGTCGCCCAGCTTCATTTCAGCCAGCCGGACGATGACGTAAGCGACGAGGGCGAAGATAAAAAAGACGAGCAGCATCCAGGCGATGCCCTGCAGGGTTTCGATCACGGTGCGATAGAGTTCGAGTATCCAGCGCTCAAAAGTAAGCTCCACAATCGCCGCGCTCTTCTCGGCTCGTGCCGGCGTGATGTACTTTTCGATATGATAAATCCGTACACCGGCCGAAATGCCGACGACGAGGATGGCGAACTTCAGGTACTTCAGCCATGCGGCGCTGATCTCGTCGGCAATGATGCGTTTGAGGATTGCATCGAGCGGTTTGGTGAAGACGATCATCACGGCGGCGGATACGCCGGATGCAACCAGCAGGGTCGCCAACAACAACATTAGAAACATGCGTTTCTCCGATACGGGTCAGCGGCCATTCTATCAAGCAACCCGACTTGTGCCACGGAACAGCGATATGACAGTCGCTGAACCGGATGATCAGTCGCTCAGGATGCGGAACCCGGGCGATCGTGATGTTTGTGGGATCAACCGGTTCCAGCCGCCCGCGCCGTCCACTTGACGTTAACGTTAACGTCATATACTTTAGGTTTTCGCGTCCTTTCACCGCAAAGACCGGCCATGACCGACTTATCCATCGCTGACAAGCTCACCGAATACAAACCGGCCAACAAGGTCCGGTTCGTTACCGCCGCATCGCTGTTCGATGGTCATGATGCATCGATCAACATCATGCGCCGCATCCTGATGGCCAACGGCGCGGAAGTTATCCACCTCGGCCACAACCGATCAGTCGATGAAATCGTCACCGCTGCTTTACAGGAGGATGTGCAGGGCATCGCAATATCCAGCTATCAGGGCGGGCATGTCGAGTATTTCAAGTACATGCTGAATTTGCTGAAGGAGCGCGGCGGCGCGCACATCAAGGTCTTCGGCGGCGGCGGCGGCGTGATCGTGCCGGCCGAAATCGAGGAACTCCATGCGTATGGGGTGACACGCATATTCAGCCCGGAGGACGGGCAACGCATGGGGTTGGCGGGCATGATCCTGTCGATGATCCAGGCTTGTGATGCGGATCTGTCGGTCTATGCGCCTACCGGGCTGGATGCCCTTACGAAAGGCGAAGTTCGGGAAAAACAGCGCCCGCTGGCGCAACTGATCACGGCACTGGAGAACGACAAGGCTGCCCCGGCGCTCAAGCGGGAACTGCACGAGATGGCCGGCACAATCAAGGCGCCGGTGCTGGGAATCACCGGTACCGGCGGGGCCGGCAAATCATCGTTGACCGATGAACTGATCCGGCGCATCCGGCTCGACCAGGATGATGCGCTGAACATTGCGGTCATTTCCATCGACCCGTCGCGCCGCAAGTCGGGCGGCGCCCTGTTGGGCGACCGGATCCGCATGAACGCCATCAATCCGTGGAGCGGCCAATCGCGGGTTTTCATGCGTTCCCTGGCGACCCGTGAAGCAGGTTCCGAGATTTCGCAAGCGCTGCCGGACGTGATCGCCGCCTGCAAGGTGGCCGGTTTCGACCTTGTCATCGTCGAGACCTCCGGCATCGGCCAAGGCGATGCGGCGATCGTGCCGCATGTCAATCTCAGCATGTATGTCATGACGCCGGAATTCGGCGCCGCATCGCAGCTCGAGAAAATCGACATGCTCGACTTTGCCGATTTCGTTGCAATCAACAAGTTCGACCGCAAGGGTGCGCAGGATGCGCTGCGCGATGTCGCGAAACAGGTTCAGCGCAATCGCGAACTGTGGAACAAGCGTCCGGAAGATATGCCGGTGTATGGAACGCAAGCATCGCGCTTCAATGATGATGGAGTGACGGCACTGTACCAGGGCTTGTTGCCGAGGCTGGCGGAGTTCGGCTTGAAGGCCCGACCGGGAAAGCTGGCATCCGTTGGGGTGCGATTCTCATCCGGTAAAAATGCGATCGTGCCGCCGGCGCGGTCCCGCTACCTGGCCGAGATCGCCGACACGGTGCGCGGCTATCACAAGTTCACTGCTCAGCAGGTAAAGCTGGCGCGCGAACGGCAGCAGCTGCAAGAGGCCAGGCGCATGCTGGCGGCCGCCGGCAAGAATGCAGAGTTCGACGATGTGATTGCCGTGCGCGAGGCGCAGCTCGACCCCAATGCGAAGCAACTGCTCGCGATGTGGCCCGATATGCAAGCCGCGTACGCCGGCGATGAATACGTGGTCAAAATCCGCGATAAGGAAATCCGTACCCGCCTGGTACAAACCACCCTGTCCGGCACCAAAATCCGCAAGGTCGCATTGCCCCGATATGAAGACCATGGCGAGATCCTGCGCTGGCTGATGCTGGAGAACGTGCCGGGCTCCTTCCCGTATACCTCCGGCGTGTTCGCGTTCAAGCGCGAAGGCGAAGACCCGACACGCATGTTTGCCGGCGAAGGCGATGCGTTCCGCACCAATCGCCGCTTCAAGCTGGTGTCGCAAGGGATGGACGCCAAGCGCCTGTCGACCGCGTTCGACTCGGTCACCTTGTATGGCGCCGATCCGGCGCTGCGCCCCGACATCTATGGCAAGGTCGGCAATTCCGGGGTATCCATCGCGACCCTGGACGACATGAAAGTGCTGTATGACGGCTTCGATTTATGCAATCCGTCCACCTCGGTATCGATGACCATCAATGGCCCGGCGCCGACCATCCTGGCGATGTTTTTGAACACCGCGATCGACCAGCAACTGGACAAGTTCCGCGTCGATAACAAGCGCGCACCGACCGCCGATGAGGCGGCGAAGATCCGTGCCTGGGTGCTGCAGAACGTGCGCGGCACTGTGCAGGCCGACATCCTGAAGGAAGACCAGGGCCAGAACACCTGTATCTTTTCCACGGAGTTCTCGCTGAAGGTGATGGGCGATATCCAGGAATATTTCGTGCACCATCAGGTGCGCAATTTCTATTCGGTGTCGATCTCCGGTTATCACATCGCCGAAGCCGGCGCGAATCCTATTTCGCAGCTCGCATTTACGTTGTCGAACGGATTCACGTTTGTTGAGGCGTATCTGGCGCGCGGCATGCACATCGACGATTTCTCACCCAACCTGTCGTTCTTCTTCAGCAACGGCATGGACCCTGAATATACGGTGCTGGGTCGCGTCGCGCGCCGCATCTGGGCGGTGGCCATGCGCGAAAAATACGGCGCGAATGAGCGTTCGCAGAAACTCAAGTATCACATCCAGACCTCCGGCCGCTCGCTGCATGCACAGGAGATCGACTTCAACGACATCCGCACCACCCTGCAGGCGTTGATCGCGATCTACGACAATTGCAATTCGCTGCATACCAATGCCTACGATGAAGCGATCACCACACCGACCGATGAATCGGTACGGCGTGCGCTGGCCATCCAGCTCATCATCAATCGCGAATGGGGATTGGCGAAGAACGAGAATCCGAACCAGGGTAGCTACATCATCGAGGAACTGACCGACCTGGTGGAGGAAGCGGTGCTGCAGGAATTCGAACGCATCGCCGAGCGCGGCGGCGTGCTGGGGGCGATGGAGACCGGCTACCAGCGCGGCAAGATTCAGGAAGAGTCGATGCACTACGAACACCTGAAGCATGACGGCACACTGCCTGTCATCGGTGTCAATACTTTCCGCAATCCTGCGGGGCAGCCGGCAATGCAGGCGATGGAACTCGCGCGCTCGACCGACGAAGAAAAACAATCGCAGTTGAAACGCCTGGCCGACTTCCAGGGGCGGCACGCGGAACAGGCGTCAACAATACTCGGAAGTTTGCAGCAGGCTGTCATCAACGATGAAAACGTCTTCGCCAGGCTGATGGAAGCCGTCCGGGTGTGCTCGCTAGGGCAAATCACCGAAGCCTTGTTTGAGGTGGGCGGGCAGTACCGGCGCAACATGTGACAGTACGGGGCGCCCGGCACTGCGAGCCGACAACCATTCGTTCGCAGGGTCGAGCCGGCTTCCTTCTTGACATGGCGGGGTCGTTGCAGCCTGATTGTTCAACGCGCGGTCCGCTCTCCCAAAACCCGGTTTGGAACCAGGGCCGCCAGCAGTAGCCCGGCCAACGCCACCATGCCGCTTATGATGAACGTGGTGCGAAACGTCCCTTGCACTGCCGCCATCAGTTGCAACCTCGCGGCCTGATCCATTTTTTCAAGCGCACCGCCCAGCATGTCATGCATGTTTTCTCCGCCGGAGAGCATGGCGACCACAGACGGAGCATTCTCGCGCAAGGCGGCGAGCAGCACCGCCGAGAGTATCGCGATACCGACCGCGGCGCCGAGCGAACGGAAAAACGAGGTGGTGGCGGTCGCAATGCCCACATGTTGCGACGGGACGGCGCTCTGAACGGCGACCATGGATGACGGGAACAGGAAACCGATTCCGGCGCCTCCCACGGCCATGCAGAGCATGCTCAATACGTTTGCGCGCGGATCGATGAAAGCCAGCGCGAATAAAGCCACCGTAACGATCGCCGACCCTGCCACCTGAAATGGTTTGAAGCGCCCGGTACGCGCAACCATCTGCCCGCAGGTAAACGATCCCGCGGATACGGCGAGGGCGAGCGGCGCAATCTGATACGCAGCGGCCTCAAGACTGCTGCCGGTGACCAACTGCAGGCGCAAGGGAATCAGGACAGAGAGCGCGATGCTTTGAAAGTAAGCGTTGAACAGGACGAGGCAGGACAGTGTGACAGTAGGCACCCTGAACAGGCCTGGCGGAATGATCGGTTCGACTGCTCGCGTTTCCTGCCAGAGGAACATCGCCATGACAACGGTGCCCACTCCGAACAATTTAAGATTATCGCCATCCAGCCATGGGGAGCCCTGCCCGACGCGCGTAACGCCGATCAACAATGCGGTCAGCCCGATCGTCAGCAGCGCGGCGCCGAGGTAATCGATCTGCCGCTTCATGCGCGGTACCGGCAAGCGCGCCAATGCGCGGCGGGTGATGAAAATCGTCGCCAGTCCGAGCGGGAGGTTGATCCAGAATACCCAGCGCCATGACAGGTACTCGGTCAGGAACCCGCCGAGCAGCGGGCCGCATACGCCGGCCGTGGCAAAGGCACCGCTGATATAGCCTTGATAGCGACCGCGTTCGCGCGCCGACACTACGTCGGCGATGATGGCCTGCGCGACGGAGACCAGGCCGCCGCCTCCGACACCCTGCAGGATGCGCGCAGCGACCAACATCGGCATCGATTCCGCCAGTGCGCAGGCCACCGACGCGATCAGGAACACGGCAATCGAGAAGGTCAATGTGGCGCGACGCCCGAACAGGTCACCCAGCTTGCCGTAGATAGGCGTCGACACCGCCATCGCAACCATGTAGCCGGAGACCACCCAGGCGAGCAACTCGACGCCATTCAATTCCGCCGACATTCTTGGCAGCGCCACCGCAACGATGGTCTGGTCGATCGCGCCGAGCAGGATCGCCATCATCAGTCCGGTGATGACCGAACGTACTTCTCTTTGTGACAGGACGGGACGGGATTCGGTAGAGGCTTCGGTGTGCAGGATTTCTTTTTCTGGTGCCATATCGGTGTCGCGCTGCAGTACTACTGTCTCTTGTAATCGGGAAGGCGATGATACTTTACCTGCGGTTATCGCGTTTTTCAGGCGCACCCGGCTCCCGCGACGTAGCTTCCTGATAACTGAGATAATTGCCGCACATCGCGACTTTCCGTCCGTACATCCCTATCTCATCCGCCATGCAAGCTGGAATGCTTTATGCTGCGCTCGCCTACATCCTGTGGGGAGTATTTCCTGTCTATTTCAAGGCATTGCAGGACGTGTCCGCGGACCAGATCCTGGTGCATCGCATGTTGTGGTCGCTTGCCTTTGTGCTGGTGGTGCTGGCATGGCGCAGGCAGTGGTCGTGGATCGGCACGGTCATCCGTCAGCCCCGTATTCTCGCGGGGTTCACCGCCAGCGCGCTGATCCTGTCCACCAACTGGTTCATTTACATCTGGGCGGTCAATAGCGGAAAGGTGCTCGAAGCCAGCCTCGGTTATTTCATCAACCCGCTGGTCAACGTCACGCTCGGCTTCGTCTTCCTGCATGAGCGCCTGCGACCGGCCCAATGGGCGGCGGTAGCGTTGGCGGCATGCGGCGTCGCATGGCTGACGTGGCAAACCGGCCAACTGCCCTGGGTCGCGTTGCTGCTGGCCATCACATTCGGCGCCTACGGCCTGCTTCGCAAAACCGCGGCGCTCGGACCGCTGGAAGGCCTCACTCTCGAAACGCTGGTGCTGTTTCCGCTGGCGCTTGGTTATCTGGTCCTGCTTACTGTCACCAACCAGAACAGTTTCGCCGGTGCGCCCGCATCATCCCAATGGCTGCTGGTTGCCGCAGGACCGATCACCGCGATACCGCTACTGTTATTCGCGGCCGGCGCGCGTCGCATCCCGATGTCGATGTTGGGTTTGATGCAATACATCAGTCCGACCATCCAGTTGCTGCTCGGCGTATGGCTGTACAACGAACCGTTTGGCGGCGCGCGGCTCGCCGGGTTTATCCTGATCTGGACGGCGTTGCTTGTTTATTCACTGGAAGGTTTATGGCGTGCGTGGTCGACCAAGACGACCGCCGCCTGATTCTTCTTCTGCCTCTTCTGTCGTATCCTACTCATCTTTACATCACGAGCATCCAGGAGCACACATGGCTCAATACGTTTACACAATGAACCGCGTGGGCAAGATCGTCCCGCCCAAGCGCCAGATCCTCAAGGACATTTCCCTCTCCTTTTTTCCGGGCGCAAAAATCGGTGTGCTGGGCCTGAACGGCTCGGGCAAATCGACGCTGCTGAAAATCATGGCCGGCATCGACAAGGAGATCGAAGGCGAAGCCGTGCCGATGCCGGGCCTGAACATTGGCTACCTGCCGCAGGAACCGCAACTCGATCCGGAGCAGACCGTGCGCCAGGCAGTCGAATCCGCGCTGGGCGAAGTCTTCGAAGCGCAAGGCAAACTCGACGCGGTGTATGCCGCGTACGCCGAGCCGGATGCCGACTTCGATGCACTCGCCGCCGAGCAGCAGCGCCTGGAAGCGATCATCGCCGCGAGCGACGGCAACAATGTAAATGTACAGCTTGAAATGGCTGCCGATGCGCTGCGCCTGCCACCATGGGATGCAAAGATCGGCGTCCTCTCCGGTGGTGAAAAGCGCCGCGTCGCGCTGTGCCGCCTGCTGCTCTCCAAACCCGACATGCTGCTGCTCGATGAACCGACCAACCACCTCGATGCGGAATCGGTCGACTGGCTCGAGCAGTTCCTGCAGCGCTTCCCCGGCACGGTGGTCGGCATCACGCACGATCGCTACTTCCTCGACAACGCGGCCGAGTGGATACTTGAGCTCGACCGCGGCCATGGCATTCCCTGGAAGGGCAACTACAGCTCCTGGCTGGAGCAGAAGGAAGCGCGCCTGAAGCAGGAAGAATCGAGCGAATCCGCGCGCCAGAAAACCATCAAGAAGGAACTGGAATGGGTGCGCCAGAACCCGAAAGGCCGGCAGGCGAAGAGCAAGGCCCGCCTGGCCCGCTTCAACGAGTTGAGCGATCACGAATACCAGAAGCGCAACGAAACGCAGGAGATCTTCATCCCGGTTGCGGAGCGTCTTGGCAATGAAGTCATCGAGTTCAAGAATGTCAGCAAAGCCTACGGCGACCGCCTGCTGATCGACGACCTCAGCTTCAAGATTCCGGCCGGCGCGATCGTCGGCATCATCGGCCCGAACGGCGCCGGCAAGTCGACATTGTTCCGCATGATCGCCGGCAAGGAAAAACCGGACGACGGCGAAATCGTGGTTGGGCCGACAGTCAAACTCTCGCTGGTCGACCAGTCGCGCAACGAACTCAATGACAAGAAGAGCGTTTTTGACGATGTCTCCAACGGCGCCGACATCCTGACGGTTGGCCGCTTTGAAATGTCGTCGCGCGCGTATCTCGGCCGCTTCAACTTCAAAGGGAACGACCAGCAGAAAATCGTCGGCAACCTGTCCGGCGGCGAGCGCGGTCGTTTGCACCTGGCGAAGACTTTGCTCATGGGCGGCAACATGCTGCTGCTCGATGAGCCGTCGAACGACCTTGACGTGGAAACGCTGCGCGCGCTGGAAGATGCGTTGCTGGAGTTTGCCGGCAGTGTGATGGTGATCTCGCACGATCGCTGGTTCCTTGACCGGATTGCGACGCATATTCTTTCCTTCGAAGGCGATTCGAAGGTCGTGTTCTTCGACGGAAATTACCAGGAATACGAAGCGGACAAGAAGAAGCGTCTCGGCGAGGAAGGCGCGAAGCCGAAGCGGATCCGGTATAAGCCGGTTACGCGCTGATTGAAATCATGCTGCCCGCAAGTCGGGCAGCATTTTCGCCGAAAAGTTATGCAATCTACGCCGACCACGATCGCACACCATGCGGCTGCCTCGGGAAGACTTAACAGCCATGGGGCGAGGCACAACCAGAGGCACAACCAGGTCCCGAGCGGCAAGAATGCCGGTAGCAGGCGCAATGCAGAAGCGGAATGACCATAAAAAAAGCCCGCGAACCTTGCGGCTTGCGGGCTAAATCCAATTCAAGAGAGTTGGAGGAGACAGGAAGCATCTTACCTTCCAGCAACTACCTTGTCTCCTTTATTCTCGTGATAACAGATATGCGAATCAGTTATAACTCTCGAACAATTAAAAGCCCGCCGGGCTAAAAGCCTGGCGGGCTTTTTGTCTCCTACGTCCTGAAGTGGATTTTTTTTGTACTGCGAAAGTATGGTACACCACAATTGCACAAATGCACCAAAATCTTGTCAGACTTTGTCCTACTTTTTGTGGGGCTCCAAGTGGCTCAGTGTACGTGCGCCCGGCTCTCTTGCCAGGGTTTCAACACCACCTTGATGCACTCTTCCTCCTTGTTCTTGAAGATGTCGTACCCGCGCGGCGCTTCGTCTAGTGACAGGGTGTGCGTGATGATGCAGGTGGTATCGATCTCACCCTTCTGGATACGCTCCAGCAGCGGTTGCATGTAGCGCTGCACATGCGTCTGTCCCGTCTTGATCGTGAGCGAGCGGTTCATCACCGAGCCGAATGGAATCTTGTCGACAAAGCCGCCGTACACACCAGGGACCGAGACATTGCCGCCATTGCGGCAAGCCAGAAGCGCTTCGCGCAGGGCGATCGGGCGGTCGGTTTCCAGTTTGGTCGCCTGTTTCACCCGGTCATAGGTGTAACTGATGCCCACGCCGTGCGCTTCCATGCCGACCGCGTCGATGCAGGCATCCGGTCCGCGGCTGCCGGTCATTTCCTTCAGCGCGTCGAGGACGTTGACTTCTTCATAATTGAGCGTCTCCGCCTTCAGCCGGCGCGCCAGGCGCAGCCGCTCCGGGAAGCGGTCGATTGCAATCACGCGCTCGGCGCCGAGCAAGTACGCACTCTGAATCGCGAACTGACCGACCGGACCGCAGCCCCAGATCGCGACCACGTCGCCACGCTCGATGTCGCAGTTTTCCGCCGCCATCCAGCCGGTGGGCAGTATGTCAGACAGGAACAGCACCTGTTCATCGGTCAGGCCATCGGGCACCTTCATCGGTCCGACGTCCGCATACGGTACACGCGCATACTGCGCCTGCCCGCCGGCATAACCGCCGGTGAGATGGGAATAGCCGAAGATGCCGGCCGGAGAGTGGCCCCACATCTTTTCCGCCATCCAGGCATTTGGATTCGAATTCTCGCAGACCGAAAACAGCTTCTCCTGGCAGAAGAAACAATTGCCGCATGCGATAGGGAACGGCACCACCACGCGGTCGCCGGCTTTCAGGTTAGTGACGCCGCTGCCGACTTCCATGATCTCGCCCATGAATTCGTGGCCGAGGATGTCGCCTTTTTCCATGGTCGGCACATAGCCGTTATACAAGTGCAGGTCGGACCCGCAGATGGCGGTCGAGGTGATTTTGACGATGGCGTCGCGCGGATTCAGAATTGACGGGTCGGGGACATTGTCGACCCGCACATCGTTGGAGCCATACCAGCAGTTCGCTCTCATCCCGGTTTCCCTTTCCTGAATAGCAGGCGGGTGATCGTATCGCGCCGCCCGGACGGCTGGCCCAC
>JBBWZW010000120.1:0-17469 GCA_039649305.1 Burkholderiales bacterium
GTACAATGCGGGAGTAGCTCAGTTGGTAGAGCGCAAGCTTGCCAAGGTTGAGGTCGAGAGTTCGAGACTCTTCTCCCGCTCGATATACAGAGGGAAGCTCACCCAGCTTCCTTTTTTTATCTGCGGATAGGTGTTTGCAGCATTGTTCCTCGCTCGGTTTTTCTCGAGCAGCAGAGATTTGATTTTGTAGTTACAATACCCTCCCTGGCGGGGTAGCAAAGTGGTTATGCAGCAGCCTGCAAAGCCGTTTACGCCGGTTCGATCCCGACCCCCGCCTCCAAATACTCTTGATAATTCAAGTACATAGCCCGCTCACTGAGCGGGCTTTTGTTTTTCTGGTCGCCAAAACCACACGTCGCGGTTCTTCGAGCGCACTGCATGTCCGACTTCGGGATCGTGAAGACCACCTGACGCAGCAGCACTAGTGGTCTCTCACGCTTGAATTTTCCACTCGACCCAAAACATGTTGTCCCCTGCGGTTTCTGCGCCGGACCCTCATTATGCTTAGCCTAAGGGCCTGTTTGGAAAATCCGAATTGTGCTCAGGAGGGAGATCAAGCAGACTCCACAAAAGTGGTGTTAGATGCACTATTAATAAGACTGGAGCCGTCGGCCCAGAGAATATTTTGCTGGAGACGGCAATGGAGACAAGCATTCACTCTTCCAGTGGCAGCATGCCGCGTATTCGTTACACCTCTGGTGAGGCGGCCGCCGCGCATCCCCTTCATCCATTAAATGGTTGGCATGAAGAAATAGCACCCAGCGGCCATCCATCGAAACTTATGCAAGGCAGCGCGCTCAGGCTGCCTGCCTGCGCGCGAAGCGCAATTAACTGAGAGAGACCAGCATGCAACGCTACCAAATGTACATTGATGGCCGATCCGTCGATGCCGGTTCCGGCAAGTGGTTCGATAGCTATAACCCCTTTACCGGCGAAGTGTGGGGGCAGATTGCCGAAGGCGGCGCCGATGATGTCGATCGCGCGGTACAGGCGGCGCACAAGGCCTTTACCAGCGGGCCGTGGTCGCAACTGACGGCCAGTCAGCGCGGCGCATTGCTGCACAAGCTGGGTGACCTGATCGCGCGCGACGCGGCAAAACTCGCGGAATTCGAAGTGCGCGACAACGGCAAGCTATTCGCCGAAATGTCCGGCCAGCTCAATTACATTCCGCAATGGTTCTATTACTACGGCGGCCTGGCGGACAAGGTGCAGGGCACCGTCATCCCGCTCGACAAAAAAGGCTTTTTCAACTTCACGCGCAATGAGCCACTGGGGGTCGTGGCGGCCATTACGCCGTGGAATTCGCCGTTGCTGCTCACTGCCTGGAAAATCGCACCGGCGCTTGCCGCCGGCTGCACCATCGTGTTGAAACCCTCCGAATTCACCTCTGCTTCCACGTTGGAATTCGTCAAGCTGGTGGAGGAAGCAGGCTTTCCGCCCGGGGTGGTCAACGTGGTCACCGGATTCGGCAGGGACGTCGGCTCGCCGCTGGTCGAACATCCACTGGTCAAGAAGATCACCTTCACCGGTTCGGACGCGACGGGCCGGGCAATCAATCAACTCGCCGCCAAGCATTTCAAGCATGTGAGCCTGGAGCTCGGCGGAAAGTCGCCGAACATCGTGTTCGCAGACGCCAACCTGGACGACGCGGTCAACGGCGCGGTCGCCGGCATCTTCGCCGCAACCGGCCAAACCTGCATCGCCGGTTCGCGCTTGCTGCTGCAGGAAAGCATCCATGATGCATTCGTCGAAAAATTGACAGCGCTCGCGAGAACCGCGCGCATGGGCAATCCGATGAGCATGGATACGCAGGTCGGCCCGGTGACTACGCGCCCACAATACGACAAGGTGCTCAGCTATATCGAGATCGCGAAACAGGATGGCGCCGAACTGTTGATGGGCGGCGTGGCTGCCACCCGTCCCGAATGCGGCAACGGCTGGTTCATCGAGCCGACAATATTCGCAGGCGTGAAGAACAACATGCGCATCGCGCAGGAAGAAGTGTTCGGCCCGATACTGTCGGTGATCAAGTTCAAGGATGAGGACGAGGCGGTGGCAATTGCCAACGATTCGCTCTATGGGCTGGGCGCCGGCGTCTGGACCAGCGACATCGGCCGCGCGTTCCGCATGTCCGAACGCATCCAGGCCGGCACGGTTTGGGTGAACACTTATCGCGCAGTCAGCTACATGTCGCCGTTCGGCGGCTACAAAGACTCGGGGCTGGGTCGCGAGAACGGCATCGACGCTATCCGCGAATACCTGCAGGTCAAAAGCGTCTGGATCAATACCGGCGCGCCGACCGCTAATCCATTCACGATGCGTTGATCGAGCGCTCGCCGCACTACCCGACGTCGCGCGTTGCGACGTCCGTCTAATTAAGGTTTTCCGAACATGCCTAAACGCATCATGAGCGGTCGTGCCGCCTTCCTGCAGTTGCTGATCGATGAAGGCGTCACCCATTTATTCGGCAATCCGGGTACCACCGAGCTGGCAATCATGGAAGCGGTGCCGCAGTTCCCGGAGCTGAAATATGTGCTTGGCCTGCAGGAGTCATGCGTACTCAGCATGGCGGACGGCTTTGCGAGGGCCTCGAACAAGCTGGTTGCGGTCAACCTGCATTGCACGCCGGGCCTGGGACACGCGATGGGCGCGTTGTACAGCGCGAAGTTTTCCGGCTCGCCGCTGATTATCACCGCTGGCCAGTACGAGCTCGGCTACGGATTGCAGGAGCCCTTGCTTTACGAGCCGCTGGTGCCGATTGCGCAACCGCTGGTGAAGTGGGCAGTCGAAGTGACACGGGTCCAAGACCTGCCGCGCATTATCCGGCGTGCGGCCAAGATCGCGATGACGCCGCCGATGGGGCCGGTGTTTATCAGTCTGCCCGGTAGCATCCTGGATGACGAGGCGGAGCTCGACTTCGGCAGCCCGACACGTATCGACGCGGGCAGCAGGCCGTCCGACGATTCGATCGGCCGTCTCGCGCAGCGCCTGCTTGACGCGCGGCGTCCGGTAATCATTGCCGGTCGCGAGTTGGCCAACCATGACGTGTTTCGCGAGGCGGGCGAGCTGGCGGAATTGCTGGGTGCGGCGGTCTATCAAGAGCCGGTTCCCTACAACGCGCGTTTCCCATCCGATCATCCGGCATCGATGGGCGACCTGACCCGTAATCAGAAAAAGGTGCGCGAGACGCTGCAGCAGCACGACCTCGTCGTCTGCCTCGGCGCCGACCTGTTGCGCATGTCGCCCTATAGCCCCATCGATCCGCTGCCTGACGATATGCCGGTGGTGCATATTTCGGAACGCGACTGGGAGCTGGGCAAGAACTATCCGACCGAGCATGCCATCCGCGCAGACGTGAAGGAAACGCTGCGCGTACTGCTGCCGGCATTGCGTGCCAGGCGTTCAGCCGTGCAAGCGCAGGCAGCCGAGCGCCGCCTCGCGGACCTCAAGCCGGCCAACTGGTCCGCGCAGCGCGACAGGGCGCGCCGTCAGATTGGCGAGATGGCGTCGTCGACGCCGATCGATCCGCGCTACCTGATGATGCGGCTGGTCGACGCGTTGCCCGACAATGCAATTGTGGTCGAAGAGGCGCTCACCGCGGCGCCGGCGCTGGCGACTTTCCTGCCGATGCAGGATGCGAACAGTTTCTACGGGTTGGCCAGCGGCGGCCTCGGATTCGGCTTGCCTGGGGCCATCGGCATCAGCATGGCGCAGCCGGGTCGTCCGGTGGTGGCGGCGATCGGCGACGGCAGCGCGATGTACGGCATCCAGGCGCTCTGGACAGCGGCGCACCTGAAGCTGCCGATTACCTATGTGATCATCAACAACCGCAGCTACCGGATTATCAAGGAGCGCCTGCTCGCCGGACGAAAAACCGACCGTTTCGTGGCAATGGACATGAAGGATCCGCCGATCGACTTTGTGTCGGTGGCAGTGGGATTGGGATTGAAGGCAACCCGCGTCACCGACCCGGCCGATATTGACGCTGCATTGCACGCAGCGATTGCCAGCGGCGCGCCGAGCTTGATCGAAGTGATTGTTGCAGATGGGTTTGAACAGGGGAAGAGCGAACGTTAGGCACCGCGCAGGGATAAGTTGGGCAATTTGGCGGCCGTCGCGGGATGCGGTGCAAGGGGCCCGCCGAGGGGCGTGAGGAGGAGCCATAGCGAGCTATGGCGACGACGAGCAACGCGGCAACGCGCCCGCTACGGCCAGCAAAATTGACCAACTTATTCCTGCGCGGTGCCTTAGTATTCAAAACAACATAAGCAAACTAAGGAGACAAGCATGAAAATCTGGCAGAACACGATGTTTGCAATCATTGGCCTGGCAACCGCCGCGGCCACCCCGACGGCGCTGGCACAGGCCGACTATCCGACTAAAACCGTAACGATGATCGTCGGCTTCCCGCCGGGAACCGCGACCGACAGCGTCGGCCGCATCCTCGGCGAACGGCTGACCGCGCGGCTCGGTAAAACCTTCATCATCGACAACAAGCCGGGACAGGGCGGCAGCATCGGCGCCGCTGCGGCTGCCAAGGCCACGCCGGACGGGTACACGCTGTTGCTTAGCGCGACCGCGCCGATGGCCACCAACCATTATCTGTACAAGCTGTCGTACGACTCGATGCGCGACTTTGCACCGATCGGCTTGCATTCATGGTTGCCCTATGCGCTCGTGGTGAATACCAATTCCAAGATCAATACATTCCAGGAATTCGTCGCGCGCGCGAAGGCGGAGCCGAACAAGCTCGACTATGCATCGATCGGTAACGGTACCACCAGCCATTTGCTGATGACGATGCTGATGCAGCAGGCCGGGATCCAGATGAATCACATCCCGTACAAAGGCAGCGGCCAGGCGCAGGCAGACCTGATCGGCGGCCAGGTGCACTCGACATTCGACACGATGACATCTGTCATGCCGCATGTGAAGTCGGGCAGGCTGAAGGCGCTGGCGGTGAGCACCAAGGATCGCTCGAAATTCGCGCCTGAAATTCCGACGCTGCACGAGCTCGGCCTCACCGGATTCAACGCGGGCGCATGGCTTGGAATGCTGGCGCCGGCCGGCACACCGAAGCCGATCGTGGACAAGCTCAATCGTGAACTGAACGCGATCCTTGACGAGCCGGAGACGCAGAAACGCCTGCTGGCTATCGGCGCGGAAATCCTGAAAAGCACGCCGGAGGAGTTCACAGCGCACATCAAGAGCGAGCACGAGAAGTGGGGCAAGCTGGTGCGCGAATCGGGCGCCAAGATCGATTAAGAAGCACGTCTGCCGATGTGCATCGCCGTGCAAGGCGATGCACACGCTGCTGGGCGAAATGCAAAATCGAGGAGTTGAAATGACAGACTTGACACTGGATGTACGATCCACCGTGTCCGAGGTGGAATGGCAAACGCGTGTCGACCTGGCGGCGTGTTACCGGCTGATGCCGCTGTTCGGGATGAGCGATCTGGTCTACAACCATATCTCGGCGCGCATTCCCGGCTCCGATCACCGATTGCTGATCAATCCGTACGGCTACATGTATGAGGAAATCACTGCATCCAGCCTGATCACAATCGACCTTGCCGGCAACGAACTGCTCAATCCGCACCCCGGTTACGAGGTCAACCGGGCCGGATATGTGATCCACAGCGCCGTGCATGGCGCGCGCGCTGATGCGCACTGCGTGATCCATACCCATTCACGCGCAGGGATGGCGGTGTCCGCCCTTCAATGCGGGCTATTGCCGTTGACGCAGACTGCGATGCGATTCGGGCATGTCGGATATCACGACTATGAAGGTGTTGCGGTCGACCTTGACGAGCAGCAGCGGCTGGTGCGCGACCTCGGCGAAAGCGAAGTGCTGATCTTGCGCAACCACGGTCTGCTGGCGGTAGGCGCCGACATAGCGCAGGCCTTCAATGCGATGTACTGGTTCGAAATGGCGTGCCGCGCGCAAGTGGATGCGATGGCATGTAACACCGAGCTGCATCTGCCGCCGCCCGCCGTCGTCGAAAAAACCGCGCACCTGTACAAGCCCGGCACGCGCCGGCCTTTCGGGGTGATGGAGTGGCCGGCGATGCTGCGCTATCTGGACAGGCGCGATCCGTCGTTTCGCTCGTGACAGGGCCGGTCCGGTGAAATATCCGGACTAGATCGCGATCTTCAAGCCCAGGTCGAATGACGCATCGAGCCGTATCCGGTGAAACGCGTTCCTGGTCTCCTGTTCGATGATGCGCACGGCGCGCGTGAGCGGACGGTTCGATGCTTTCGCGAGGACCAGACGCGTTTCGACATCGGGCTGGCTGATCCTG
This sequence comes from Burkholderiales bacterium, assembly GCA_039649305.1. GTDB lineage: Bacteria > Pseudomonadota > Gammaproteobacteria > Burkholderiales > Burkholderiaceae_D > Noviherbaspirillum. The sequence continues at coordinate 6,303 of JBBWZW010000120.1, forward strand.
CGGGCGGTCAGCTTTCCGCTTTCGATCTCGCTTTGCACCGCCGGCAGCGCCAGCACCGTGTGCGCGAACCCGGCGAGCACGATTTCCTTCATCAATGCCAGCGTGTCGACTTCGTATTTCACATTCAGTGCGAAGCCGGCCTGACTGGCCGCCAGCTCGAGCGTGCGACGCAACCCATGGTTCTTGGTAGGCAGCGCGAGCGGTAGTCCCTCGAGGTGCCGCAGCGCCAGCGAGCGCCGTTTCGTTTCAACCGCGTTCAGCAGCTTGGGCGACGACACCAGCGAGAGTTTGGCATCCGCCAGATGTTCCACCGCAAGATGTTGCGAACGGCGTGCATCGTGCAGGATGGCGAGGTCAAGCCGTCCATCGATCAGCCATTCATGAATGTAGCCGCTATAACCTGACACCACGTTCACGCGCAGCTTCGGATATTTCTCCTGTACCGTCGTGACCAGATGCAGTCCCAGCATGTTGCAGATGGTCGGCGTAATGCCGATCGTGACCACGCCGGATGGCGACTCGCGCTCGTCTTGCAGGTCGGTGGCGACCGCTTCCAGCTGGCGCAGCAACGGCCGTACGCGGTCGATAAACATTTCTCCCTCGGGCGTCAGCGATACGCCGCGACCGTGCCGGTACAGCAGCCGCACGCCGCAATCCTCTTCCAGCTTCTGTACCTGCCGTCCGAGCGCCGGTTGGGCGATGCCGACCACGGTCGCCGCTTTGGAAAAACTGCCGAACTCGGCGACCTGAATCAGATATTCGATGCGCTTAATGTCCATGTATGTCCATGCCTGTCCAAAAACTGAGCTATGCCATCCTAGCATAGCTGCTATAAGACCCATGCCATTGCTGTATTTTCCTGGTTGGAACAATAATGGTTCGAACACATACCAACTGCCATCGGGTCAATCAAATTGAATACCTCCGCGCACGCATTGCTATCCGTCTTCGCCGCCAACGGCATCGACCGCATTTTTGAAGTTCCGGGTGAAAGCTATATCGGCGTCCTTGACGCGTTAGGCGACTTTCCGCAAATCGACGTGGTCACCTGCCGCCACGAATCCGGCGCCGGTTTCATGGCCTGTGCCGACGGCCGCCTGACGCGCCGTCCCGGCGTCCTGATGGTCAGCCGCGGGCCCGGCGCTTCCAACGCATCAATCGCGGTCCACACCGCGCAGCAGGATGCGATTCCGCTGATTCTGATCATCGGGCAAATCCCGAAGAAGGATTTGCGCAGGGAAGCCTTCCAGGAGATCGACTATCACAAAATGTTCGGATCGATCGCCAAGTGGGTGGCCGAGCCGACCGATCCGGCACAACTCGGCGAGATGGCCTTCAAGGCGATTCGCATGGCGACCTCGGGCACACCAGGCCCGGTGGTGCTGGTAATCCCGGAAGACATCCAGCAGCAGCCAACGCCGCAACCGAAGTGGATTGCGCGGCCGAACGCGCCGACCACCGCAGCCCCCGCAGTCGTCGATGAACTGCGGGCGCTGATCGAGCGTGCCGAACGTCCATTGATCGTGGCCGGCGGTGCGTTCGACAAGCCGCAGGGGCGTGAGACTTTGCTGGCGTTTGCGGAAGCCTGGAACATACCGGTGGCTGTCGCGTTTCGCCGGCATGACGTATTCCCGAACACGCACCCGCTATTCGTCGGCGATCTGGGGCTTTCCAATCCGGAAAAGCAAATGTCGGTGCTTCATTCGAGCGACCTGATCCTGGCGCTCGGTACGCGCATGGATGACATCACGAGCCAGGGCTACAGCTTTCCGCAACTGCCGAAACCGGCGCAGACCTTTGTCCATTGCTATCCGGACGATCACATCGTGGGCCTGCACTTTGCGCCCGACATCGGGCTGGTATGCGACCCGGTGGCATTGGCCGCAGACTTGACGCCGCGCGAGCGTCCACGGACGACCGAGGCGCGCCGACTATGGAGCCAGAAGCTGCGCGGCATCTTTGAAGAAATCGCCGCATGGCCGACGCGTGAAGCCGATGACGGCGTGACCTTTGCGCACGTGGTGCGCTCGCTGGCGAATCAGGCGCCGAAGCATGCAATGATCTGTCTCGATGCCGGCACGTTTGCCGCGCCGGTGTACCGGCACTTCCCGTTCGTCTATCCGCAGCGCCTGATGGCGCCGCTGTCGGGCGCTATGGGGTACGGCACGCCGGCTGCGATTGCCACACAGCTGCGCCATCCGGATGCCAAGGTGATCTGCATGGTCGGCGACGGCGGCTTCATGATGACCGGCAATGAGATGATCGCGGCCGTCGAGCGCAAGCTTCCGATCCTGTTCATCCTGTCCAACAACAACTGCTACGCGTCGATCCGCATCCACCAGGAGATCAATTATCCGGGCCGCCATGTGGGCACCTCATTATTCAATCCGGATTTCATCCGCATCGCGGAAGGTTTCGGCATGCAGAGCGAGGCGGTGACCGAGTCGGGTCAGATCGATGCGGCGATTGCACGTGGGCTTGCGGCCAAGGGGCCTTATTTCATCGAGGTGCAGACCAGTCTCAAGGTCACGCTGCCGCTGCGCGGTGATTGAGGAGTCCTTGGGACACCAGTTGAATAGGAACCTACATATGAGCACAATGCGCGACACGAGCCGTTCACTCCAACAGCCGTTCAGTTATTCCAGCGATGTTGACAACGTGACGCCGCGCCGCGTCGTGTTCAGTCCCGGGGCATTCGCGCAAGTCGGTGTAGAGGTCGAGAGCCTGGGCGGCACGCGCTGCCTGGTGATATCGACGGCCGGACGCGGCGCGATGGCGGAGCGTGTTGCGGCGCTGCTCGGATCACGCTGCGCCGGTATTCACGCCGACGCGAAATCCCATATTCCGATTGAAGTGGTACGCGAAGCGCAGGGCAAGATCGGCGCGCTCGGCGTGGACTGCATGGTGGCCATCGGCGGCGGCGCGGCCATCGGTCTGGCAAAGGCGATCGCGCTGGAAACGAAGATCCCGTTCATCGTCATTCCGACCACCTACTCCGGTTCGGAAATGACCGGATTCTGTGGCATCACGATCGACGGCGTGAAACGTATGCACAAGAGTCCCGACATGATCGCGCGCACCGTAATCTACGATCCCGAACTTACATTGGGCCTGCCGCTCGCTGTCACCGTGCCGAGCGCAATGAATTCGCTGGCGCACTGCATCGACGCGCTCTACGTATCGACCACCAGTCCGATCATTGCGTGTGCGGCGGCGGAAGGCATGAGGGTCATCGTGCAGAGCCTGAAAAAGGTGCTTGCCGCCCCCGGCGACATCGACGCGCGCAGCGATCTGCTGTATGGCTCATATCTGGGCGGTGCGGCGCTGACGGGCGGCTTTGCGCTGCAACACCGTCTGGCGCAACTGCTCGGAGGCGCATTGCATCTTCCGCATGCGGATGCGCATGCCGCGGTATTGCCGTACGTTGTCGCATTCAATGCAAGCTACGTGCCGCGCACGGACGCAAGAATCGCGGCCGCGTTCAATGTTGATGACGCCGCCGGCGGACTCTACGATTTCGCCCGTTCGGTCGGGTCGCCGCTCGGCCTGCGACAGCTTGGCATGAAAGAATCCGATATCGATCGGTCGGTCGATATCGTCGTCGAGAACGACAACGGCCTCAATCCGAGGCCGCTCGACCGCACCGGCTTGCGTAAGCTGATTGAAGCGGCTTTCGAAGGACAGCGCCCGGATTCCTCGGCGCTCTAGCAGGTAACACAACGAACATTCAGCGACGCGCACCTCGCCCACGCGCATCGCTTCAGCAGTACCCGGGCGGGAGACAGCAGTACCCAATATAACAACAGGAAATTTCGACTATGCATGTATCTGCCCAGCGCACCGCAAGCGCAGAACAGGATGCAATCGGTGCAGTGCCTCCGGTCGCACAGGCCGCACAGCCCGCACAGTCCGGGCCTGGCCTGCACCGCCGCGAGTCACTGCTCAACTGGTTCTGGATAGTGAGTGGAATTGCGGTATGCGTTTATTCATATCGCCTCGGCGTGTTCGGCCCGAACGGACCGGACTCCGGCTTCTTCCCGATGCTGGCCGGGGCCGTCATGGGTATCACCGGCGCCGCTCTGCTGCTATTGCGCGCAACACGCGTCGAAAGCACGCTGTGCTTTTGGCCGGAACAGGGGGCGGCGCGCCGCGTCTGTCTGGTGCTCGGCGGCCTGATCGCGTTGATCGTGCTGATGCGCTTTGCCGGCTTCCTGACCGCGGCGGTGATCATGATGCCGTTGCTGTTGCGCGCCATCGACGGGCGTTCGTGGCGCTTCGCGCTCATCGTCGGCATCCTGTCCGCCGGTATCGTATTCGTTCTCTTTGACACGCTGCTCGGCACGCTGTTGCCGCGCGGACCGTTGGGATTATAGTCATGGACGCACTGCACGGAATTCTCGGCGGTCTTGGCGTGATCATGACGCCGGCCAATCTTTATTACTGCCTGATCGGCAGCTTCGTCGGCACGCTGATCGGCGTATTGCCGGGGATCGGCCCGCTGGCCGCGCTCGCGCTGCTCATGCCGATGACTTTCACACTCACGCCGGTCGCGTCGATTGCGATGCTGGCAGCGATGTTCTACGGCGCCATGTACGGCGGATCGACGACATCCATCCTCGTCAATATTCCGGGCGAGGCGGCCTCGGTCGTGACCTGCCTGGATGGTCACCAGATGGCCAGGCAGGGAAGGGCCGGTGTTGCGCTTGGCATGGCGGCCATCGGCTCGTTCGTTGCGGGCACGCTCAGCCTGGTAGTGATGACGTTCTTTTCTCCCATGCTGACGTCGGCAGCGCTGACCTTCGGCCCGCCTGAAAACTTCGCACTGATGCTGCTCGGACTGGTATGCACGGTGCTGATGATTCAGGGTGGCGCGCTGAAGGGCATCATGATGATCGGCCTCGGCTTGTTCCTGGCCACCATCGGCACCGATCTGGTCGACGGCAAGGAACGCTTCACCTTCGGCTCGGTGGACCTGAGCGCCGGATTCGACCTGGTTGCCGTCGTGATCGGTCTGTTCGGCGTTTCCGAAATTTTGCTGAACGTCGAGAGCATCATCAAGAACGAAGTCGTCGCCACCCGCATCCGCAATCTGCTGCCGGGCTGGCAAGACTGGAAAGCGTCATGGAAACCGATCTTGCGCGGCTCCGGCCTCGGGTTCGTGCTCGGCGTTATCCCGGGCGGCGGGCCGGTGACGGCATCGTTCATGTCGTATGCGATGGAGCGACGTATCGCTGACGATCCGACGCGATTCGGCAAAGGCGCGATCGAAGGCCTGGCCGGACCGGAGTCGGCGAACAACGCGGCGGTTGCCAGCGGCATGGTGCCACTGCTGTCGCTCGGGTTGCCCGGCAATGCGGTGACAGCATTGCTGATGGGCGCGCTGATTATTCAAGGAGTGCAGCCCGGTCCGATGATGATGACCCAGCATCCGGAAGTGTTCTGGGGTGTCATGGCCAGCATGTTCGTCGGTAATGTCTTCCTGCTGATCCTGAACCTGCCGCTGATTGGCCTGTGGGTGCAGCTGCTGCGGGTGCCTTACGCGGTGCTGTTTCCGATCATCCTGCTGCTCGCGGTGGTCGGCACCTATTCCACCAACAAGAACTTCTTCGACCTGTACGTGATGATCGGCTTTGGCGTCCTCGGCTATCTCCTGCGCAAGTTTGACTACGAGATGGGGCCGCTGCTGTTGTCCTTCGTGCTGGCGCCGATGCTCGAACAGGCGCTGCGCCAGTCGATGGTGATGTCCGCCGACGGCGCCGCGATTTTCCTCTCGCGTCCGATTACGTTGACACTGCTGGCGGTGTCGCTGGTACTGGTACTAATGATTCTACAACGAGGCTTTAAAACAAAAGGAGACACAAGATGAAACGCAGAACACTTTGTTCGGTAATTGCAGCGGTGCTGATGGCGCCGCTGATGCTGCCGCTGGCCAACGCGCAGAGCGAGGCTGACCTGAAAGCGCAGATCGCAAAGCTCAAGCCGAAAGATTTTCCGTCGCAGCCGATCGAGCTGACGGTGGTCTATCCGGCGGGCGGTGCGGTCGATGTCAGCGCGCGCCATGTCGGCAAATACTTTGAGAAATGGAGCGGACAAAAGGCGATCATCAATAATCGTACTGGCGGCGCCGGCATTGTCGGCCACACGCACCTGGCGACCCAGGCCAAGAACGACGGCTATACGCTGGGCGTGGTGGCCAGCCTGATCTTCGCCGACTCGATGTTGCGCGCGCAGGGGCGCTGGACCATGAACGACCTTGAACCGATCGCCTACCTGAACAGCGACGGACTGAACGCCATCGTGTCGACCGACGGTCCGTACAAGGACAAGAGTTTCAAGGACATGGTCGAGCTCGCGAAGCAGAAGCCGGGCACTGTCCGCGTTGCGACCGTGCCGAACAGCGTATTCGAATACATGGTCGACCAGCTCGAGCTGGTAACAGGGGCGAAGTTTCTCAAGGTCCCGTTCCAGGGCGGCGCGCCCGCGATTGCAGCGGTGCTGGGCAACCATGTTGACATCAGCATCGGATTCCACGCTGAATTCCTCAGCATGCTCGACGCCAAAAAGGTCAAGCCGATTGCGGTGGCCAGCGTCGAGCGCTCGCCGTACCTGCCGGATGTGCCGACCGTGAACGAACTGCTGGGCCGCAAGGATGTGGTCTGGGGCGCAACCCGCTGGGTGACCGCGCCGAAGGGCATCCCGGCTGATCGCAAGGCCTATCTGGTGGCGGCCTTCAATGCGGCGATTCAGGATCCCGAGCTGCAGGCTGAATTCCGCAAAGTAGGCTCGGTGCCGGACGCACGGTTTACCACACCGACGCAAGTCGCCGAGCATCTGAATCGCCTGGCCGGTCTGGAACGCGACTTCTATGTGAAGTCCGGCAGGCTGAAGTAATCGTTGGGCGCGCGCTGCCCCATACGGCGCGCGCCGCTTTGTTTAATAGACCCAGCCTATGATTCTTATCTATACGCCATCCTCCCCCTTTGCCCGCAAGGCGTGCATAGTCGCGCACGAGAAAGAGCTGTTCGAGCGCCTTGAGCTGGTCGAGTGCAGTTCGTACGCAAACCTCGAGCAAGTGCAGCGAGTGAACCCGGTGGGGAAGATCCCGGCGTTGGTGCTCGACGATGGCACTGCGCTATACGACAGCTCGGTGATCTGCGAGTATTTCGATGAGATCGGCAGCGGCCCGCGTCTGACGCCGGCATCCGGCATGCCGCGCATGCTCGCGCTGCGCGGGCAGGCGTTGGCCGATGACATGCTTGCGATTGCGCTTGCGCTCACGCTCGAATTTCGCCGGCCGCAGTCCATGCAGCATGCGCCGAGCGTCGAGCGTGCGCGGCGTCAACTGCGGAGCGCGGTTGCGGCGATCGAGGAGGATCTGACTCAGTTGCCGGACACGTTCAGCATGACGCATATTTCATTCGCGTGCGTGTTGGGCTACCTGGATTTTCGCCACGAAGATTTAGCATGGCGCGATGCACATCCGGGACTGTCGGCATGGTTCGACGAGTTGTCGCAGCGCCGCTCGATACAGGCGACCGTGCCGAGGAATATCGTATCCACCTGACTGAAAGAGGCCTTCAATGGACTTGGGCATACGCGGCAGGCATGCCATTGTCTGCGGTTCGAGCAAAGGGCTAGGGCGCGGTTGCGCAGAGGCGTTGGCGGCGGAAGGCGTGCATGTCACGCTGGTTGCGCGCAACGCGGAGTCGCTGGACGCGGCGATGAACGACATTCGGCGCCATGTGGCCGCTCCTGGTGCCACGGTCACCGCGGTCGCGTGTGACATCACGACACCGGATGGCCGCGCGCGGGTACTTGCCGCTTGTCCGCAGCCGGACATTATCGTTACCAATGCAGGCGGACCGGCCCCGGGCGATTTCCGCAACTGGAGCCGCGACGACTGGATTGCCGCCCTCGATGCGAACATGCTGACGCCGATTGAACTGATGCGACTGACGGTCGATGGCATGATCGCGCGTCGTTTCGGACGGATCGTGAACATCACCTCGGCAGCGGCCAAGGCGGCCGTCGAACACATGGGTCTTTCCAATGGAGCGCGCGCCGGCTTGACCGGATTCGTGGCCGGTCTGGCGCGTACCACGGTCAGGCACAACGTCACTATCAACAACCTGCTTCCCGGCCCGTTCGACACCGGGCGACTCCAGACCACCATGTCCGCGCCGGCGAAAGCAGCCGGCAAGAGCGTGGAGGAAATGATGGACGCGCGCCGTCAACAGAATCCGGCGCGGCGCTTTGGCACGGTGGCTGAGTTTGGGGCAACATGTGCCTTTCTGTGCAGTGCGCACGCCGGGTATATGACGGGACAAAACATTGTGCTCGACGGCGGCGCCTATCCCGGCACGTTTTGACGCAGCACGCGCATACAGACAATCATAGTTGGAGACAAACCGATGCCAAAGGCAATCAGGATATTTCGAACCGGCGGACCCGAAGTCATGGAGTACGTCGATGTCGAGGTCGGCGATCCCGGGCCGGGTGAAGTACGGCTGCGCAACCATGCGTGCGGACTGAATTTCAGCGACGTCTATTTCCGCAGCGGCTTGTATCCGCAAGCGCTGCCCGCCGGTTTGGGGATCGAAGGCGCCGGCGTGGTGGAGGAGGTGGGCCCGGACGTCACGCATCTGCAGCCCGGCGACCGGGTGTCCTATGCGATGCGCCCAACCGGCTCGTACGCGCAGGAGCGCATCGTGCCCGCGTCGATCCTGGTCAAGCTGCCGGAAGACATCGATTATGAAACCGCCGCGGCGATCACGCTCAAGGGATTGACCGTGCAGTATCTGTTCAATCGCACGTTTGCGTTGCGCGGCGGCGAAACGATTCTGTTTCATGCGGCCGCCGGCGGCGTCGGGCTGATTGCGTGCCAATGGGCGAAAGCGCTGGGAGTAACGATGATCGGCACCGTCGGTTCGGAAGAGAAAGCCGAGCTGGCCAGAGCGCACGGATGCACGCATATCATTAACTACAAGAACGAAAATATCGTCGAGCGCGTCAGGGACATTACCAACGGCAAAGGCGTTCCGGTGGTCTATGATTCGATCGGCAAGGACACCTTTACCGCATCGCTCGACTGCCTGGCGCCGATGGGCATGATGGTGGCGTTCGGCACCACGTCCGGGCCGGTGCCGCCGATGAGTCTCGGTGAACTGGCGACACGCGGCTCGCTATTCGTGACGCGTCCCATGCTCACCAACTATGCGGCCAGGCGCGAGGACCTCGACAGCATGGCAGCCGACTTGTTCAGGATGGTGAAGGCGGGGAAGATCAAGGTCGACATCAATCAGCGCTATGCGATGGCTGACGCGGAGCAGGGGCATCGCGCTCTTGAGTCACGCAACACGACCGGCTCGTCGATCCTGATCCCGTAATCAGTCCGCCAACCACCGCGCTGCCGGCCACTGGTTGCGCTGAACGGAAGCCTCGACCTGCGCCCGTAGTTCGGTCGCGGCGCAGCGCACTGCGACGGACGAGCGTCGTGTCAGCGGAAGCGCCAACACGATTATCCGCTGCAAGTCCGGTTCGGTGATCGGCGCGGCGCTCAGTCGGCCATGCGTGACGTCGTCCCATACCGCCACGCCCGGCAGCACCGTATAGCCAAGACCCCTGCTCACCAGGTTTTTCTGAATGCTCATCGCGTTGGTTTCTGCCGCGATCGATAACTGGATGCCAGCCGTCGCGCACGCATGGTCGATCAGCACGCGCAACGCGTGTGGTTGGCTAGGCAGAATCATCGGCCGGTGCTGCAGGTCGTGCAACGGCGCCGGTTGCGCTACGTGCAAGCCGGCGTCCGGCAACCCGACCAGGTACAGGGTTTCGTTCAGCAATGGCTGGACTTCCAGCAGCGCCGACGGTTTCGGGTCGTACAGCAGCGCGACATCGACATCGCCGCTTTCAAGCCATTGCTGCAGATAGCCGGCGTAGCCGATGGAGATCCGGACCGTCAGCTTCGGGTATTGCCGCTTCAGCGCTTCCACCAGCGGTGCCGCCAGCAACTCGGTGCTCGGCAACAAACCGACGGTGACGATGCCTGTGACCACCCCCGGCTCCGGCGCGATTTCCGCTCGCGCCTGATCCAGTTCATGCAGTGCGCGGCGTGCGCGCTCGACGAGCAGCTTCCCCGCTTCGGTCAGCTCCATGCCATGACGGCCGCGCACAAATAGCGCGGTGCCGAGGTCTTCTTCCAACAGTCGCAATTGTCGCGACACCGCCGGCTGCACGATATGCAGCATCTCTGCTGCGCGCGACACGTTGCCGGTCTCTGCAACGGCGAGCAGCGCGCGTAGGTGTTTCAGATCCAAATGTGTCTCCTTTTCAGCTATGCCGAAAACTGATTGCCGCCAACTATTTTGTTATTGGACTCACGCCTTTATAGCATTTTATGATGGCTCATGATTTTGACGATGAGGGTGTTCATTCATGACTAGTGCATCTATAGCTGCACCGACCTGGCAGGAAGAGATTTTCTCGATTCTTAAAGAAGGGGGCGTGCGCCAGGTCGCGTACGTTCCGGATGCGGGACATGCGCACGTGATCCGTCGCGTGCATGCAGACCCTGACATGCGCGCGGTCGTGCTGACTACGGAAGAAGAGGGCGTGGCCACGGTGTGCGGCGCCTGGCTCGGAGGCGAGCGCGCGGTCCTGCTGATGCAGAGCAGCGGCGTCGGCAACTGCATCAATATGTTGTCCCTGATGCAGAACTGCCGCTTCCCGCTCCTGACGCTGGTTACGATGCGCGGTGAGTGGGCCGAGTTCAACCCATGGCAGGGACCGATGGGCAAGGCCACTCAGGGCGCGCTGGAATTGATGGGCGTCACGGTGCTGCGCGCGACGAAGCCGGAAGAGGTGGCGGAGACCGTGCAAGCCGGTTTCGATGCGGCCTTTCAGGGCGGCGAACCGGTTGCCGTGCTGCTGTCGCAAAGCCTGATCGGAAGAAAAAAATGGGAGGGGACAAAATGAGTCAAGCGAATCAGCCTGTCGCAACCGCGACCATCGACCGCCGCGGATTCGTCCAGGCGCTGCTGGCTGCATGTCCGCAGGCGCTTGTCGTCACCGGATTGGGCTCGCCGGCGTACGCCGTGTTCGCCGCCGGCGACCGTCCGGAAAACTTTTATCTGTGGGGCGCCATGGGCGGCGCGGCGATGATCGGCCT
>JBBWZW010000166.1:0-6183 GCA_039649305.1 Burkholderiales bacterium
TCTGCGACCAATTGGAGCCGCTCGTTGGCAGCTATTGCTCAGGTCTTGCCAAGGCCCCGCTACACCTCCATCGCTATGGTGCCTGCCAGCAGCATTGATGATCGGCTCTCTGACAACCCCCGATATCACGACCAGCATGAATGCGCGATGATACAAGCCACCGCAGGTACTCATGTCTGTGGACCAGTGCCTGGAATGGCGCGCCGGCAGTGGAGAATTGAGAATTATCAAGTAGATGCGATTTACGGCAACCTTCACCGCTTGTCATGGACCAATGAATAGCTGCATACGTTAAACGACTAAACCTACACAAGAGAATGTCAGCATGAAAAATCGCACTCTGGTCTTACTGGTCGTCTTCGGCGCCATTGCTGCCTTCGCAGCCCTTAACTGGAGCGCCTTTACGACGCCGACAACCCTCTCCCTGGGGCTTACCTCAATTCAGGCGCCGCTTGGGGTCACTATGCTGGGTCTGATGGCGCTTCTTTCCTTGTTTTTCCTCGGGTTCGTTGTATACCTCCAGAGTTCGGTATTCCTTGAAGTTCGTCGGCATACCCGCGAGCTTCAGGCCCAGCGCGAGTTGGCCGACAAGGCTGAGGCGTCTCGCTTTACCGAATTGCGCGGGTTCCTGGAAGCGGAGCTGCGAAGACTGGCAGATCAGGACGCTGAGTCGCGATCGGTCGTGTTACAGCGACTGGATCAGCTTGATCGCGACTTCCGGTCAGCGCAAGAGCAGAGTGAAAATACGATCGCGGCGTACATGGGAGAATTTGAAGACCGTCTCGACAACCAGACTCCGAAGCTACCGCTTGATCGCTCGAACTCTTTGCAGGCGGATTAAGCCCGGCAGGTCGTTTCAATAGTGATACGTTCGTTCACTGCTTCCGGGACGTATCGACAGCTGCGACCGGAGGGCCGCCGAATGCCGGTAGCGTCAATGACACCCCCGCCCCCATGATCACGCACATGCCCGCCAGCGCAAGTGCATCGGGATGCTGGTGAAAAAACACCACGCCAAATATCACCGCCAGCAGCAACTGGAAATAATTGAACGGGGCCAGCACCGAGGCAGGTACTTTCTGGAATGCTTTTATCAGGAGGTACTGCCCTCCTCCGCTGAAGAAACCAAGCGAGACGATCAATGCCATGTCGCCGGGCGGTGGCATCTGTTGCGGCAAGTAAAACGGCGCGGGGATTACCGCCATGACGACAGCGACTACTGCTGCACAAAAAAACTGCTGCGGCATGGCGACTTTGCCGGCGACCTTGCGGGTGAGAATCTGCAGAATCGCGTAAGAAATCGCTGCCAGCAACATCAGCATCGCGCCTGCTACTGGCAGGTTGGTGCTGGGCCGGACAATTAACAACATGCCGCCGCTACCCGCAATTACTGCCAGCCACTGTCGGGTCGTTACACGTTCATTGAGCAGCCATGGCGACAACATGACGACAATCAGCGGCGATACAAAATAAATCGCCGTGGCCTCGGCCAGGGGCATCAGGTACAACGCTATCGAGAAGCAGGTGCCGGTCGTGCCCATCATCACACCGCGCACAAGCAGCAGTTTGCGGTGCGGGACATCCAGCGTGATCGGCAGGCCATGGCGCCATAGCAACACCACGGACATCGACAGGATCACGACGTAACGCACCATGTTGATGAACGGCGGCGGATAACGCTGTACCAGGTGTTTAGCGACGACATCCAGTATTGCCAATAACAGCAATGCAAACAGAAAGATGCCGAAACCGCGCAGGCGTTCCTGCCGGGCCGATGGCGTCAAGGCCGTCACCGGGCCGGATTGGCGCCGCAAAAAGGCGTGCCGAGCGGCGTGATTCGCATCCCTTCACGCAAACGCTTCCAGGGGATTTGCGTGGTGTCTGCAACCATTGGTCCGGGGGATGCGCATATCAGGATTTCTTCCGCAATCGAATTGAAATCCGCACGGAAATGGACGGAGCTCTTCAGCACCAGCACAGCTTGCTCGGTCGGCTCTATACCGATGAAGCGGAACATCGCCTGGTCTGCCATCTGCACCTTGACGCTCGCGACGACGATGCGTATGTCGTCGATGCGCAGGCAGGCCGAAGGTCCGAGGTTCAGGTGAAAGCCGCGGAAGAACGGGCCGGTTGCATCGAACTTTCCGTCGGAGATTTGTTCGACGATGAATTCCGCCTCAAGCGGGCTGTCGCCGGGAATGTTGGATTGCCCACCCAGCTTGATCCGAATTTTATTGCCGACCCCGGCGGCATGCGCTGCCAATGCAGCGGCCTTGTCGACGATCAGTCCGATCGCGGCGCGTTTGACACCGTGGCGGATCAGTGCGCGCAGAACTCCCGTGGTGTCCGAATCGCCGCCTGCGCCCGGATTGTCCTGGGTGTCTGCAATGACCACCGGTTTGCGTGCGGTTGCGGCGAGTTCCATCGCGTGCAGCGCCGCCTCGTCCGGGTCGTAGAGCGTTCCGGCAAATTCCGCTTCGGCGGCAATCACCGCGTTGGCCAGGCTGTCGGCAGCCTGGTCGGCGACTGCCTGTGTGACGCCGTAAGCCAGCACGACCGGACCGCATTCCGGAAAATCGGCAGCGGGGAAACCGGTCGCGAACGAAACGCTTGGGACGCTGGCCGATTCCAATTGGTCGATGGCCGCATACAATCGCTTGGCCGGCTGCACTTCGGTCGACTGCCAGCACAGCGGAATCAGGAATGGAATCCGGCGCACCGCCACCTTGGGACGTGGCATGCCATCGAAGCGACGCTGCAGGACGGCGAATGCGCGCGCGCCGGTTGCGGCCATATCCACATGCGGATAGGTTCGGAAGGCAACCAGGGCCTCGGCATGCCGCACCATCTGTTCGGTGATGTTGGCATGCGAATCGAGACTCGCGACCACAGGAATATCGTTGCCTACCACCTCGCGCACGCGTCGCAGCAATTCGCCCTCGCCGTCGTCCAGGTGTTCGGCGACCATCGCCCCATGCATATCCAGGTAGACGGCATCCACCGGCAGCGCCTCGCGTATGCCGGTCACAATCATTTCGGCGATGCGTTCATAGGCGTCTTCGGTAACATGGGCCGACGGACTGGCTGCGCACCAGGTAGTTGCGATCAGGGTATGGCCGCGCTTTTGCGCTTCGGCGATAAAGCCGGTGGCCGGAATGTTGGCGCCTGCGACCGCGTTGAATACTGCGTCGCCCGACACCATGGGCGAATAGCTATACCCTTTCGCGAAATCTTCCCATGTGGCCTTGCTGGGAGCGAAGGTATTGGTTTCATGTTTGAATCCGCCGATTGCAATGCGCATCTTTCGTGTCCTCCTGTTGATGATTGACCCAACTAAGGCAAGGCGGCTGATTGTCTGCTGCTGAAGGCCACTCCCAGCGGTGCGGTTCTTATTCCCTCGGCCAGGCGTGTCCAGGGCAGCTGTGCGGTATCCGAGATCATCGGTCCGGGTGAAGCACACACCAGGATCTCTTCGGCAATCGATGTGAAGTCGGCGCGGAAGTGCGCGGAACTCTTCAGCACCAGGATCGCTTGTCCGGTCGGTTCTATGCCAACGAAGCGGAACATCGCCTGATCCGCCATCTGCGTCTTGACGCTGGCAACCACGATCCGGATGTCGTCGATACGCAGGCAGGCGCATAGTCCGAGGCGCAGCCGGAAATTGCGCATATAGGGGCCGGTCGCATCAACCTTTCCATCGGAGAGAGACTCCACCGTGAATTCCGCTTCCAGCGGACTATCACCCGGGATTCCGGAATGGCCACCGAGCGGGACGCGGATCGTTTTACCGACACCGGCTTCGTGTGCAGCCAGCGCGGCAGCCTTGTCGACAATGAGTCCGATGGCCGCGCGCTTTGCACGATTGCGTATCAAGGCACGCAATATGCCGGTAGTGTCGGAATCGCCGCCGGCACCGGGATTGTCCTGGGTATCGGCAATGATCACCGGCTTGCTTGCCGTTGCAGCTACCTGCATCGCGCGCAATACCGCTTCGTCCGGCGCGTAAATCTTTCCGGCGAATTTTTCTTCGGCCGCGATCACTGCATTAGCCAATGTGTCCGCAGCCTTGTCCGCGTCCGCCTGGGTCGTCCCGTAAGCAAGCACGACCGGACTGCATTCCGGGAAATCCGCCGCCGGGAAACCGGTTGCGAACGACACGCTCGACACGCCATCGGATTCCAACGCATGCAGGCCTGCATACAAACTCTTGGCCGGCTCAAGGTCGGTCGACTGCCAGCAGATCGGGATCAGGAACGGAACTCGCCGCACGGCGACCTTAGGCCGCGGCATGCCATCGAAACGGCGTTGCAATAGCTCGAATGCGCGCGCGCCAGTTTCCCCCATATCCACATGCGGATAGGTACGATAAACGACTAATGCCTCTGCGTGCTCGACCATTTGCGAAGTGATGTTGGCGTGCAAATCGAGACTGACGATGACTGGGAGATCTTTTCCCACTGCGTCACGTACCCGGCGCAGCAGCTCGCCCTCGCCGTCATCGAGATGCTCAGTAACCGCTGCTCCATGCAGGTCAAGGTAGACCGCATCAACCGGCAGTGCTTCCCGGATGCCGGTAACGATCAACCCTGCGATGCGTTCAAACGCATCCTCAGTCACATGGGCCGACGGGCTGGCGGCGCACCAGGTGGTCGGAACGAGCGTATGGCCGTGCTTGATTGCTTCCGACATGAAGCCCGCGATCGGCAGGTTGGCGCCGGAGAAGTTCTTCAAAATCGCCTCGCCCGAGGACAGCGCGGGATAGCTGCTCCCCCGCACAAAGTCTTCCCATGTGGCTTTACTCGGAGCGAAGGTGTTGGTTTCATGCTGGAATCCGCCGACTGCAATGCGCATTGCGTATCCTCTTTCTTTACATGGGGTCCAGCGGATAGATCGGCCGCCGCACATTTTTGAATTCAAACTGGCTGTAATCTGAAGTGGCCACGCCGAGCCCGTCGCACTCGACGACTTCACGCGCGATATTTCCCAGGCCGGCGCGCCAGTGCACCCGGCTTTTCAGCACGAGATAGTGTTTTTGCATCGGGTCGATGCCGACGGATTGCAGGCAGTTGATGTCGTTCGGTTCCTGGTGACGGGAAACGATGACGATCTCGATCTTGCCGGTGTCGAGTACGACTGTGGTGCCGGTATCGTTCAGCGTGCCCTTGGCCATGGGTCCATGGTTGCGATAGCGGCCGTCGAAAACAAATTTCACGGTGCCGCTGACCTGGATCGGACGACTGACTTCGCGCAGTGCCGGCATCGGCATCTTTCCGCCCAGCGCCAGTGCCACGCGCGCGCCGACGCCGACCTTGGCTGCCAACGCAGCCGCCTGCGGATCGTATATCGCATAAAAGGCCACGTTTTCCAGACCCTGGCGCAATACTTCGGCCAGGACCACGGTGGTATCCATGGTGCCGCCAGATGCCGTATTGTCGCAGTGGTCAAGCAGCACCACCGGGCCCTGCGTCATTTGTCTGGCGCGCCCTACTGATTGCTGCAGCGGTTCGTGTCGGAACACGAACTGCTCGCGCGCGCCCCAAGCCTGGTCCAGCAGTTCGTCGCACAGTTTGCGCGCCAGTAGCGGATCATTGTCAGTGCAAACCACCGCGCTCACGCCGGCATTGTCGACGTCCGCATGCGGAAAGCCCGTAAATACGGATGCGGATAACGCCATCTCCGTTTCGAAAGAAATACACTTGGCTTGCAGCGATTTGTTCGGTTCGCTGTGCGTCCCTTGTCGCATGATATGCGGCAGCATCGGCCGGTTGCCCCATGCCATCACCGGCCTCACCTGGCCGGCTATCGTACGCGCCACGAGATCAGCGGCGCGCCGCCCTGCTTCATAAACATCGACATGGGGATAGGTGTGATAGCCGGTCACGACGGTCGCGTACTTCACGACGTCGTCGTACATGTTGGCGTGCATATCGAGCGTCACGCCGACCGGCGTGGTCGGATCGATTTCGCGCAAGCGCTTGAGCAGCGTACCCTCGCCGTCCTCCAGCGTCTGGGTCACCATCGCACCATGCAGGTCGAGCAGGATGCCATCGAAGCCGCCTTTGCTTACCTCGTCCAGAATCAACTTGCTGATCTGTTGGTAGGCGCCATCCTCGACCGGGCCGCTCGGCCAGGCTTCTGCGGCGACCGGCAGCACGATTTCCGCGCCAAGCCGGTCGGCAACCT
>JBBWZW010000180.1:0-4474 GCA_039649305.1 Burkholderiales bacterium
AAACAGCAGGGCGGTTACGCAGCCCCCGCGTGACCAGATGCCTGCTGATGCTTTACTTTCCATCACGGGTCGTTCCAGAGAAAAAACGCTATCTATTTGTAACGTAGGTTGATCGACATGTTGCATAGAGGATGCAATGATGTTGATCGGGGATTTATTCCATTGAATGGAAACCCGCTTCGTTACGCGAGACTGGCATTCGCATCGTGCAGCAGTTGCGGGTCGCTCACGAATTAATCTATGCGCCTAAGCGGCTTTTACTACGCACGGCAACTTCGCTCAGGAACGTCGCAATGTCCGTCGGATTGGCTGGTTTAGCGAAGTGATGATTGAATCCCGCAGCCCTGGCGTGCTCCCGGTCTTGCTCCTGGCCATAGCCGGTTACTGCAATCATGACCGCCTGTGCGGTTTGCGGCATACTGCGCAGCTGTCTTGCCAGGTCATACCCGCTCATGTCCGGCAAACCGATATCGAGAACAAAGGCGTCAGGTGGTTCAAGCTCTGCTTGTAACAGTGCGCTTTTGCCGGAGTAATGCAGCGATACCTGATAGCCATACGCTTCTGTGAGGAAGAGCCCGAGGGTCTGAGCAGCGTCGACATTGTCGTCGACTATCATGACCTGCAACGACTGATGCATGCTGGGTGCAGTATTTTCAGCTGGCTCAATATGAATATCGGGTTTGCTCAGGCGTGGCAACCTGACCGTGCTTGTACTGCCTTTACCCAAACCCTCGCTCTGCAATGTTACAGTTCCGCCATGCAGTTCAACCAGGCTTTTTACTAAAGCCAACCCTAATCCAAGACCGCCTTGTGCGCGGTCCGAGGTGCGTTCGCCTTGCGAAAAGAGATCGAAGATCCGCGGCAGCAAATCGTCATCGATACCAAAGCCGTTGTCTTTGATTTGAATGGTCATCCATGCGTCGTCGAGTGAAACCTGCAGATCGAGTGCACCATGCTCCGGCGTATACTTCGCGGCGTTGGTCAACAGGTTCGTAAATATCTGGATAAGTCTGGTCCTGTCACCGACAACCCACGCGGGCTGGACGGGCAAATCGACATTCAGATGATGATGCTTGGTATCAATCAGAGGCCGCACTTGTTCCACGGCGTTGGCGATGAGTACCTTAATATTTTCGTGTTCGCGATTAAGTGATATGCGTCCGGTCGTGACTCGGGATACGTCGAGCAGGTCATTGACCATGCTGTTCATGTGGTCGACCTGCCTGGAGACGATATCGCTGATGTAATGCATCCGCTTTTCATCAATGCCGGGTAATTTCAGTAACTGCGAGGCGGCACTAATTGGCGCAAGTGGATTCCTGAGTTCATGTCCGAGCATCGCCAGAAACTGGTCTTTTGCTGTATTTTGCCTTTCTGCGAGTTGACGTGCCGCTTTTTCGCGGGCAAGGAGTGCCTGTCGTTCGAGCTCGGCAGTTTTACGATATTGGGCTGCGTCTGCTAACAGCCGGCCCGCATCACCAAGTGCAGTATGAAGTTCTTGCACTTCCCGCACCCGGGAGCGCGATGGCTGTGGTGAGTTGCCTTTCCCTAGTTCGATTGCTGCATTCGCCGCACATCGTATCGATTGCACCAGTCGTCCGCCAAAGAGGAGCGCGATAATTGCCGCGCAGACGAGTGCCGCCAACATCCCAATGCCGGCTACAAGCGTGGCTTTATGAGCGGCATGCTCAACCAACGCGACCGGTGCGGCGATCGCAACCGTCCAACCGGACAGACCGGCGTGTGTAAAGACGTCGTAGGCTTCAGTGCCTTCGATCGTTTTATGCCGGATCATTCCGGTATGCTCGCGTGCGGCGGCTTCAACCAGTTCGGGGCGTGCCGGTTTGCCGACCAACTCTTCCCTGTTCAGGCTGCGCGCAATAAAGTGACCTTGCTTGTCGACTATTGCGACCAGCCATTCGGATGGCACGCTGGCGCTGCTGATCAACTGATTGTAATGATCTGTGTTGAATGTCTGTGCCAGGACGTACCGTTCGCCATTTGCCAATACGGCCGGGATGTTAAGGGTTGTGACTAATCGTTTGGTAACGCGGTCAGGAATCACATCGGACACCAGCGTGGTATTGATCTCCAATACTTTCCTGACCCGCATCTGGGCCACTGGCGGTGGGAGCTTCGTCCCAAAGGGCACGATGGTATTGATTACCTGCTGCCCGTTTTCATCAAGCAGCAGCGTCCAGCTTCCTGGCCCGCGGTCGGCAGTTTTTGCCTGTTCATAAAATGCCGGCATGTTGCCGTTGGTCAGATGGTGGGAGGAAGCCAACACGCGTAGTGCAGCCTCAGAGCTGTATAGCTCACGTTCCACTAGTAATGCGACGCCGCGCGCCTTCTCATGCAGACCGCTAAGGGCCGACACGCGTTCCGCATTCTGCAACATGCGCAGAGCGATGGCGGAGAACACCACCACCGGGAGCAAAACTGCGACTGCCATGAATATCAGGAAGAAGCGGAGGCGCATGTGAGGCATTAACCGTAAAGGATATTGCTTGCCATTCTATCCGCTGCGGCGAATTGATACCGAGTTTAACCGGCGGCTACAAAATGGCCATCCACTTTCGGTATCAAGCTACTTCTTCTGGCGCTTCATTCAAGGTAAAAACCGTTTACTGCGCAGGCGCTCAAGTGCAGAAACGACAGTCACTCCGGTCTCAACTGCCTCAGTGAATCCGGCACGGCGTATCTTGCCCACGTCCGAAATCATGTCGCTGTTGAAGATGAGATCGCCGAAGACCCAGTGCACCAGCTTTTCATAGGGAATCGTCTGTGGATCAGCTGAAAGACCAGCGTTCTACATCATCATCGAATTGCCGCGACGCAGAAAACCGAACCCTCAGGCCTCCGTCGCAACGCGATTCCTGCCGGCGGTCTTCGCGGCATACAGCGCCTTGTCTGCCCGATTGATCGTTTCGCTGAACTTTTCTCCATGCCGGAATTCGGCAATGCCGACAGAGATCGTAATGCCGGTGAGTCCAGGGAACTCGGTGAACTGCAACGCTTCAATTCTCCCGCGGATGCGTTCCGCGGTTTGTTCGGCTCCGCGAAGGCCGGCGTCCTTCAGCAGAAGGAGGAATTCTTCACCACCATAGCGACCAAAACATTCACCCTGGCGAACCTCGTTTCCGATCGCTGTGGCTACTGCCCGCAGTACCTCGTCTCCTACTCCATGCCCGTAGGTGTCGTTGATCGACTTGAACCGATCCACGTCGATGAGGCATACGGAGAAGGTACCGGCGTTGTTCGTCGCACGCTTTTCAGCTAACCCGATTTCGCCTGATATATGCCGGCGGTTGTACACACCGGTGAGTGAATCCCGGACCGCCAGGTCACTGATGGTTTTATTGGCGATTTCCAGTTTCCGGATTGCGCTTTTGCGTGCGTGTTCCACCATCACCATGAAAGCGGAAATGGACACCGCCAATCCGATCAGGCTGAACGCATACAGGAAGTGCGGCGACGCCATCTCGGTCGTCAGGAACTGGACGTTATCGCCGAAGATGCGCTGCAATGTGGCCATCACGCCGATCGACATGAAAAGCCAGAACACGGCAGACCCAACGCTGCCGAGTAATATTGCGATCACCGGAGCGGCAATGAACCAGACTGAACCTGGGGAGATCATCCCTCCGAACAGAACCGATTCCCAGGCTTTGAAACTGAACAACGAGAGGATGAAGAGCTCGCGCGCCCAGAAAAGCTTCCCTGTGAACTTATAGACGAAAGGCGCGCCGACCATGGGCACGCCCGCAAGCGTCAATGCCGCGGCCATATTCCACAGACCCAGGGCGGCGTACTCGAGCAGAAAACAGGGGATGACAAGACAGGAGAGCAGTGCAATGTTGACAAGGTTGATGACGTAGCCGGCCAGGTAGGAGGACTCGGTCACTTCGTCCGGAAGGAAGCGCCTGAGCGCCGACCGATAATATCGTAGGCCGGTTGCCCACACCAAGTCGATCCAGACATTCACGTCGTTTCTCTCTTTTCAAATTGCATATGGCAGCCGTGCAGCAAAATATCCCACGAAGGTGGCGGCGATACCAGGCGTTCAGGCGACCTCCCGCCGCGAGGCCGTCAGATGATATTTCCTTGGTGCCAATCTGGACATCCCTAATTTATGGGATATTGGAGCGGCGGCCAGTCGAAGCTAACGCGTTCGACGGACCTGCATTTGGACAATCAGCCCAGGAGACATTCGAGTGGCACATACCGTTACACCTTTTTTAATGTTTGAGGGATCGGCCGAGGAAGCGATGCGGTCGTACGTCGCTCTATTTCGCGATTCCGGGATCAGGCGGATCGAGCGGTACGGTGCAGGCGAGCCGGGTGCGGAGGGCAGCGTCAAGCGAGCGGACTTCACGTTGGCCGGTCAGGCCATCATCTGCATCGACAGTCCGGTTAAACACGCCTTCACCTTCTCCCCTTCAGTATCGCTTTTCGTCGAGTGCGAGAGCGAGGC
>JBBWZW010000239.1:0-41022 GCA_039649305.1 Burkholderiales bacterium
AAGAGATTTCGAAAGGTGAGAATGCGTTCGAACGAAGTACAGGTCTGCGCTGTGTGGTGATCCCTTTCAAGCCGCCGACACGCGGCATTGGCGCGCTCGACACAATGATTGTTTCGCACAGCGACACCGACGCGCAGCTGCACGCTCAAGATTACGCTAGGGATCGATGATCGTGGCGAGGTGTGATTCAGGTGGTCGCTTGTGTTCGCAGTGCTCGCGGATGCCGAGAATGAGACGGCCGGTGATACCACGGAACGTTAATAGAAGTAAAACATCAAAGACTGGCTCAGCCTGGCGCACTTATTCACATTACAATCTCGTGCATTCATGATGAGAGGCATTCCGCAAGCAGCGAATAGTTAGAACAGATGACCCGACCGATTCTTCATTTTGTACACGCAAACAGTTATCCCGCAGGGACATACCGCGTGTTTTTTGACCATTTAAGAAAAAATTTCGATGTACAAGCACTCGAAATACACGCGCATAATCCGGAATACCCGGTCGGTAACGGCTGGGCCGCGCTGGCGCGGGAATTGATAGACGAACTGACTGCACGCTATTCGGAGCCGGTGATCCTGGTCGGGCATTCGATGGGCGGCATGCTGAGCCTGATGGTCGCCAAAGCGCGGCCTGACCTGGTGCGCTGTGTGGTGATGCTCGATTCTCCGGTGGTCGCCGGCTGGCGCGCTTTTTTGCTGCGCATTGCGAAGCGGGCAGGCATAGACAAAAAATTCTCGCCCGCTAAATTTTCGGAACGGCGTAAAAATATTTGGCCGGATGTGGAAGCCGCTTATCACCACTACGTGGGCAAGTCCCTGTTTTCTTCCTGGCCGCCTGAAGTGCTGCGCGACTACCTCGAGCATGGGTTGGCGCCGCATCCGGAAGGCGTAACCCTGCGCTTCACGCGCGAAACGGAAACCGCTGTCTATCGCAGCCTGCCACATCATATCGGGAAGCTGGTGCGCCGTTCTTTTCCTGTGCCGGTCGGATTCATCGGCGGCATTGATTCCGTCGAGTGCCGACAGGCGGGCCTGTCAGCGACCAGGCAACTGGTCGGCAGGCATTTTGACCAGGTGCAGGGCGGCCACTTGTTTCCAATGGAGTCCCCGGCGGTCGCCGCCAATGCAGTCCATCGTATGATCCGATCACTACTTTCTCCCTGAATCATGAGCCGTCACTATTTGAAATCGATCTTTGTAATCCTGCTCGGCGCTGCGGCCGCGTCCGCCTATGCGGAAACTCCTGGCGCGCTGTTGGCCGATTACCAGAAAGTCAGCGCGGAGGGCCGGACGGTCCACGTGTTAGATATTGATAACGACAGCCTGCTGCTTAACAAGAACGACGGCTTCTATACCAGCGGCATACGGTACACGCAGTTGCATACGATAGATACGGCAGCAGGCGCGAAGACCTATGGCTGGCGGGTCGGGCAGGAGATATACACCGCTTCCGATATCAAATTGCCGCCGGAATTGGTGGGGCCTCCCAATCATCCGTACGCCGCATGGCTGTTCGGCGGTTTTTTCAAGGACATCAGTCGCCGTGACGGCAGCTATACCAGGCTCGGATTTGATATCGGCTGCCTCGGCCCTTGCGCAGGTGGAGAGTCAACGCAGACGGCCTTCCATCGTATCCTCAATCAACCCGAACCCCAGGGGTGGAGCAAGCAGGTAAGAAATGAAGTTGGTGTGATTCTCTATGGCGAATATGCGCCGGTACGCTGGAATTTCGGTCCGTCCGTCGACGTCACGCCGAATGTGCATGGGCGATTCGGAAATATCATGACTGACGCCGGGATTGGCGTGATGGCGCGTGCCGGCCAGTTGAATCTTTTGCCGAACCAATCGACCCTGCACGCTTTTATCCGGTCATACATCAATGTAGTCGGATATAACGCGACGCTGCAAGGAGGTTATTTTTCGAAGAACAATCCGCATACCGTTGAACCCGAGCGATGGGTCGGCGCAGCAGAGATAGGCGTGGCGTGGAACAAGGGGCCGCATGGATTCCGCGCCTCGCTGGTCAGGCATAGCAATGAAATCCGTGACCTGCCCCAGTCCATCGGTTCGCAGAATTTTGTCCGGTTGCAGTTTTCGTATGCCCCATGAGAAAGTTAACTTCGGAAACCTGACTTTCGAACTGTAACGAGCATGCAAGTTGCGAAAAGGTGAGTCGGTTAGGGTATAATTTGAATTTCCCGCACGTGCCGTTCGGCACATTCAGCAATGACCAAGTTTGTATTTGTCACTGGCGGCGTTGTGTCTTCCCTAGGCAAAGGGATCGCCGCTGCGTCTCTGGCCGCGATTCTCGAATCACGCGGCCTTAAAGTCACCCTCATTAAACTCGATCCGTACATCAACGTGGATCCGGGAACGATGAGTCCATTCCAGCACGGTGAAGTATTCGTCACCGATGACGGCGCGGAAACGGACCTCGATCTCGGCCACTATGAGCGCTTCATCAGTACCAGGATGAAGAAGGTCAATAACTTCACCACCGGCCAGATTTATGAATCCGTGATCCGCAAAGAGCGGCGCGGCGAGTACCTCGGCAAAACGGTACAGGTGATTCCGCACATCACCAACGAGATCCAGGACTACATCCATCGCGGAGCCGAAGGCTTCGACGTGGCGCTGGTCGAGATCGGCGGCACGGTGGGCGATATTGAATCCCTGCCATTCCTGGAAGCAGCTCGTCAGCTCAGCCTGCGGGCCGGCCGCAATGCGACCGCGTTCGTGCACCTGACGCTGGTTCCGTACATCGCATCCGCCGGTGAGCTCAAGACCAAGCCGACGCAGCACAGCGTGCAGAAGCTGCGCGAAATCGGTATTTCGCCGGATGCGCTTCTGTGCCGCGCCGATCGCCCGATTCCCGACGACGAGCGCGCGAAGATTTCGCTGTTCTCCAATGTCCTGGAAGAAGCGGTGATCTCGGTATGGGATGTCGACACGATTTACAAAATTCCCCAGATGCTGAATGACCAGGGCCTGGACCGGATCGTTTGCGAAAAGCTTGGTTTGTCGCCGAAGCCCGCCGATCTCTCCGTATGGAACAAGCTGGTCCATGCGCTGGAGAATCCGAAGAAGGAAGTCACCATCGGCATGGTCGGCAAATATGTCGACCTGACCGAGTCGTACAAATCGCTGACCGAGGCGCTGCGTCATGCCGGTATCCATACCGAAAGCCGCGTCAACATCGAATACCTCGATTCAGAGGAAATCGAAACGAAGGGTACGGCAGTATTGGGCAAATACGACGCGATCCTGGTGCCGGGCGGTTTTGGCAAGCGCGGAGTCGAAGGCAAGATTGCCTCTGCTCGTTTCGCGCGTGAAAACAAGGTGCCGTATCTTGGCATCTGCCTCGGCATGCAAGTCGCCCTGATCGAGTACGCGCGCAACAAGGCGGGCCTGACCAAATCGAATTCCACTGAATTCGACCCGGATACAGAACAGCCGGTGGTTGCACTCATTACCGAGTGGCAGAACCACGATGGCAAGGTGGAGCGTCGCAATGTCAATTCCGATCTGGGCGGCACCATGCGCCTTGGCGCACAGACCTGCGCGGTGAAACAGGGCACGATCGCTGCCGATATTTATGGCAACGAAGTGACCGAGCGCCACCGTCATCGCTACGAGGCAAACAACCATTACCTGGGACGGGTGGAAGAGGCCGGTCTGATCGTATCGGCACGTACGCCGAACGAAGGCCTGTGTGAAATTATGGAGCTGCCCCGGGCCGGCGATAATTCGCATCCGTGGTATGTCGGTGTGCAATACCACCCCGAGTTCAAATCGACACCGCGCGACGGGCATCCGTTGTTCATCTCGTTCATCACTGCTGCGCTCGCGCGCAAGCAAGCTCAATCCGAAAGGAAAGCAGCATGAAGCTCTGCGGTTTCGACGTTGGCCTGGATCGGCCATTCTTCCTGATCGCAGGCCCATGTGTGATCGAATCGCGCCAGATGGCGCTGGACACGGCGGGTCGCCTGAAGGAAATCACAAGCGAACTCGGCATCCCGTTCATTTACAAGTCGTCCTTTGACAAGGCCAACCGTTCTTCCGGCACCTCCTTCCGCGGCCTTGGTATGGAAAAAGGGTTGGAGATCCTGGCCGACGTAAAGAAGCAGCTCGGCGTACCGGTCCTGACCGACATCCACGAGATCGATGAAATCAAGCCGGTCTCCGAGGTGGTGGACGTGTTGCAGACACCGGCGTTCCTGTGCCGGCAGACTGACTTCATCCGCGCCTGCGCCCAGTCCGGCAAGCCGGTCAACATCAAGAAGGGCCAGTTCCTCGCGCCGCATGACATGAAGAATGTCATTGACAAGGCGCGTGCGGCGGCGAAGGAAGCCGGGC
Organism: Burkholderiales bacterium; assembly: GCA_039649305.1. Taxonomy (GTDB): domain Bacteria; phylum Pseudomonadota; class Gammaproteobacteria; order Burkholderiales; family Burkholderiaceae_D; genus Noviherbaspirillum. The sequence continues at coordinate 4,359 of JBBWZW010000239.1, forward strand.
TTCCCGAAGACAATTTCATGGCCTGCGAACGCGGCGCATCCTTCGGGTATAACAACCTGGTATCCGACATGCGCTCGCTGGCGATCATGCGCGAGACCGGTTGCCCGGTTGTGTTCGATGCGACGCACTCGGTGCAGTTGCCGGGCGGGCAGGGTTCGACGTCTGGCGGTCAACGCGAATTCGTGCCGGTGCTGGCACGCGCTGCGGTTGCTGTCGGCATTGCCGGCCTGTTCATGGAAACCCACCCCAATCCGGCTGAAGCCATGTCGGACGGCCCGAACGCGGTGCCCTTGCTTCGAATCAAGGAGCTGCTCGCGACGCTGGTTAAACTCGACCGCACCGTCAAAGACGTGGGCTTCCTGGAAAGCGATTTTTCGTAACTCTTCATTGATGAATTATTGAACGGCCCAGGCGCATGCGCCTGGGCCGCGTCGCGAGTAAGAGTCGCGTGGAGAATTTTATTTGTTTGGGAGATCTGAATGAGTGCAATCGTTGACATCATCGGCCGCGAAGTAATTGATTCGCGTGGCAATCCAACCGTCGAATGCGACGTCCTGCTTGAGTCGGGCGTCATGGGCCGCGCGGCGGTACCGTCGGGCGCCTCCACCGGTTCCCGCGAAGCGATCGAACTGCGTGACGGCGACAAGAGTCGTTATCTCGGCAAAGGCGTGTTGAAGGCCTGCGAGAATATCAACACCGAAATTTCCGAAGCCATCATGGGCCTGGATGCCAACGAGCAGGCGTTCCTCGATCGCACCCTGATCGATCTCGACGGCACCGAAAACAAGGCACGCCTGGGCGCCAATGCGACCCTGGCTGTATCGATGGCGGTCGCGAAAGCCGCCGCGGAAGAGTCCGGCCTGCCGCTGTACCGCTACTTCGGCGGCTCCGGCGCGATGCAGATGCCGGTACCGATGATGAACGTGATCAACGGCGGCGCACATGCCGATAACAACCTCGATCTGCAAGAGTTCATGATCATCCCGGTCGGCGCCCCAAGCTTCCGCGAAGCGGTTCGCTATGGCGCCGAAGTGTTCCATACGCTCAAGAAGATCCTGCACGAGAAGCGCCTGACCACGGCAGTCGGCGATGAAGGCGGTTTTGCGCCATCGGTCGAGAACCATGAAGCCGCGATCAAGCTGATCCTGCAGGCAATCGAGCAGGCAGGCTACGAGCCGGGCGCCCAGATCGCGCTCGGCCTCGACTGCGCCGCCAGCGAATTCTACAAAGATGGCAAATACCGTCTCGACGGTGAAGGCCTGGCGCTGTCGTCGTCCGACTTCACCAACCTGCTGGCTACCTGGTGCGACAAGTACCCGATCATCTCGATCGAAGACGGCATGGCGGAAAACGACTGGGAAGGCTGGGCGACGCTGACCAACGCGTTGGGCAAGAAAGTCCAGCTGGTCGGTGACGATCTGTTTGTCACCAATACCAAGATCCTGCGCGAGGGCATCCAGAAGAACATCGCCAACTCGATCCTGATCAAGATCAACCAGATCGGTACGTTGACCGAAACCTTCGCCGCGATCGAAATGGCCAAGCGTGCAGGCTATACGGCGGTGATTTCCCACCGTTCCGGCGAAACGGAAGATTCAACGATTGCCGATATCGCAGTCGGCACCAATGCGTTGCAGATCAAGACCGGTTCGATGTCGCGTTCCGACCGCACCGCGAAGTACAACCAGTTGCTGCGTATCGAGGAAGACCTGGGCGACATCGCCAGCTACCCCGGCCGTGGCGCGTTTTATAACCTGCGGTAAATAAGTACTGGCGTCCGGTTTGAGGGTTACGCCTTCAGGCCGGACGTGCGAGGTAAAATGACTTCATGCGTCTGATCATACTCAGCCTTGCGGCCTTGCTGCTGTTGGTTCAGTACCCTTTGTGGCTGGGTAAAGGCGGATGGTTGCGCGTCTGGGACCTCGACAATCAAGTCACCGCGGCCCAACAGAAGAACGAAGAACTCAGGGCACGCAACGCCAAACTCAATTCCGAAGTCCGCGACCTCAAAGATGGCACCGGCGCCGTTGAAGAACGGGCCCGCTATGAGCTCGGGATGATCAAGGAAGGCGAGCTGTTCATCCAGGTCCTGGAGCCGAACGCGAAGCCGCCGGCGAGTGCGCCATCAATCTCTCAGCCTTCGCCCGGCACCACATCAAGGTAGTGCGTAGGTTGGGATCTGCGGCGCGCGCCCATCGCAACGTTCGCACCCAAATAAGAGCCGCCGGTTGTCCGGAGGGTGAATGTCGGGATTCCATCCCAACATTCATCCGTCATATATTGCGATGTTTTGTAGGTTGGAAATTGCATCCAAACCTACGACAGCATCATCAATGCCTTGCCTGACCCGGCGGCTGCAGTCCTTCGATCGCCGTCTCCGTCGCAAACAGCTGCGCGCAATCGACCTTGTCAAACTCGTAATGCCGTCCGCAAAAATCGCAGTTGACACCGAGCTTGCCCATCTCCTCGACGGCTGAATCGACTTCTGGCCGGCCCAGCATTTTCAGCATGTTTCCGACTTTCTCTCTCGAGCAGGTGCAGTGGAACTCCGGATGCCGCGGTTCGAACGCCCGGATCGTCTCTTCCCAAAACAGGCGGCGCAGGAGCGTGTCGATATCGGTCTGCAGCAGTTCTTTCTGATGCAATGTTGAGGCCAATGCGACCGTACGATTCCACGTTTCGAGAGTGTCCTCGACCGGTCCTTCGGTGCCGCCGTCGCCCGGCAGCTTTTGCAACAGCAGGCCGCGTGATACCTGCTCGTCGGCTGCGAGCCAGAGCTTGGTGTCGAGCTGTTCGGAACGCAGCATGTAATTTTCGATGATCTGGCTGACTGACTCGCCCGCGAGCGGCACGATGCCCTGATACGGCTGCTGCCCGGGTAGCTTGTCTTTCGGATCGAGCGTAATGACGAAGCGTCCATGGCCGTTCGCATTCACCAGTTGTACCATACTCGCGCCGTCGTCGACCACAGCGTCCGCCGTGACCTTGGCGGTGGCGCGCAAGCGCAGTTCAGAGTCGCATTCAACTACCAGCAATTTGACCGGTCCGTCACCGTGGATTTGCATGACGATAGAGCCATTGAACTTCAGATTGGCGGACAGTAGCGCCGCCGCTGCCAGCATTTCACCCAGCATTGTGTTGACCCGGCGCGGGTATGCGTGGCGCGACTGTACCTCGCGCCAGGTTTCGGAAATGTCGACGAGTTCGCCGCGCACGGCAGCGTTCTCGAACATGAATTTTTGCAGCGTATCCATCAGTGCACTATCCAATTCGCTTCAGGTTCTGTTTGTAAAATTGCCCGCGCTTGACGTAGTTATCGGCGTTGCCTCGCAGGCGGGCAATGTCCTCTTCGCTCAATGTACGCGCCACCTTTGCAGGTGCGCCAATGATCAGCGAGTTATCCGGAAATTCCTTGCCTTCAGTAATCAGGGCGCCGGCGCCTACCAGACAATTCCGGCCGATCTTCGCACCGTTCAAAATCACCGACTGGATTCCGATCAGCGAGCCTTCGCCGATGATGCAGCCATGCAGCATCGCCTGATGGCCAACCGATACATTCTTGCCTATGGTGAGCGGATAACCGGGGTCGGTATGCAGCACGCAGCCTTCCTGCAAATTACTGTTTTCACCGACTGTGATCAGTTCGTTATCGCCGCGCAGCGTCACCTCGAACCAGATGCTGGCATACGCTTCGATCCTGACGTTGCCGATGACGTTGGCGGAATCTGTGACGTACGCGGAGGGATCGATGTCGGGAGTGCGCTCGCCCAGTTGGTAGATGGCCATGTATTTCCGTAGAATTGTCGAAGTAATCCGCCATTTTAACGCCGCTCGCATGAACGCATCGACACACAATATTGTTTCCATCCCGACAGAGCTTCGCCAGGCCGCGCTGCAATGGCTCGTAGAATCGAACGCGGCGGTGAAAGTAGCCGGCGTAATGGCGCTGGGCGAAGCGTGGCAACGCGGCGAGATTGCATTGGCAGCGGATGCCGCGTTGGTATCGACGCATCCGATCCCGGGTCGTCCGTCCCGGCCGGAGCTGGTTGCGCCGCTTTCGGTCAAGCGTCGCTCGATGCGCACGGTGGAAGGCAGGGCGGTATTGATCCATGCGCTGGCGCACATTGAATTTAATGCAATCAACCTTGCACTCGATGCGATCTGGCGCTTCCCCGGCATGCCGCGCGAATACTATGCCGACTGGTTGAAGGTGGCGGCGGAAGAGGCGTTACACTTCTCGCTGCTGTCGGCGCACCTGCAATCACAAGGATTCCAGTACGGCGATTTTCCCGCGCATAACAGCTTGTGGGATATGGCCGAAAAAACACGAGGGGACATTCTTGCCCGCATCGCGCTAGTGCCGCGCACCCTGGAAGCGCGCGGTCTTGATGCATCGCCGCCCGTGCGCGCAAAATTGGCGCAAGCTGGCGACATGGCGGCAGCGGAAATTCTCGACATCATCTTGCGCGATGAAATTGGCCATGTCGCGACCGGCAATCGTTGGTATGGCTGGCTTTGTGCCGAGCGGGACCTGGATCCGATTGCAACCTACGCCATGCTTGCCACGCAATTCAGGGCGCCGGCGATGCGCGGGCCGTTCAACCTGGATGCGAGGCGGGCAGCCGGGTTCAGCGAATCGGAACTCGCTGCATTGACGGCTACTTGATATACTGAAACCAAAGCCGGCCATTGAGGTCTTAACCCTGCGGTTTTCAGAGTTGTGCGTGTAGTTAATTAAGAGAGAACATGATGAAATCCGGAAAATCGTTAGCAACCATCTTTTCGATCGCGGCCCTGGTGGCCGGATTGACCGCTTGCCAGAAGAATGACGCCGCGTCGGACCAGAAGGGACCTGCGGAGACCGCAGGCAAGCAACTCGACAAGGCCGCCGTCAAAGCCGGCGAGCAGATCAATAAAGCAGCCGAAGAAGCTGGCAAGGGATTGGCGAAAGTAGGCGAAAAACTTCAGAACGCCGCACAGGAAGCGCAGAAAAAAGATAACCAGTAAATCACCGTCGGGGCTTCAGCTCCCACCCGGGAACGATTCCTGCTCGCAGCATCCATCAAGCACTGGTCTGCGCGTCCTTGGAGCGCGGACCTGTTCAGACAGGGAGGCAGCTTATGCCAGGGAAGACTATTACCTTAGCCTTGCAGGGCGGTGGTTCCCACGGTGCGTTTACATGGGGCGTGCTTGACCGCTTACTGCAGGAACCGCGCATCGATATAGAAGCAATCAGCGGCGCCAGTGCAGGTGCAATGAACGCCGCCGTGCTGGCCCACGGATTTACCGTCGGGGGCCGCGATGGAGCCCGCCAGGCGCTGAAAGACTTCTGGATGAGTGTCGCCAGCAGGGCGCCGTTCAACCCGGTCCCGGATTATTTGCAGGCGCCCGCTGATCTCGCGGCGCAATCGGATCTTCCGGCTCCGTATAAAGCGCTGCTACCACTGCTGCGCTTCTTCTCCCCATACCAGCTCAATCCGCTGGACATCAATCCGTTGCGCGACATACTGGCCAGGCAGATCGACTTCGAGCGGTTGAGGGAGGAGTGCCGGATCAAATTATTCATCGCCACCACGCAGGTCAGCACCGGCATCCTCAAGCTGTTTCGTAACAAACAGATGACGCTCGACGTCCTGCTTGCATCGGCCTGCTTGCCTGCGCTGCACCACGCGGTCGAGATCGACGGCGAAGCGTATTGGGATGGTGGGCTCACTGCCAATCCACCGCTATTCCCATTGCTGCACAAGTGCAGTGCGCGGGACATCATGGTTGTCCTTCTCCATCCGCAGCCGCGCCCGAATGTTCCGACCAGGGCCGACGATATCTGGCATCGGTTGTCGGAGATGAATTTCAGCTCCACCTTTTACACGGAGCTGCAAGGCCTGAGGCTGGCGCAACGCGAAGCGCGACGCGGCTGGTTTTCTTTCGGCCGGCTCGAGAAAAGACTACGCCACCTCAACATGCATGTGATCGAAACGCAGGAACTGATGAGCCGGTTGAGCATGCACAGCAAGCTGAACGCGCATCCTGCATTCATCACGGGTTTGCATGACGAGGGCAGGGCGCGTGCCGACGTCTGGCTGCAGAATCATTTCGATCAGCTCGGCGTGCAGTCTTCGTTCAGTCTTGCGCGGCTGTTTGGGTAGGGCCTTTCGCGGGGATTGCATCCCAACCTCGGATGGACGCAGGTCGGGATTAGCATCCCAACCTGCGAATTACCGGGACACAGGATGCGCCCCGTTCGCGGCGCGCTGTACTTCCCGCAAGCGCAGCACGCGCCGCTGCACTTTGCCTGTCGTCGTCATCGGCAGCTCATCGATGAATTCAATCTCTTTCGGGTACTCGTAGGGGGCGAGTTTACCTCGCACATACAGCTGCAGTTCCTTGATGAGTGCGCGGTCCTGCTTTTCGCCGCGTACTGTGCCGGCCGTCAAAACGACGTAGGCCTTCACAAGGTTGCCGCGCTCTGCGTCCGGTTTCGGCACCACAGCGGCGTTGATCACTGCCGGATGCTTGACGAGGCAGTTCTCTATCTCGGAAGGACCGATGCGATACCCGGCCGCCTTGAACATATCGTCGGCACGGCCCCGATACCAGAGATAGCCGTCTTCATCCATCGCCGCCAGGTCGCCGGTGCGGCACCAGTCGCCTGTATATTTGGCGCGGGCAGCCTCGGGATTTTTCCAGTATTCGAGGAACATGATCGGATCCGGATCTCCGTGTATGTCGTTCCGGTTGAGCGCGACTTCCCCAGTCTCGCCGGCCTTCATCACCCTGCCTTCATCGTCGATTACAGCGACCCGGTGGCCGGGATAGGGACGCCCCATGCTGCCCGGCCTGGCCGGCCATTGTTGCGCGCTGTTCCCGACTATGTAGTTCATTTCGGTCTGCCCGAACATTTCATTGAGCGTGATGCCGAGCGCTTCTTCGCACCAGTGGAACACCGCATCGCCGACCGCCTCTCCGGCGCTCATCACGGCGCGCAGGTTCAGACCGAACCTTTCGCGCGGCCTCGGGTACGCCTTCATCATCAGCTTGAGCGCCGTGGGGAACAAGAAAGTATTGGTCACACGGTATTTTTCGAGCAGATGAAACGCGTTCTCCGCCGAGAAGCGGCCGCGGTAGCCGACGATCGGTTTGCCGAAATACAGGGTCGGCAGCAGCGCATCCATCAGTCCGCCGGTCCACGCCCAGTCGGCCGGCGACCAGAACACATCGCCTTCCTGCGGAAACCAGTTTTGCGACGCGACGAAGCCGGTGAGGTTGCCGATGATCGCGGACTGCGGCAGCAATGCACCTTTGGGTGCCGCTGTGGTGCCGCTGGTGTAAATGAGAATTGCGGGGTCGGAGGAACGCGTAGCGACCGGTTCGAAATGCGCTTCCGCTTTGGCCAGTTCGACATGCCAGTCGAGCATCTCGCCGGCATCGCAGCAGATGGCAATCACGTGCCTGAGCGTAGGGCATTGCGGCTGTACAGCCGTCAGGCTATCCTGCGCCGCATGGTCGATGATCGCCACCGCTGCCTCGCTGTCCTGCAACCTGTATTCCAGCGCGTCCGGTCCGAACAGGATCGACATCGGCATGGCGATCGCGCCGATCTGATGGCAGGCGATATGCGCGACCGCAGTCTCGGGCCGCTGCGGCAGAACGATGGCTACGCGATCGCCACGCCCGACGCCGAGCATGACCAGGGCGTTGGACAAGCGGTTGGCCTGCTCCTGCAGCGCGGCATAGGTCAGCGTTTCACTATGACCGGCCTCATCCTCGTAATGGATCGCGATGCGAGATTTGTCGTCTGCCCAGCGCGTGCAGCAGACTTCGGCAATGTTGAAATTATCTGGTACGTTCCAGCGGAATTCGTTGTAGAGAGTATCGTAACGGTTGCTCCCAACGTCGCGATCGGCGGATCCCATGTGTCCTCCAGTATAATTATTTATCGAACGTTCGTTCTATTAACCTATGACAGCGAGCTTGGCCGCTGTGTCTTAATGCGGCTCGAATTATTAATCATGAAACCATCACGCTCGGAATTTATCACGGTACGCGGTCTTGAGTACCATATCCGTCACTGGGGCAGCGACGATGCGCCCGTTGTTTTCATGCTGCACGGCTGGATGGATGTTTCCGCCTCGTTCCAGTTCATGGTCGACTGCCTGCAGCGCGACTGGCATGTAATCGCACCGGATTGGCGCGGCTTCGGATTCACGGCCAGTTCGGGGAGCGACTCCTATTGGTTTCCGGATTACATTGGCGACCTCGATGCGATCCTGCATCACTATGCGCGGGACGAAGCCGTTAACCTGCTCGGGCACAGCATGGGCGGCAATGTCGCGTGCATTTATGCCGGCGTGCGTCCCGCGCGCATCAGCAAGCTGGTCAATCTCGAGGGCTTCGGCATGCCGGCGACCACTCCTGACCAGGCGCCCGCGCGTTATGCGAAATGGCTGGATGAACTGCGCGTGCAGCCGGCTCTGCGCAGCTACGCGAGCAAGGCCGAGGTTGCCGCACGCCTGCAAAAAACCAATCCGCGCCTGACCGATGAGCGCGCGGCATTTCTCGCCGGTCACTGGGCCGCGCCAAACAAGGAGGGCGGATGGGAAATCCTTGGTGACCCGGCGCACAAGCTGACCAACCCGACTCTCTACCGGGTGGAAGAGGTACTGGCATGCTGGAAGGCGATTACCGCTCCGGTGCTCTGGGTAGAGGCGGACGACACCGATGCGTGGCGCTGGATGGGTGCGAAGGAGAAAGCGCGCATCGAGGTTGATCGCCGCATCCGCTTCATCGCGGACGTACGCACCGCTTCCATCAGGGATGCGGGGCACATGTTGCATCACGACCAGCCGGAAGCGCTGGCCGCGTTGATCGAACAATTCCTGTCCTGAAAGCATTGCAGTTGGAACGGCGCCTTTATAGCCATGCTGTACCGACTGTGACAATGCGGCATCGTCCATAGAGTCAGCGTACAATAGGCATGTCACTAACCACTGCAGGCCTGATGCAACCGCAATGCTGAACGTCGATCTCCATTGCCATTCAAACGTCTCCGACGGCATGTTGCCGCCGGCTGTGGTGGCTGCGCGTGCGCACGCCAACGGCGTCGACGTGTGGGCGTTGACCGACCATGATGAGTTGGGCGGCATACCCCAGGCGCGTGAAGCCGCGGAGTCACTCGGCATGCAGTACGTCACCGGCGTGGAAATTTCCATTACCTGGGCGGGTGAGACGGTGCATATCGTCGGCCTGCAAATTGACGAAAAGAACGAGGACCTGGTGCGCGGCCTTGCCCACACCCGCTCTGGTCGAGAGAGGCGCGCGCGGGAAATAGCTGCACAACTGGCGACGGCCGGCATCCCCAATGCGTTTGAAGGGGCACTGCGATTCGTCGGCAATCCGGACCTGATTTCGCGCACGCATTTCGCGCGCTACATCATTGAGCAGGGCGTGGAAAAAGACATCAGCGGCGTATTCCGCAATTACCTGATCGACGGCAAGCCGGGCTATATCCCGCATCGGTGGGCATCGTTGAAGGATGCGGTAAGCTGGATCCGCGGCGCCGGCGGTATCGCGGTGTTGGCGCATCCGGGCCGATACAATTTCGACGACATGGCGCAAGACGTCCTGCTGAACGAATTCAAACGACTCGGCGGCACCGGCGTCGAAGTGGTTACCGGCAGTCATACCGTGGACGAATATGACGAATATGCGAAGGTCGCGAAGAGGTACGGCCTGCTGGCTTCGCGTGGTTCGGATTTCCATGGTCCGGGCGAATCTCCGGTCGAGCTGGGCGCGCTGCCGCCATTGCCGATCGGCGTCACTCCGGTCTGGCACGACTGGCACCTGTAGTCCCCAGTCGTCCGCAGTCGCCGGCCACCCCTTGAATTTGCAGGCCAACAACCCCATCTACCATTTGTTTCAAAACAGGCTTTCACATTACTGAGCTTTTAATAAGTGGGTGACTGAATGAAAGCTCAGTCCCTCACTTGCAGTGCGCGTCTGCGCTTGCAAGCGCAGCACCCCCACCCCCTCTGCCGTTTGAGACGGCAGAGGGGGGCGATCAGCAGTAAATGGATGACAACCAAAGTTGTCATCCATTTACCGGAACTTCTGGATGGAGGTTGTGAATGAAACGAATCGTGCTGTTTCTTGCGACTAACCTTGCCGTCGTGCTCGTCATGTCGGTGGTGCTTTCGTTGTTGGGCGTCGATCGCTTTCTCACCGGCACCGGCCTGAACCTGGGTGCACTGATGGTGTTCTCGCTGGTGGCGGGTTTTACCGGCGCATTCATTTCCCTGTTGATGAGCAAACCGATGGCGAAGTGGTCGACCGGCGCACGGGTAATTGACGCCCCCTCGACGTCGACCGAGTTGTGGCTGGTCGATACGGTGCGCAAACTGGCCGAACGCGCCGGCATCGCAATGCCCGAAGTGGCGGTCTATGAAGGCGAACCGAATGCGTTTGCCACGGGTGCATTCAAGAACTCGGCGCTGGTTGCCGTATCGACGGGCCTGTTGCAGAACATGACCAAGGACGAGGTGGAAGCGGTCCTCGGCCATGAGATCGCACACGTGGCCAATGGCGACATGGTGACGCTCACCCTGATCCAGGGCGTGGTGAATACTTTCGTGATATTCCTGGCGCGCGTGGTTGGCTATTTGATCGACAAGACACTGTTCCGCAGCAACGACGACCGCCCGGGTATCGGCTACATGGTCACCGTGTTCGTGTGCGAGATCGTGTTCGGCATCCTGGCATCCATCATCGTCGCCTGGTTCTCGCGCTACCGCGAATTCCGCGCCGATGCCGGTTCCGCGCAATTGCTCGGGAGTCCGCAACCGATGGTGAAGGCACTGGCGCGGCTGGGCGGACTCGAACCGGTGGAACATTTGCCCGAGACGTACAAGGCGCTTGGCATCAACAGTGCCGCGTCGGGTTTTTCCGCATTGTTTTCAACCCATCCGCCGATCGAAGAGCGCATCGCTGCTTTGCGCGGGGTGCATTAATTACCGATGACTTGTAACGGCGGCCGCCCCGGGGTCGCCGCCGTTTCCTTTTTCTTTATGAGCCAATTTTTCCAGATCCATCCCGACAATCCCCAATTGAGGCTGATCAAGCAGGCTGCACAGATCATCGATGCCGGCGGCATCGTCGCTCTGCCGACCGATTCCTCTTATGCGCTCGTATGCCACCTCGACGACAAGGATGCAGTCGAGCGGTTGCGGCGTATACGCGGCGTAGACGAAAAGCATCACCTGACATTGCTGTGCCGTGACCTGGGCGAAATCGCCCAGTATGCGCGCGTCGATAATCGTCAATACCGGGTGTTGAAGGCTGCCACGCCGGGTCCCTACACCGTCATCCTCGAGGCGACCAAGGAAGTGCCGCGCCGCCTGAGCCATCCGTCACGCAAAACCATCGGGCTGCGCGTGCCGGAGAACCTGATTGCCCACGCGCTGCTGGAAGAACTCGGCCAGCCGTTATTGAGCACGACGCTGATCATGCCCGGAGAAAGCGATCCACTGACCGACCCGGATGAAATACGGGAGCGGCTGGGACGCCAGATCGAACTCATCATTGACGGCGGGGCGTGCAGCCTGGAACCGACTACGGTGATCGACCTTACTGCCGAGGAGCCGCTTTTGATACGCCAGGGCCGCGGCAATGCCCAAGCCTTCGGACTCTAGCGACCGGCCTCCGGCTGCCCGCAGTCCAAGCGATTCTTCTTCTCTCCGGGGGGTGATAATAGCCCTCTGATAAAATTCGCCCATGGAACAAATTATTCAGACGATCGCAGTGTACGCACTGCCGGTGATCTTCGCGATTACCTTGCACGAAGCGGCGCACGCCTATGCCGCCAAATATTTTGGCGATTCGACCGCTTACATGCAAGGCCGCATGAGCCTCAATCCTGCCAGGCATATCGATCCCATAGGCACGCTCCTGATACCGATCGTGATGTTCATTGCAACTTCAGGCGCATTTTTCTTTGGCTACGCCAAGCCGGTCCCGGTCGACTGGGGCAATTTGCGCAAGCCGAAGCGGGATATGGCCTGGGTCGCCCTCGCCGGCCCGGGCGCCAACCTGGTGATGGCGCTGATGTGGCTGGTGCTCGCGATCATGCTGCGAGCGCTGGATGTGCAGGAAGCGTTTTTCATCAAAATGGCGCAGGCCGGCGTCTGGTTCAACCTGCTGATTTTCGCTTTCAACCTGTTTCCGCTGCCCCCGCTCGACGGCGGCCGCATCATGACCAGCCTGCTGCCGCATGGCCTCGCTTACAAGTACGCCAAGATCGAACCTTACGGTTTCTTCATAGTGTTAGGATTGGCGTTTTTAAAACTTTTGCACTACTGGATGATCCCGGTGATGGCTGCTGCGGAGGCCGCATTGCTGGTGATCGTTTCCCCCCTGAGATTTTTTCTGAACTGACCGACTATGTATCCCGACCGCGTTGTTTCCGGCATGCGCCCGACTGGTGCGATGCACCTTGGCCACTATCACGGTGCCCTTAAAAACTGGATCAAAATGCAATCCGAATCGGAGTGCCTGTTCTTTGTCGCGGACTGGCATGCATTGACCACCCACTACGATGATCCGAGCATCATCGAGAGCAGCGCCTGGGACATGGTGATCGACTGGCTTGCGGCCGGCGTCGATCCGTCGAAAGCGACTATCTTCATCCAGTCGAAAGTGCAGGAGCATGCGGAACTGCACCTGTTGCTGTCGATGGTGACGCCACTCGGATGGCTCGAGCGCGTGCCGACCTACAAGGATCAACAGGAAAAGCTGGCGGACCGGGACCTGGCGACTTACGGCTTCCTCGGCTATCCGTTGCTGCAGGCGGCCGACGTGCTCATATATCGCGCCGGACTGGTGCCGGTCGGCGAGGATCAGATTCCCCACATCGAAATGATGCGCGAGATCGCGCGCCGTTTTAACCACTTGTACGGCAAGGAAAAAGGCTTCGAGCAAAAAGCGCTGGAAGCGGTGAAGAAACTCGGCGGCAAGGGCGCCAAGATTTACAACGACCTGCGCACCGAGTATCAGGAAAAGGGCAATGCGGAGGCGCTGGCACAAGCCAGGGCGATGCTGGATCAGTCCCAGAGCCTGTCGCTGCCTGACCGGGAACGATTGTTTGGTTATCTCGCGGGGACTCGCAAGCAGATTCTGTTCGAGCCGCACGCGCGCCTGACGGAAGCATCGAAACTGCCGGGACTGGATGGACAAAAAATGTCCAAGAGTTACGGCAATGCGATTGCGCTGCGAGAAGACAAGGAATCGATCACGAAGAAGATCCGCACCATGCCGACTGACCCGGCCCGCGTGCGCCGCACCGACCCGGGCGATCCGGAAAAATGCCCGGTGTGGCGTTTGCATCAGGTGTATTCCGATGACCAGACCAGGGACTGGGTCGTGAAAGGCTGCAAGTCGGCCGGCATCGGTTGCCTCGAATGCAAACAACCGGTGATCGACGGCGTCCTGAAGGAACAGGAACCGATGCGTGAGCGTGCGCAGCAGTATCTGGACGACCCGTCACTAGTGCGTTCGATTGTTGCCGATGGCTGCGACAAGGCGCGCAAGCTGGCGCAGGAAACCATGCGCGACGTGCGTGAAGCGATGGGACTGAACTATAGCTCCAATGGCTGACACTCACTCCGTTCTCGACCAACCCTCCGGATGGGTGGCTCGCTTTGTGCCGCTGATTGCGCCGGGCGAAGTGCTCGATCTCGCGTGCGGCGGAGGCCGGCATGCCCGTTTGCTTGCAGGGACAGGGCACCAGGTGCTGGCTGTCGACCGCGATGCGTCGGCACTGGAGCGGGTGGCGGGCGAGGGCATCCGCACGCTGCAACACGATCTTGAAAATGCGCCTGACGGACTGGCATCGTGGCCGTTCGAGGCGAACCGCTTTGCCGGCATCGTGGTAACGAACTATCTCCATCGCCCGCTGTTCGGCCATATTCTTTCCAGCCTGGCGCCGGGCGGCGTGCTGATCTACGAAACCTTCGCGCGGGGAAATGAGCGTTTCGGCAAACCGTCCAATCCGGACTTCCTGCTCGCGCCTGGGGAGTTGCTGGCGGCGATGCACGGCGATCCCTCATTGCGGGTGATCGCGTACGAAGATGGCTTTGTATCCCTGCCGAAGCCGGCGATGGTACAGCGCATTTGCGCGGTGAAGACATCCGCCGGCCGTGCCCCGGAGCTGCTGCGCCTGGACTGAAGCCGGATTCCCGCCATGAATACCCCACGAAGCGGGCTATCCGCTACAATCAACGCTTTATATCCTTGCGGATTTACATCACTATGATCAAGGGCAGCATTGTCGCAATCGTCACCCCCATGCATGAAGATGGCAGCATCGATCTGCCCGGATTGCGCAAACTGATCGACTGGCATATCGCCGAAGGCACGGATGGCATCGTCATCGTGGGCACTACCGGCGAGTCGCCTACCGTATCAGTTCAAGAGCATTGCGAATTAATCAAGGTCGCGGTTGAGCATGCCGCCAAGCGCATCCCGGTCATCGCGGGCACCGGCGGTAATTCCACCACGGAGGCGATTGAGCTTACCGAATACGCGAAGCGCGTAGGCGCCGATGCATCCCTGCAGGTTGTCCCTTACTACAACCGGCCCACGCAAGAGGGCATGTACCGGCATTTCCGCAAGATCGCGGAATCGGTCGACCTGCCGTCGATCCTGTATAACGTGCCGGGACGCACGGTTGCCGACATGTCGAACGATACGATTTTGCGACTGGCACAGGTGCCGGGCATCGTCGGCGTCAAGGACGCGACCGGCAACATCGCGCGCGGCAGCGACCTGCTGCGTCTCGCGCCCAAGTCGTTTGCCGTTTACTCCGGCGATGATGCGACTGCGATGGCGTTGATGTTCTGCGGCGCCAGGGGCAATATCTCCGTGACGGCCAACGTTGCTCCCCGTGGCATGCATCAGCTGTGTGTTGCTGCGATGAACGGAAAAGTCGCCGACGCTGTTGAAATCAACAACAAGCTTTTACCGCTGCACAACAAGTTGTTTGTCGAGCCGAATCCAGTGCCGGTGAAATGGGCAATGACCGAGATGGGACTGATCCCCGCCGGCATCCGTCTGCCGCTTGCGCCGCTGGCGGCCGAATACCACGATACCGTGAGTGCGGCCTTGCGCGAAGCCGGTGTATTACAATAAGGGCCCGCGCGGCCGCCCAGGCCGTCCCGGCCTTCAACCTTACCTTCTTCAGCACACATGAATAAACGCAGGAACACTCACATGGCTCAACGTGGACTCATCATTGCGCTGGCGATCGCCGGCCTCCCGGGTTGCAGTTCGATCAGCTCGTTGATCGAAGGGGACCGCGTTGATTACAAGAGCGCAGGAAAAGCGCCGAACCTGGAGGTTCCTCCCGACCTGACACAGTTGCAACGTGAGAACCGGTATGCGATTCCGGAAGCGAACCGCGGTACCGCAACCGCCTCGGGATACAACCAGCAGCAGGGAGCACGCCCAACCGCTGCCTCCACGGTCGCTCCGAACGCGACGCCGGGCATGCGCATCGAGCGTGCGGGTAATCAGCGTTGGCTGGTGGTGAATCAGGCGCCGGAAGTTCTGTGGCCGCAGATCAAGGACTTCTGGCAGGATCTGGGTTTCCTGATCAATATCGAGCAGCCGCAAACAGGGCTGATGGAAACCGACTGGGCCGAGAACCGTGCCAAGCTTCCGCAGGATTTCATTCGCAACACCATCGGCAAAGCGTTCGACTCTCTCTATTCCACCGGCGAGCGCGATAAATTCCGCACTCGCCTGGAACGTGGTCAGGATGGCTCGACTGAAATTTTTATCAGTCATCGCGGTGCGCAGGAAGTGCTGATGGGCCAGCAAAAAGAGGGGACCATCTGGACTCCGCGCGCAGCAGATCCGGAACTTGAAGCCGAATTTTTGTCCCGATTGATGGCACGTCTCGGCGTCGACGACTCCCGCGCGAAAGCGACTGTCGCCAACGCCCCAGTCCAGCCGGCTCGCGCCAAGCTGGTCAAAGGCACCAATGGCGGTTACGTCGAAGTTGACGAAGGATTCGACCGCGCATGGCGCCGCGTCGGCCTGGCGCTGGACCGTGTGGGGTTCACGGTGGAAGACCGCGATCGTACCCAGGGCTTGTATTTCGTCCGCTATGTGGACCAGGGCCAGGACGCGCAAAACACATCCCAAAAGGGTTTCTTCTCCAAGCTGTTTTCCGGCTCGAGCGACGACAAGGCCAAATCGGCACAGCGTTATCGGGTAGCGGTGAAAGGAAGCGGCGCAAGCAGCCAGGTTGCCGTCCTGAATAACGAAGGACGCCCGGAAACGTCACAAACAGCCGACAGGATCCTTTCCCTGTTGAGCGAGCAACTGAAATAAACACCATTGAAATTTGCCAGTCTGGGGAGCGGTAGCGACGGAAACGCGCTACTTATCTCTGCCTCATCCGGTGCCACCCGCACCACCGTCATGCTCGATTGCGGGTTTGCTATCCGCGAAACTGAACGTCGCCTGCAAAGGCTGGGCATGCTTCCGGGCGACCTGGCCGGCATCGTGGTCACCCATGAACACAAGGATCACGTGGGCGGCGTCTTCAAATTCGCCAGGCGTCATCACATACCGGTATGGCTGAGCTTCGGCACCTGGCAGGCGGTGCGCAAAGATAGTGACGGCGTCGCGATCCAGTATTGCCGCGACGGTGAGCGATTTGCCATCGGCGATCTCGAACTGACCCCATATACCGTACCGCATGATGCGCGCGAGCCAGTTCAGTACGTCGCGGGCAACGGGCGCTTCCGGCTTGGCGTGTTAACCGATGCAGGACAATCCACACCTCACCTGATCCAGGCCTTGGGCGGCTGCGATGCGCTCATGCTGGAATGTAACCACGATCGGCGAATGCTTGCCAATTCCACCTATCCCCCGTCGCTGAGGCAACGCATCGGCGGCGCTTACGGACATTTGTCGAACGACACGTCTGCTGAAATTCTCGCGGCTCTCGATAAATCGCGTCTGCGGACTGTAGTGGGAGCCCATTTAAGCCAGGAGAACAATACCCCGGAGCTTGCTCGCATCGCGCTTTGCAGCGCGGTCGAGGCTGCCTCGACGCGGGTAATGATCGCTTGCCAGGAAGAGGGCTTCGGCTGGATCGAGCTTGACAGCTGATCGTCGAAAGTTGAGTGCTTGAATTAGGAATGCAGGGGAGAAGCAGGATGAAAAAAGCCGACCAGTGGTCGGCTTTTTAATTAAATAATCTGTCGATTACTTGGATGCGGCAGGGGCAGCAGCAGCGTCAGCAGCCGGTGCGGTAGCAGCAGGAGCAGCAGCAGCCGGTGCGGCAGCAGCGTCAGCAGCCGGTGCGGAAGCGGCAGGAGCAGCAGGAGCAGCGTCAGCCGGTGCGGCAGCAGGAGCCGGAGCAGCAGCAGCCGGTGCTTCAACAGCAGGAGCGGCAGCAGGAACAACAACGGTTTCTTCTTTCTTGCTGCAAGCAGCCAGAGCAACAGCCAGCAGGGACGCGATCAACAGTGTTTTTTTCATGGATTTTCCTTCAATGATTTTTTGTCAAAATTTGCGATGAATAATTACCGGTAATTATCGCTCGGCAGGCGTTTTCGAAGGTTGACGCGAAAATGTTGCGATGCGACACATTGAAAACTTCCTAACTCGCAATTATAACGGGTTTTTTCGCAACAAGACAGTTTGGCAAGTCATTTCGGTAAGGCATTTGTAAGTGTGCAACGCTATACTTCGGCGCGCCTCAGACCAGCACCAGCCAGCCGTCCTCATACCAGATATGCAGGGCCTCCATCACGTCCTGCGAAACCAGGCCTGCCTCGCTTCCCTCGAGGCGCCGCTTGTCCGCCAGTGCGCTTAACGCCGCTTTGTCGGCAGCGTTCACCGCAAACGACTCGCCGTTGATGAAAACATGTTTGCCGCGGTAGAGCATGCGAGTCTTGCGGGACAACGCTACCCCGTTTTTGGCCGCTTTCTGCGCAAAGCGAGCCAAGGTCAGCGGGCGTGCGGGAGCATCGAAAAAGACATTCGATTTTGGCTCGGACAAATATTGGCCGAGAAAAATGGTCATGTCGGCTTCGGTAAACCGGAGCTTGGACAGTTCGGACGCGACCTGGGACATCATGGCCCGATCGATCTCCGCCGGATGCTTGGCGGGGCGCAGGTCCGGATCGGCATAGCGGCCGGGCAAGTCGATCGAATCGGCCATGAATTGCAAGAATGATTCCCCGAGCTCCTGGTACGACGGCGCCCTGAAGCCGATCGAATAGGTCATGCATTCTCCAACCGCAGTACCGTCATGGGCGTACTGCGGCGGCAGGTAAAGCATGTCTCCCGGATCGAGGACGAACTCCTGTTCCGGCTGGAAGTTCTGCAGAATTTTCAGCGGCATACCCTTTACCAATGTGAGGTCATCTTGCGCACTGATGCGCCAGCGGCGTTGCCCCTGCGCTTGCAAAAGGAATACGTCATAGGAGTCAAAATGCGGCCCGACCCCACCCGTATCGGTGGCATAGCTGATCATCAGGTCATCCAGCCTCGCATCCGGGATGAAGCGGAATTGCTGCAACAAGGCGTCGGCCGCATCGTCATGCAAATTCACTCCCTGCACCAGCAACGTCCAGTCCTTTTGATTCGCCGAAGGCAGCTTTTCGACAGGCCCGTTTTCCATCTGCCAGTGCTGGTCGAAGTGGGTGATCAGCCGTGATTCCACGTCATCCCGTGCCGCCAGGTCGAATAGCGCATCACGCGTCAGCGGGGGAGTGAATCCGGTTAAAGCCTGGCGAATCAGCAAGGGTTTCTTGTGCCAGTATTCGCGAAGAAACTGTTGTGGCGATATGCCGCCTAAAAGAGTGGATTTAGTCATCCCCACATTATATAGGCACGACTATTGCTCGGAAGCCAAGAGCTGGTCCATGAATCAGGCAAGCCGGCCGGTATCCGTACAACCGGCCGAATGAGCGCCTCGATTCCTTCGGGCCGTGATCTTCCCCTTACTGCTGACGCAGACCGTCTACAATTGTCAAATGGACTCTAAGAGTTCGCTCAGTAGGTATAATCATTCCTCTGAAAATGAAAGGAATCACCATGAAGATTGCCAAGAACACGGTAGTGACATTGCACTACAAATTGTCGGATGCCCAAGGCAATCTGATCGAAGAAAGTCGCGAGCCTATGGTCTACCTGCACGGCGGCTATGAAAACACGCTGCCGAAAATCGAGGAGGCACTCGAGGGCAAGGAGGTCGGTTACGAGACGACAATCCAGGTCGAGCCGGAAGACGCTTTCGGCGAATACGATGCCAGCCTGGTCAAGATTGAACCGCGCAACCGGCTGCCGACACCGCTGGAAGTCGGCATGCAGTTCGAAGGCACGCCCGAAGCGGGCGAGAGCGGTGACGAATCATTGATCTTTACCGTGACCGATATCGCCGATGACAAGGTCGTGCTGGACGGGAATCATCCGTTGGCCGGCATGGCATTGCGCTTCACACTGAATGTCGCGGAAGTGCGCACTGCGACCGAAGAAGAAGTCACGCATGAACATGTGCATGGCGAACACGGGCATCATCACGGGGATGTCGATGACGACGAAGCGGGCGACCATTTTCGCAGCCGGCCGATCCATTAACAGACGCCCGGCTAGCGGACCGTTGCGTCCGCAGCCGGCGCGTTTTTCGCCTCGAGCGACGGCGTCCCGGTAATCGCAAAGAGCACCGGAAGGGAAGGGTCGACACGGACCTTGGTCCATGGCGATCCGGCTTCCAGCACACCGACGTTGTTGCGCCATTTGATCTCGTTCGAAGAGTTCGGGCCGGCTTCCGGTCGGTCGTGAACAATCAACACCTTACCGGGGAATTTGGCGGCCAGCGTAGTGATTTGCTGGCGTACTTCTGCAAATCCGTCGCGACGCGCGACACCGGCTTTCGAGAGCGGGTTGCCGTCGCAAAAGAGTACGATGCCGCTCATCTTCTTGAGCCTGGCATAAGTGAACACCCTGTTCAGCCAGTCCCGGTTGGCAAGCAACCGGTCCTCGAACTCGCCGTTGCGGCCCGCGTCTGATAGGTAGTGATTGTTGTTTTCAGGCAGGTTAATGGACGCAAACATTGCGTTGCCGAATTCCCATCGCGCATTCTCACCATAGCTGCGAAATTTCGGGATGGCTGACTGCCGAGCCAGCGGAATCCTGGTGGCGCCCAGCGACATTTCGTCGGCAAAAAATAATTCGCGCAGCCGGTTCAGGCGTGCGATCGCTGTAGACCTGCTGTTCCTGCTTTTGCAGTCCGTCCAGTCGCTCGCAGCCAGCGACACGATCAGGCCGTTCTCCGCGCTGCCGAGCAGCGCTTTCCGCCCGTTATAGACATTGTCGTTGCACGATTCCGTGCGCGCCTTGATTCCGTTGGCCACGACGAAGGCAAGATTCTCGGAATCGGTGTCGGCGATGGACTGGCGCAGGATCGAATCATCCTGCGCTGCCTTGAAAGGGTGCGGGATGACGCCGAAGCTGAATGTCGACGTTGCGGCCATAACGCCACAGGCATACGCCATGACGCCCGTGGCCAGCAGCCCTTTCAAGAAAAGTTTTTTCATCCTGTTACTGATCGGCCAGATTTTTCAATCGGTAGAGTGCGTCCAGCGCATCACGCGGCGACATCGCATCCGGGTCGATCTCTGCCAGAGCTTCGATGACGATTGAGACAGCTTTATCCTGTTGTGGTTCTTCCGCTTCGTGCACCGCCGGGCTGGCGGGACTGGCAAACAGATCGTACTGCGGGGTCGACTGTACTGATTGCGCTTCCAATGCGGCGAGGTGCTTGCGTGCGGCTCTGATGACCGGCTGCGGCACGCCCGCCAACTGGGCAACTTGCAAGCCGTAGCTTTGTGATGCAGGGCCAGGCTGAACCGCGTGCAGGAACACGATGCTGTCTTTGTGTTCGACCGCCGACAGGTGCACATTCGCTGCGGCGGAATGCGTCTCGGGGAGTTGCGTCAGCTCGAAGTAATGCGTCGCAAACAGTGTGAAGCTGCGGGTGGTGTCAATCAGGTGCCTGGCGATGGCCCATGCCAACGCGAGGCCGTCGAAGGTGGATGTGCCGCGTCCGACTTCATCCATCAGTACCAATGAGCAATCGGTCGCACCGTTCAGTATCGCCGCTGACTCTGTCATCTCGACCATGAAAGTCGAGCGACCGCCTGCCAGGTCGTCTGCGGCGCCGATGCGCGTGAAAATCCGGTCGATCGGGCCGATGACTGCCTGGCTTGCCGGTACAAAGCTGCCGACGTATGCGAGCAACGTGATCAACGCGACCTGCCGCATGAATGTCGATTTACCGCCCATGTTGGGTCCGGTGATCAGCAGCAGCTTGCGGTCGTTGTCCAGTTCGCAGTCATTGGCGATAAAGCGTTCGATCTGATTCTCGACCACCGGGTGGCGGCCCTGTTCGATCACGATCGACGGTTCTGACACCAGCAGCGGCGCGCACCAGTTGTTGCGCATCGCATGTTCGGCCAGCGCCGTCAGCGTGTCGAGCTGTGCGATCGCGTGAGCGATCGACTGCAGCGTGCCGATATGCGGCGCGAGGTCGTTCAGCAGTTTTTCGTACAGCACCTTTTCGCGCGACAGTGCGCGCTCCTGCGCCGACAGCGCCTTGTCCTCGAATGCCTTCAGCTCAGGCGTGATATAGCGTTCCGCATTCTTCAGCGTCTGGCGACGGCGATAGTCATCTGGAACTTTGTCGGTCTGCCCATGCGTCACCTCGATGTAGAAGCCGTGCACCCTGTTGTATTCAACGCGCAGGTTGGCGATGCCGGTACGTGCGCGCTCGCGGGTTTCGAGGTCCACCAGGAATTGCCCGGCATTTTCGGATAGCGCGCGCAATTCATCGAGTTCGGCGTCGAAGCCGCGCGCGATGACGCCGCCGTCGCGCACCATGGCTGCCGGTTCAGGAGCGATAGCGCGCTCGATCAGGTCGAGACATTCCGCCGGGGTGGCAAGCGCACCCTGGATGGATTTCAATAGCGGTGCATCCGCATCCTTGTCGCACATGGCGACATAAGCGCGCAACGATGGTAATTGCTGCAAGCCGCCGCAGAGTCCGGCCAGGTCACGCGGGCGCGCCGACAACAACGCGATACGCGTGGTGATGCGTTCGATATCCGGAACCGATGACAGGGTGGCCGACAGTCCCGCCGCCGCGTCCCCGCGCATCAATGCATTCAGCGCGGCATGGCGCCCTTTCGCTATTTCCTGGTCGCGGCGCGCGTGATGCAACCAATGGCGCAGCAGGCGTGAGCCCATCGCCGTGCGGCAGTGGTCGAGCTGCGAGAACAGGGTAGGGGCGGACGACGAGCCGTCCTGCCCGCGTATCGTCTCGGTTAGTTCCAGGTTGCGCCGGGTGGCAGCATCGAGTCCGATGAATTCATTCTCCGATTCGACCGCCAGCGTGCGCACATGCTGTAAGCCTTTGCCCTGTGTTGACTGGGCGTAGCGCAGCAGCGCACCGGCCGCACCGATCGCCGAGGTGAGATTGTCCGCGCCGAAGCCGGAAAGCGATGCCACGGCGAGCTGTTCCAACAGGGCCTTGGCGCCGGTCGTGCTGTCGAAGTGCCAAACAGGGACGGTTGTGAGTTTGCCGGGCAGGTCATTGCCAAGCGTGCCGCTGTCGTCCGCAACAAGAATTTCAGCCGGAGCGATGCGTTCCAGTTCTTGCTTCAACCGCGTTTCGAACGATGTCGAATCGCCCGCAAATTCCATCATCTTCAATGCGCCGCTTGCCATCGATAGCCAAGCAAGACCAACGGTGACGGTCTTGCGTTGCGTGACGGTGCACAAGGCCAGCAAGGGACGTTCCGATTTTTCCGGCAGGAGGTCGGAGTCGGTCAGGGTGCCGGGCGTAACCACGCGCGCGACTTTTCGTTCGACCGGACCTTTGCTGGTTGCCGGGTCGCCGATCTGTTCGCATATCGCGACCGACTCACCGAGCTTGACCAGTTTGGCGAGATACTGTTCTACCGAGTGGAACGGCACACCGGCCATCTTGATCGGTGTGCCGTTCGACGAACCGCGTTGCGTCAGCGTGATGCCCAGCAGACGGGCAGCTTTCTCCGCATCGTCGAAAAAAAGTTCATAAAAATCGCCCATCCGATAGAACAACAGCAGGTCCGGATAGTCTGCCTTGATGCGAAGGAACTGCTGCATCATTGGCGTGTGCTTTTCTATCGCTTCATTCGCGCGGAGCAGCTGATTGCCGCTGTCCGCGTTGTCCGTTTTCAGTGCAGTTGTTAATGCCATTCCAACCCTTTTGATCACACGTTGGTGTAGCCCGCATTTTATACCGGCTGCGGTTCATCAAATGCGATCAAACGGCACTATCTGCCGCGACCGCCGGAACGATGTGGCGTCGATGGCTTGCCGCTGAATTTCGTCTTGTCCGCCGGCCTGCCGGGCGCAGCGGATTTGGTTGCGGGCGCCTTGGCTTGCGTGCGTTGACGTCCACCGCCGCCGCCACCGGCATTGCCGCTGCGTAGCTGGATAGGCTGCGCCCGCGCGTTCGGGTCCGGCTCGAATCCGGCGATGACTTCTCTCGGCAGTTCGCGCTTGATCAGCTTTTCGATATCCTTCAGCAGCTCGTGCTCGTCAACACAGACCAGCGATACGGCTTCGCCGGTGGCGCCTGCACGCCCGGTGCGTCCGATCCGATGCACATAGTCCTCAGGGACATTGGGCAAGTCGTAGTTGACGACGTGCGGCAGCTGGTCGATATCGATGCCGCGGGCGGCGATGTCGGTTGCCACCAGGACCTGCAGCGTCCCATCCTTGAACTCGGTCAGTGCGCGGGTGCGCGCCGACTGACTCTTGTTGCCATGGATCGCGAGGGCGCTGATTTCGTCCCGTTCCAATTGCTCGACCAGCTTGTTGGCGCCGTGCTTGGTGCGAGTGAAGACCAAAACCTGCGACCACTTCTGCGTTTTGATGAGATGGGCCAGCATCGGATGCTTGCGGTTGCGGTCGACCGGATGCACTTTCTGCGCAATGACTTCGACCGTGGAATTGCGGCGCGCGACCTCGATCATCGCAGGGGAGTTCAGCAAGCCGTCCGCCAGAGCCTTGATCTCGTCGGAAAAAGTCGCGGAGAACAACAGGTTTTGACGCTGTTTCGGCAGTGCGGCGAGCACGCGCCGGATATCCCTGATGAATCCCATATCGAGCATGCGGTCGGCTTCGTCCAGCACCAGGATCTCAATGTTAGTCAGGTTCACGGTGCCCTGCTGCATGTGATCGAGCAGACGTCCGGGTGTTGCGACGAGGATGTCGACGCCGTCCTTGAGCAGCTTGATCTGCGGGTTGATGCCGACGCCGCCGAAGATCACGGTCGAGTTGAGAGGCAGGTATTTGCCGTAGACGCGAACGCTTTCCTCAACCTGTGCGGCCAGTTCGCGAGTCGGCGTCAGGATCAGTGCGCGCAGCGGTCTTCCCTTTGCGGCGGGCGCGCCGGACCGTTTGGCCAGGCGCTGCAGGATAGGGAGTGTGAAGCCGGCGGTCTTGCCGGTGCCGGTTTGTGCGCCGGCCAGCAGGTCGCCGCCGCCAAGTACTGCGGGGATGGCTTGCTTCTGGATCGGGGTAGGGGTGGTATACCCCTGTTCGGTCACTGCGCGGACGATTTCGTCGGACAGGCCGAGTTCGGAAAAGGACATGACATCTCAATATGGAAATTAGCGCGTACGGACTAAGGGCGCCCGTACCTGCACTCGGAATTAGACTTCTGGACTAGCATCAGGAAGCAAGGCCATAGCCCGCTTCGCATGCTTTCGTATGTGGACCTTATTTGGCAAACGGCGAGAGCAATGGCACCATTTGCGCGAAAATTTTCGGAGAGCCGGCGAGAACCTGGCCCTTGTCGAGGTAATCGGATTCACCGGAGAAATTGCCAACGATGCCGCCAGCTTCAGTGATCAGTAGCGAGCCTGCCGCCATATCCCACGGTTGCAGGCCTTTCTCGAAAAAGCCGTCGAGCCGTCCTGCGGCCACGTAAGCAAGATCCAGCGCCGCGGCGCCTGGACGGCGCAGGCCGGAGGTGCGTTCGGTCATGATACGGAACATCTGCATGTATTCGTCCAGTCCCTTGAGGTCGCGGTACGGGAAGCCGGTGCCGATCAGTGCGTCCGCCAGTTTGTCGCGGCGGCCGACGCGTATGCGCTTGTCGTTCAGGTAAGCGCCGGCGCCTTTGGTTGCAGTGAACAGGTCGTTGCGGGTCGGATCATACACCACAGCCTGCGTGATCTGGCCGCGCTGCTTCAGGCCGATCGAAACGCAATACTGGGGAAAGCCGTGAATGAAATTGGTGGTGCCGTCGAGCGGATCGATGATCCAGACATTCTCGTTCTCGTCGTGCAGGTTGCTTGATGCGCCGGATTCTTCGGCGAGGATGGCGTGGTCCGGGTAGGCGGTTTTCAGGACTTCGACGATTGCTTGTTCCGCTGCCTGGTCCACCTCGGTGACGTAGTCGTTATGCCCCTTTTGGGTGATCTGTACACGGTCGAGATCGAATGTTGCGCGGTTGATGATCGAAGCGGCGCGACGCGCGGCTTTCACCGCCGTGTTGAGCATGGGATGCATAAAGGTTCCGTTAAAATTGCGGTACCGTCGCATACCGCGTTCGGAACCACATATGATTGAATTAATGAGCGATGCGGCAATTTTGGGCCGAGTAGCCTTGACTAAACAGTTTGCCGCGCAATGTCGCTATTTTAAATGAACCAGCCAGAAACCAATACCTCTCTTTTCAACCGCCTGCGCTTCGTGCTCGTCGGAACCAGTCATCCTGGCAATATCGGGGCTGCGGCGCGCGCAATAAAGACGATGGGATTTTCCCAACTGATCCTGGTCAGCCCGCGCTTTCCGGATGTGCTCCAACAGGAGGAGGCGATCGCATTCGCCAGCGGTGCGCAGGATATCCTGGCTGCGGCGCGGGTGGTCGGATCGATCGACGAAGCGCTAGACGGTTGCAATTTTGCCGCGGCACTGACGGCTAGGCTGCGCGAATTTTCGCCGCCGGTTGTAGCGCCCAGACCGCTTGCGGCACAACTCGCTACTGATCCCGGATTGAACGCAGCGCTGGTATTCGGCAGCGAGCGTTATGGCCTGCCCAATGAAATCGTTGCAAAGTGCAACGCGCTGATCAACATCCCGGCCAACCCCGACTATTCCT
This sequence comes from Burkholderiales bacterium, assembly GCA_039649305.1. Taxonomy (GTDB): domain Bacteria; phylum Pseudomonadota; class Gammaproteobacteria; order Burkholderiales; family Burkholderiaceae_D; genus Noviherbaspirillum. The sequence continues at coordinate 30,583 of JBBWZW010000239.1, forward strand.
CATTGAACCTGGCGCAGGCGGTGCAGGTGCTCGCCTATGAATGTCGCGTTGCTGCCGCCGGAGACGCGCTGCCGTCTACAACTATCGGCTTCCAGGGTGACGCGGCCGGCATGACGCAGATCGACGGCATGTATGCGCACCTCGAGCAGGCGTTGGTGGCGATCGAATTCCTCGATCCGGATAATCCGAAGAAGTTGATGCCGAGATTGAAACGATTGTTTTCGCGCACCCAGCTTGAGACGGAAGAAGTCAATATCCTGCGCGGGATCGCGCGGCAGATCTTGCTGAAACTGCCACGCCGGGATGACACGCCGAAATGATCCGGGATGAGGCTAAATGTCGGAGGAGGGTGGGCGTATCAGAGGACAGGGATCAGAGGACAGGGATCAGCATTTTGAAGTGATTCCTGATTCCGGGCCTCTGTGCATATCAGACGGTAGTGGAAAGAGGTCAGGGTCCGCATTGTGAACTGATCCCTGACCTCTTTCCCCTGTTATCCCCAGGCGCGCAGCAGGCCGACGGCCAACCCTTCGAGCGCAAAATTATCCGCGCTCGACTCGACACGGATCGGTTGGAAGTCCGGGTTTTCAGGCAGAAGCTCAATGAGAGACCCGGTCTTCTTGTAGCGTTTGACGGTGACGTCGTCGCCGAGTCGTGCCACCACAATCTGGCCGTTCTTGGCAGTGTCGATCTTTTTCACCGCCAGCAAGTCGCCGTCCATGATCCCCGCATCGCGCATCGACAGGCCGCGTACCTTGAGCAGGTAATCCGGTTTGGCTGAAAACAGTGACGGATCGACACTGTATGTTGCTTCGATATGTTCCTGCGCGAGGATGGGCGATCCGGCGGCGACGCGGCCGACCAGCGGCAGGCTCAGCTGCATCAGCGATGGATGGGGCAGGGCCAGCTGTTTATTGCCGATCTGCCTGCCGTCCGGCGTCATGTCACGCAAGCGAATGCCGCGCGAAGTCCCGGGCGAAATTTCGATCGCGCCTTTACGCGCCAGCGCCTGCAAATGTTCTTCAGCCGCGTTTGCCGAGCGAAAACCGAGCTCAGCTGCGATTTCGGCACGGGTCGGTGGGAAGCCGGTGTTCTCGATCGCTTCCCTTATCAGATTCAGGATTTGTTCCTGGCGGGCGGTCAGTTTGATCATGGCGGCAGGTGGTTGCGCGTCCGGTAAGGTCGCTGTGGATAAAAACAGCCTGTATTTTTATACAGTGCGCGCGACTTTGCAAGCAAAATATTAATACGAGTGATTACGCATCCTCGATGCCGAACTGGTTAAGACCTTGAAACCATTGAATATTCGGTGTTTTCCGGTTATTATCTCGGGCTTTCCTCTTCCCACACCCGTCTTGACGCCGGGGTGGGCGATTTTTCAATCCGTCCAAAAGGAGATTACATGCGTCATTATGAAATCGTATTTATCGTACATCCGGATCAGAGCGAGCAAGTGCCCGCGATGATCGAACGCTACAAGGGCATAGTCACCACACGTGGTGGCAAAGTGCACCGTGTCGAAGACTGGGGCCGTCGCCAGATGGCTTACATGATCCAGAAGCTGGCCAAGGCGCATTATGTCTGCCTGAACATCGAGTGTGATAACGAGACGCTGGCTGAAATCGAAACCGGTTTCAAATTCAACGATGCCGTGCTGCGCCACCTCACCGTGAAGATGAAGAAGGCCGAAACTGCGCCGTCGCCGATGATGAAGGCTGTGCAGAAAGAAGACGCTGCGAAGACCCAGCGTACCGAGGCAGCCGCTGCGTAATTTATTGCGTGACGAACTTGTGATTGCAGGAGAGTGAATCAGTTTCAACTGCTTGCCAGCATTGCCGAGCGCGAAGTGTTGCGCTACACACCGGCAGGCATCCCGATCGTTACAGCGAAACTGCTGCACAGTTCGGAGCAGGTTGAAGCAGGCGTCCGGCGCCTGGTTGAGATGGAAATTTCGGCGCTTGCCGCGGGTGAAATTTCCGGACGATTCGACCAGGCAGAACTAGGCGGGACGTTTCAGTTCACAGGATTCCTGGCACGCAAGGGCCGCAATAGCAGAAGCCTCGTATTTCACATCACGGACTTCGAGACATATACACCAGATCATTAGATACAGGAGCCAAAAATGGCATTCGGTAAAAAATTCGACAAGAGCAAACTCAAGCAAAAACGCCAACAGCAGAACCCGCTGTTCAAGCGCAAGAAATTCTGCCGCTTCACCGCTGCGCACGTTGAGCAGGTGGACTACAAGGACGTCGACACACTGAAAGACTTCGTCCAGGAAAACGGCAAGATCATGCCGGCACGCCTGACCGGTACCAAGGCGCATTACCAGCGTCAGGTCGACACTGCGATCAAGCGCGCACGCTACCTCGCGTTGCTGCCGTACACCGATCTGCATCACGCGTAATTGACGACTTGATATAGGAGAAAACATGCAAGTCATTCTGTTGGAAAAAGTCGTTAATCTCGGCAATCTCGGTGAAGTCGTTCGCGTCAAGGACGGTTACGCACGTAATTTCCTGATCCCGCAACGCATGGCCCGCCGCGCTACCGCAGCCGCTGTCGCTGAATTTGAAGCCAAGCGCGCAGAGCTGGAAAAAGCAGCTGCCGCCAAGCTGGGTGCAGCGCAAGCCCAAGGCGAAAAACTGAACGGCATGACCGTGCAGGTTTCCCAAAAAGCCGGCGTCGATGGCCGCCTGTTCGGTTCGGTAACCAACGCCGATATCGCTGCTGCGCTGACCAATCAAGGTTTCCCGGTCGAAAAGGCGAACGTCCGCATGCCGCAAGGCCCACTGAAGACCACTGGCGAACACCCGGTGTCCGTGTCCCTGCATACAGACGTTGTGGTCGACGTGACTGTTGCCGTAGTGGGCGCGCAGGCATAATTGCCGTTCATCGCACTCTGAAAAAGGCCGGGTTTTCCCGGCCTTTTTTTATGCGCGTTTCGTCCCGTTTTTATCATTGCACAAGGTTGGCGCAACCAATCGGTGCCTGACGTGTTATCAGAGGGGCAAGCACGGAAGAAACGCGCTTATGCTTTGAATGTGGTTTGCGGTGACTGCGAAGAATCCGCCAAAATCAAGCCATAAAATTCTTCCGGGCTATCCTGTCCGCTTTTGCGAGCAGGGTATAATTCGCGCCATGATGAATAGCCGCACCGATCCACAACTCGACTCTTTACGCGTTCCGCCTCATTCGATTGAAGCGGAGCAATCCGTCCTCGGTGGTTTACTACTGGATAATGCGGCATGGGACCGCATCGCCGATTTCGTCAGGGATGATGATTTCTACCGTTACGACCACCGCATCATCTTTCAACACATCGTCAAGCTGATCAATAACTCGAGGCCGGCCGATGTCATCACCGTCTTCGAATCGCTGAGCGGTACCGGCAAGGCCGAGGAAGTCGGCGGCCTGTCGTACCTGAATGCGCTGGCGCAAAATACGCCGTCCGCGGCCAACATCCGCCGCTATGCCGAGATCGTCCGCGACCGTGGCGTGCTGCGCAAACTGATTACCGTCTCCGACGAGATTTCCGGCCAGGCCTTTAACCCGCAAGGCAAGGAAGTCAAGCAGATGCTGGACGAAGCCGAATCCAAAATCTTTGCGATTGCGGAGGAGGGCTCACGTGGCGCGCAGGGCTTCCAGGAAATCCAGCCACTCCTTACGCAAGTTGTAGAACGCATCGACGAACTATACAACCGCGACAACCAGAATGACATCACCGGCGTCCCGACCGGCTTTACCGACCTCGATCGCATGACGTCGGGGTTGCAGCCGGGTGACCTGGTCATCGTTGCCGGCCGTCCATCGATGGGTAAGACCGCATTTTCCATCAACATCGGTGAACACGTCGCCATTGAAAGCGGTTTGCCGGTCGCCGTCTTCTCGATGGAGATGGGCGGGACGCAGCTTGCAATGCGTATGCTGGGCTCCGTGGGCCGCCTCGATCAGCACCGCTTGCGTACCGGGCGCCTCAATGATGAGGACTGGCCGCGCCTGACGCACGCGATTCAGAAAATGAACGATGCACAGCTGTACATCGATGAAACGCCGGCGCTCAGTTCCATCGAACTGCGTGCGCGCTCCAGGCGATTGTCGCGCCAATGCGGCAAACTGGGCCTGATCATCATCGACTACCTGCAATTGATGTCCGCAAACTCCTCCGGCGAAAACCGCGCGACAGAGATCTCCGAGATTTCCCGGAACCTGAAGGGGTTGGCGAAGGAGTTGAATTGCCCGGTGATAGCCCTGTCCCAGTTGAACCGCTCGCTCGAACAGCGGCCGAACAAGCGCCCGGTTATGTCCGATTTGCGTGAATCCGGCGCTATCGAACAGGATGCCGACGTGATCCTCTTCATTTATCGTGACGAGGTCTACAACCCTGATTCGCAGGACAAGGGCACGGCGGAAATCATCATCGGCAAGCAGCGTAACGGACCGATCGGCAGCGTACGATTGACGTTCCACGGTCAATTCACAAAATTCGATAACTATACCGGCGGTCAGGCCATTTTCGGCGGCGAGTAAGCCCGGTCCGGTTGAACAAGCCTTCGGCAGCGCAGTAGCGGCGTACGCTCGCAGGCAGCGTATGCGTCGCGATCCTGAACGATTCTTAGCATAACTTTAAGAGAGAACGACCATGTTTGGACGACTGATGCCCACCGAGGGCAAATTCTTTGAACTCTTCATTCAGCACGGCGAGCTTTGCGTCAAAGGCGCAAGGGAAATGGTTGCGCTGATGACGAACTTCGACGACCTGGAAAATCGCGCGCATGCGATCGAAGGCATCGAGAAACAGGCGGACAAGGTCACCCACAACACGCTCGAGTTGTTGCACAAGACCTTCATCACGCCGCTCGACCGCGATGACATCCACCAGCTGATCACACGCATGGACGACATCCTCGACCTGCTGGAGGACGCGGCGCAGACCATTTCGCTGTATGACATCAAGGCCGTGACCCCGGAAGCCAAGCGCCTGGCCGAACTGTGCCTGGCGTGCACAGAAAAAGTCAAAGCGGCTGTCAGCCTGCTGCACAACATGGACAATTCGAAAGAGATCCTGTTGCTTTGCGAGGAGATCGATCGCTACGAATCGGATGCCGACCACGTGATGCGCGCGGCGATGTCGAAACTCTTCCGCGACGAGCCGGATGTGCGCAACCTGATTAAACTGAAGGCGATTTACGAGATCCTCGAGACAGTCACCGATCGTTGCGAAGACGTCGCCAACATCATAGAAGGAATTATTGTCGAGAACGCATAAGGCCCTGGAGGGATCAGCTGCGACCTTTTACCGGATACGGTGAGCCTGCAGCCTGTTGCGCGCGGCATGCGGATACCGTATGGAATCCGCGTGTTGTGCCGCACCTTGAACTGAATAAAACAACAAACAATTATGCAAACCCTTCAGATAAGCATTTACGTCCTCGCCTTCCTGATCGCGCTGGCCCTGGTTTTCGATTTCATGAACGGCTTTCATGATGCGGCCAACGCCATCGCGACCGTGGTGTCGACCGGCGTTCTGAAACCGCAGCATGCAGTCGCCATGGCTGCTTTCTTCAATGTCGTCGCAATTTTCTTCTTCCAGTTGAAAGTGGCGACGACGGTCGGCAAAGGCACGATCGAGCCGATGGTGGTTGACCATTACGTGGTGTTCGGCGCATTGGTCGGCGCAATCTTCTGGAACGTGCTGACCTGGTACTACGGCATACCGTCCTCATCATCCCACGCTTTGATCGGTGGATTGGTCGGCGCGGCGGTTGCAAAAGCGGGAACAGGCGCACTGATTTCCGGTGGACTGATCAAGACCATTTCCTTTATCGTGCTGTCGCCTTTGCTCGGTTTCATCTTCGGGTCAATGATGATGGTCCTTGTCTCGTGGATTTTCGTGCGATCTACGCCGCGTCGCGTCGACAAGTGGTTCCGGCGCATGCAACTGGTGTCAGCATCGATGTACAGCCTCGGCCATGGAGGCAACGATGCGCAGAAAACCATGGGCATTATCTGGATGCTGCTGATTGCTTCCGGCGTCAGTACATCGAGCGATCCGCTGCCGTGGTGGGTGATTATCAGCTGTTACACAGCAATCGGCCTGGGCACCTTGTTCGGCGGCTGGCGTATCGTCAAGACCATGGGCCAGAGGATCACGAAACTGAAACCGGTCGGTGGTTTTTGTGCGGAGACGGGCGGCGCAATCACGCTGTTCCTGGCAACCGGATTAGGCATTCCTGTTTCAACCACGCATACCATCACGGGCGCAATCGTCGGTGTGGGCTCATCGAGAAAAATGTCGGCGGTGCGTTGGGGCGTCGCCGGCAACATCGTCTGGGCATGGGTATTCACGATTCCCGCATCGGCATTTGTTGCGGCGATAGCATGGTGGATCGGCACGCAGATTTTCTAGGCGCAATCGAACTTAAACAAAAAAGCCTGCATCGAAATGCAGGCTTTTTTTATGGCGGCGCTATCTGTTACAACACATCGCTCGCATGATCTGCCAGGCGTGAACGTTCGCCGCGCGCGAGCGTCACGTGACCACTGTGCGTCCAGCCCTTGAACCGGTCGACCACATACGTCAAGCCGCTCGATCCTTCGGTCAGGTATGGCGTATCGATCTGCGCGATATTGCCGAGGCAGATGATCTTGGTGCCTGGTCCTGCACGTGTCACCAGGGTCTTGATCTGCTTCGGCGTCAGGTTCTGCGCTTCGTCGACGATCAGGAACTTGTTGACGAAAGTGCGGCCGCGCATGAAGTTGAGCGACTTGATCTTGATGCGGGAGCGGATCAGGTCCTGGGTGGCGGCGCGTCCCCATTCCCCGCCGTCGGTGTCGGACTTGTTGAGCACCTCAAGGTTGTCGTCGAAGGCGCCCATCCACGGTGACATCTTCTCTTCCTCGGTACCGGGCAGGAAGCCGATGTCTTCACCAACCGGCACGGTGACGCGGGTGACGATGATTTCGTTGTAAAGCTTGGTTTCCAGTACCTGCGCCAGGCCTGCTGCGAGTGCGAGCAAAGTCTTGCCTGTACCGGCTTGTCCCAGCAGCGTGACGAAATCGCATTCCGGATTCATCAGCAGATTGAGCGCGAAGTTCTGTTCACGGTTGCGTGCGGTGATCCCCCAAACGCTGTTCTTGCCGTGGGTGTAGTCGCGCAGCGTCTGCAGCACGGCGGTTTTACCGCTGATCTGTTTGACCTGGCCGTAGAAGGGCGCTTCACCGTTCTTCGGCTCAAGAAAGACGAACTGATTCACCAGGAACGAAGGCACCAAGGGGCCGGTGAGCCGATAGAAGGTGTAGCCTGTGCCGTGCTTGTTTTCCTGCCACGACTCCATGCCTTTTCCGTGCTTGTTCCAGAAGTCATCCGGCAATTGCATGATGCCGGAGTACAGCAGGTCGGTATCTTCGAGGACGTGATCGTTGAAGTACTCTTCCGCCGGCAATCCCATCGCACGCGCCTTGATGCGCATGTTGATGTCTTTCGATACGAGGACGATCGGGCGGCCCGGGTATTCCTCTTCGAGCGCACGCACCACGCCAAGGATCTGGTTGTCCGCTTTGCCGACCGGCAGGCCTTCCGGCAGCGCGATATTCTGCAGCCTGGTCTGGAAGAACAGCCGGCCTTTGGCATCCTTGTTGCCGAGCTTGGATAACGGAATGCCGTCTTCGATCGCGCTTTCTTCAACGTCGGCGACGAGCGCGTCGAGCGATCGTGATACCTGGCGCGCGTTGCGGGCTACTTCGGACATGCCTTTCTTGTGGTCGTCCAGCTCTTCCAGCGTCATCATCGGCAGATAGACGTCATGCTCTTCGAAGCGGAACAGCGATGTCGGGTCATGCATCAACACGTTGGTGTCGAGGACGAACAGCTTGGTTACGCCGAGTTTGTCGGCTACGCGGCTGACCGCCGACTTGATGTTGCTCTCGACGGCTTTCGGTTTCGCAACGCGCTTTTCCGCAGGTGCTTTTTCATTTGTCCTGGCGCGGGATTCGGGGATGGATTCCCTGACCTGAGGTGCTGCTTCAACCAACGACATTACAGGTTTGACGGTTTTGCCTTTTTCTGCCTTGGGATAATCGCTCGGGGAGAGGAGTGTTGCGGGTTTCGTCGGTAATTTGGGCAGTGGCATCAGGACCTCAATTCAAAAGATTTGGGATTTACGACTCGCTTCGGGGACATAACCAACCAACGGCACTGAACAAGAAACGTTTGAGGCGGGAGGGAAAGTCGAATCCAAAAGCAAAAAAAGCCGTTTGGGAAGGCTGTGCGCCTAATCCACAAACGGCTTTCTTCGCGAAAAATTCTTTTAGATTCAATGGGTTCAGCTAATTAGGCGAGAGTCTTTACATACTCCAGCACTTCATCGATGTGCCCAGGCACTTTCACTCCACGCCATTCTTTCACCAATTTGCCTGCCGCGTCAATCACAAATGTGCTGCGTTCGACGCCCCGAACCTGTTTGCCGTACATGTTTTTCATTTTCATGACGTTAAACAAATTGCACAGTGTCTCCTCCGGATCGGAGATCAATTCGAACTGCATCTCGAGTTTCGACTTGAAACCTTCATGCGAGCGAATGCTGTCGCGACTGACGCCAAAGATCTCGGTGTTGGCCGCCTGGAACTGCGGATACAAGTCGCGGAACTGCAAGCCTTCGGTGGTGCAGCCGGGGGTATTGTCCTTCGGATAAAAATACAGGACGATGTTTTTGCCGCGGTAATCAGATAGCTTGAAGGGCTGGTCGCCGGTCATCGCGGCGGAAAATTCTGGTACTTGCTCGTTCAATGCGGATGGGCTGTCTGCCACGGTACTCTCCTGGTCCATATGTTTGCTCGCTTATGGCGCTGCGTTTGTTAATCTGTTGGTGGCATGCCGGTGTCGCCGGATTCGCCAGGGATGCGCTTCACCCGTTTCAGCAAAAAGCGGGATCGGCTGCCCGGACGATCATTTCGCCTGATCGGCCGGGCAACTCGCCCCAATGAACGGGACAGGTCGGAAGCGCGGTACTTTTAATTTGCTGATAGTAATCGGCCATCGATACGAGATCGTAGCCTTGAGCTTGCCATCCTGTCAGTAATTGTTCAAAGATGGAGGCAAGTTTTTGTCCTTCAAGTTCCGCATGCAAAGTGAAAACATGATCACGCGGCGTTTCCGTCAGCTTCAGGACGACGTTGGCGATAGTTGATGCATTGACAACGGCGCCGTCGATCGTCCGGCCGAGCAGTTCATCCAGGGTCGGCAGCGTAGTCGGCATCTGGATGCAGGAAAGTGTTCCGGTAGTTGCGCTTACGCGGTACGGTCCCGCCGCAGCATCTGCAAGCGCGCCGCATTCAGTCAGTGCACAGCGGCCATCGGATGCATACTTCATGCCGAATGCATCGAGCTGCGCGAACGCGCCCTCATTCATTTGCCATCCCGCCGCGCCATGTGTTTGCGGAGCCTCGCCAAAAATTTCGGTAAAACGGTCGTACGATCTTTGCATCTGCTGCCTGGTCCATGCCGCATCACGGGTGCGTACGTTGTCTTGCCACACCACGTGATCCCAGGTGTGTATGCCGCACTCGAAGCCGGCGTTTTTTACTGCGCGCATCTCGGCGGCGCAGGCTTTGCCGATATCGGGAGCGGGCAGCAGCACGCCGTACATCAGGGTTTTCAAGCCGTAATGTTCGACCACCGAAGTACGCGACACCTTCTGGAAAAAGCCGGGCCGGAATGCGCGGCGCAACGCCCAGCCGGTATGGTCCGGGCCGAGCGAGAAAAGAAAGCTGGCGTTGGCCCGGTGCTTTTGCAAAAGGCGAACCAGGTTCTGTGCCCCTTCCAGGGTGCCGCGATACGTATCGACGTCGATTTTCAGTACGAGGGTAGGCATCAGTCCATCAATGCCCTGGCTTGGGCAACCTGGCTGCGGTATGCGTCGAAAATATTACGCAGGGTGTCCGGCATCGACGCGGTCGGCTTCCAGTTCAGCTCTTCGCAGGTATTCGTGATCTTCGGTACGCGGTTTTGCACATCCTGGTAGCCTTTGCCGTAATAAGCGGCGGAGGTGGTTTCAACCAGCTTCACCTGTTTCGCAGTTTCGGCGTACTCCGGATATTCGGCGGCCAGTTCCAGCATCATGCCGGCCAGCTCGCGTATCGAAAAATTGTTGACGGGGTTGCCGATGTTATAGATCTTGCCGCTGGCAATGCCATTTTCATTGGCGATGATTTTCATCAAGGCGTTGATGCCGTCATCGATGTAGGTGAATGCGCGTTTTTGCTGGCCGCCATCCACCAATGAAATATTTTCGCCGCGTACGATATGACCGAAGAACTGGGTCACGACGCGCGAACTGCCTTCCTTCGGCGTGTGGATCGAATCGAGCCCGGCGCCGATCCAGTTGAACGGTCGGAACAAGGTGAAATTCAGCCCTTCCATGCCGTAGCCCCAGATCACCC
>JBBWZW010000244.1:0-3660 GCA_039649305.1 Burkholderiales bacterium
CGATGCGATCTTCGTAGCTGCCGGTGCTGAACAGTTCGTGCGCGCCATCGTGCATGATGCGGGCAACAATGTAGCTGGTCTTCGCGATCAGCGTGCCGTCGCCGCCGTCCGTAACCGCGCTGCGGCTGAGCACATGGCGGTAGGTATGTGGCTCGAAAATGTTCGCGCTCTTCATGGAAGCGATACGGTCGCGCACCATGCCGCGGCTGTCGCAAAACATGAAACCGAAGGTCATCCCCTTGCGATGGTTGTTGCGCGAAATGATGCGGTACAGGCACTTTTCGGCGAAGAATTCCGGCCACTCCTGATAGCGCTCTTCATCGATGCAGTTGACGTAATCCATTTGCAGTTGCTCGACGCTCTGCACGACTTCCGGGGTGATGAGTTTTTCCATTGATATCCCTGTTTTTCTGATTAGATGCCCATGCGCTGGCGATACGCCTGCCAGAAGCCGCGAACCGCTGCTTCCGAGACGCGCGACTGCTGGTCCTCGACCTCGCGACCGCCCATTTCGAGCACTGCGTTGTGTTCGGTTTCACGACGAATGCCGCGCTGGACGAACTCGCCGATGATGCCGTCTTCCATCGACACGAGGCCGGCCGGGCCAACCAGGTTGCTCTGCCGCAGGCGCATGTCGCGCTGCTCAGGCGTATCGTCCTCATAACCGAACAGGATCCAGAATAGTTCCGACTTGTCGACCGAGTGCGGGATCAGAACGCGTATCGCCAGCGAGTTCTGGATCTGCTGCAGCACGAAGGTCGGGAATACCGACTGAATGGCATGCGTGATGCCATCATCGAATTCGCCCCATGCCTTGAGCAGGCTCGAGTCAGCCAGCGTGAAGTCATCCATCTGCGCACGCAGTTCACCGGCTTTTTCATATTCGGTGCCGGCTGCGGAATCAGTACCGCGCTTGGACCAGCTGATGTGGTGCGCGCCATCGCCGTCGACCAGCACGCCGCCCTCCATCGACAGGCGATTCAACTTGAAGGTGGTGAAGAACGTATGCAGCAAGCTGGCGTGGTAGGAGTCCTTCACGTTCTCCATGTACAGCTTCCAGTTGCTGTGCAGGATTTGCGAATAGGTGCCGAGGATCTGCACCGGACGATTGAACACGCGCGAGATGTGCGAAGACATTCTTTCGCCGAGATAGGTTTGCAGCGGCGGTGTCTCATCCGAGAAGGTCGCGAACACCAGGCCCTGGAAAACTTCGACGCGGGCCTTGGTCAGGTTGTGGTCGCATATCTTGAAGTCCGCCGGCATGCCGCCGACCTTGCGTACGCCGTGCTGGAAAGCCACGCTCTTCAGGTCGCCGGTCAGGTCGTAACGCCAGTTGTGATAAGCGCAAGTGAAGTCCTCCGTGTTGCCGCTGCCATCGAACAGCAGTGTTGCGCCGCGGTGTGCACAGCGGTTGACCACGCAATTGACTTTGCCCTCCTGGTCGCGCACCACCACCACCGGTGTGTCGCCGACGAAGGTGGTTTTGTAGTCGCCCGGTTTCGGGATCTCGATTTCCATCGCGACGAAGTTCCAGTTCGGTCCGCGGAACAGCGTCTTTTGCTCCTGGTCGTACACGTCCGGGTCGGTGAAGATGCTGAACGGGACGCGCGAGGCGTCGGTGGTCGGCCACTGGATGGTGACGGGTTTGATGGTGGTCTCCGACATATGGGTGGTTCCTATAGGTTGGTCAAAGTCGTACGAAGCTCGTAGGGATTCAGGTAGCGCTGTTATAAAAGGCGTCCGCGTGGACATGCTCCGCCGGCACGCCTTTTTGCTTGACTAAAAAAGTCGCGGCTTCCACCATCGGCGGCGCACCGCACAGGTAGGCGCGCCAGCCGGCAAGGCTGTCCCAGTCCTGCGCAACGGCGTCCGTCACCAATCCGCTACGCAGCTGCGCATCGTCGGTGCCCGTAGTGACCACGATGTGAATTTGCAGGTTGGAATGCTGTTCGGCCAACGCGTGGAGCCATCCGGCGCCATAAATGTCTTGCGGCGAGCGGACGCCGAAATACACGTGTATCGGATTTGTCATGCCGGCCGCCAGCGCACCCCGCACGATGGACAGCACGGGTGCCAGGCCGGTCCCGCCCGCTATGCAAAGCATCGGGCCTTCGTGTGTCTTGCGCAGGTAGGCAGTGCCAAGCGGGCCGCTGACCCGCACCGAGTCCCCTGCTTTCAATTCATTGGCGATGTAGCCGGTGACACGGCCTTCCGGCACCAGGCGCACATGGAACTCAAGTTCTTCGTCTTCGCACAGACCGGCCATGGAATAGGGGCGCACGTGCTCAGGGCTGAACTGCAGCATCGCATACTGCCCGGGCGAGAATGACAGCGGTTTATTCGCGCGCAGCCGCAGGCGCTTGATATCGTGCGTCATGTCCTCGATTGCCACGATGGTGGCTTTGAGGATACGCGCCGGATGGATGACCACTTCGTCGGGCTCCGGGATCTCGATCGTGCAGCTTTCCGTCAACACGCTCATGCAGGCCAGCACATGGCGCTCTTCGTTCGGGTTCGTGATTTTTTCTTCGCCGCCCGATTCCAGGACGTTCCCGGTGAGGACCCTGCAGCGACAGGTGCCGCATCGGCCCGACGTGCAGCTATAGGACACCGGAACGTGGTGCTCCCGCAGCGTCTCGAGGAGATTGGCGCCGGGGGTCACAGCGATCGTGCGGCCTATCGGTTGTACGACGAGTTCCATGATTTGCCTTGCTCGGAAAGTGTTGTGCTTCGGCGGAATTATATGAATCCCGGTAGTATTGATATATAGCGTGCTGTGAATTCAGCCCATTCATTTCGTGAATATTGGTCATATCGTGGACTTAAAAGACGTGGATTTGAACCTCTTGGTGGTGTTTAACGAGGTTTTGCAGGAGCGCCGGGTGTCGGCGGTGGCCGCGAAGCTTGGGTTGACACAGCCCGCCGTGAGCAATGCGCTCAACCGGCTGAGGAAGTTGTTGGGGGACGAACTGTTTCTACGCACCTCGCGCGGGATGGAGCCGACGCCCTATGCGGTTCAGTTGGCGGAACCGATCGCCTATGCGCTTGGCACCATCCATAGCACGCTGAACCACCACGTGACGTTCGATCCGTCCCGCAGCAGCCGCACGTTCACCATAGGGATGAGCGACGTCGGGGAGATCAGCTTCTTGCCTTCATTGATGGACAAGCTGGAACGCACCGCCCCGGGCGTGTCGATCAGTACGGTTCGCAATACGACCATCAATCTGCAAAATGAGATGGAAGCGGGTCATGTCGATCTCGCTGTCGGACTGCTGCCGCAACTGAAGTCGGGCTATTTTCAACGCCGCCTGTTCAAGGCGCGCTATGTGTGCATGTTCCGCGAGGGCCATGCGCTGGACAAGGGTCCGATCACACTTGATGAATTTTCGGCGGCCGACCACGTGGTCGTCATATCGCCGGAATCGGGTCATGCGGAAGTGAATGAATCGATTGAGCGCAAAGGCGTGCGCCGGAAAGTACGGCTGACAGTGCCGCACTTCCTGGCGGTCGGTCATATCCTCCGGACGACCAACATGGTGGCGACCGTCCCGTTCGGTTATGCGAAGGAGTCGGCGACCCCATTCGGGCTGAAGTATGTAGAGCATCCGATCACGATGCCCGAGATCGGGATCAATCTTTTCTGGCATGCCCGGTTCC
>JBBWZW010000315.1:0-2643 GCA_039649305.1 Burkholderiales bacterium
GCGGCCGTCGCGGGATGCGGTGCAAGGCGTGAGGAGGAGCCATAGCGAGCTATGGCGACGACGAGCAACGCGGCAACGCGCCCGCTACGGCCAGCAAAATTGACCAACTTATTCCTGCGCGGTGCCTTAGTTGCTCGGAGCCTGTTGCGTATAGCGTAACTGGACACAGGCTCGATACGCCTCCTTCAGGCAGGTTGGATCCTGCAGCAGTTTGTCTTTCCACTCGCCGAGGGCGACATGGCGCTGGATCAGCTCTTGCAATACGGTTGAATGCTCCGAGAGGCCAATGGAATTGGAGCCGACCAGCACGTCGTTGCTGAATTCAAGCCGCAGATACCTGAAGTTGCGCTCATCGTTGAACTCTACCCATTGGCCGCCCGACACGCCGCGCCACTGACCAAAGGAGCCGGAAATCAGTCCCATCGTATCGAGCACATTGACCTGTCTGACACCGCGCTGGAACGCATGCTTGCCTGCCATGTTCAGGCCGGCGCATAACGCCTGGTCGGCGGCATTCGACTGGACGCCCGCAATGGTCGCGTTGCCGGATTCCGCGTCAAACGCTTCGGCGCAATCACCCGCCGCATAGATTCCCGCGACATTGGTCTGCATCCACGCGTTGACCACGACGCCCTGACGAATTTTGATGCCGCTGTCGCGCAGGAAGTCGACATTTGGCTGAACGCCCGTGGTGCAGATAACGAGGTCCGCTTCCAATAGTTGTTGGTTCGATAAGGTCACTGTGAGTGGCGCGCCCGCCTCGATCGCATCTACCCGGGTCGAGGTGTGTACCTTAATGCCTTTGCGCTCGCACCAATGCTTGAGCATGTTGCCGGCACCTGCACCGAGCAAGTTAGGCATCACGCGGTCGCGTTGCTCGATGACGGCCAGCCGCACGCGGCGCGCGGCAAGCGCTTCCATCACGATGCAGCCGATATAACCGGCGCCGATCAGGACCACGCGCGCGCCCGGCTTTGCCAGCCGCATGATCTGGCGTGCATCATCCAGAGTCCAGCAGGTGTGAACGCCAGGAGTATCGATTCCGGGGATGTTGGGCAGAACCGGACGCGACCCGGTTGCGATCAGGAGCCGGTCGAACGCGATCGAGTCACCGCCCTGCATCCTGAGTGCACTGGCGCTGGTGTCGATACTGTCCACGCTGCCGCAGGTTTGCTCTATGCGTAGCCTGGAGAAGTGTTGGGGGTCTTTGCGCAGGTAAGTTCCCGCTTCATCGGCGGTACCCAGCAGCAGGTAGGGGATCGCCATACGCGAATACGGCGGCTCCGGCTCCCTGCCGACGAGGAGAATAGTGTCGTCGGGCGCATTCTGGCGGATGGTTTCGGCCGCAATGACCCCGGCCGGCCCATTCCCGATAATGACGTGCTTCGTCATGTAGTCACCCCGGCTGGTGCCAGGGTGTGGCATTTGTTTAGCGCTACGAATTTTTGCACTTCCCCTCCTCATGGGTCAGGACATACAAAAATTACTATATTGCCGAACTACCAGTTATCGATTGAACAATATCAAGAGCAGGGAAGAATCCCCTCAGTCAGATTCCGCATGAAGGCTCGCTCGCCGACAATTGCGCGGCGTGTTTTGCATTTTCGACGCGCATTTCATCAGGAAGCTTGATGCCGTTCTTCACCGCGGTCATCTCCGCCAGGACCGAAATGGCAATCTCCGAGGGCGTCTTGCTGCCTATATATATTCCGATCGGGCCGTGGAGTTTTGTCAGCTGCTCATCGGTCACATCGAATTCCTTCAGGCGCTCGCGCCGTTTTGCGTTATTCACGCGCGAGCCGATTGCGCCGACATAGAACGCGTCGGATTTCAGCGCTTCCATCAGCGCGAGGTCATCCAGCTTCGGATCGTGCGTCAATGCGATCACCGCGCTACGCGCATCGAGCCGCATCTCCATGACGAGGTCATCCGGCATCGCGTGCACCACTTCCACACCGGGCAGGTTCCAGCTTTCGCGGTATTCCTCGCGCGGGTCACATACGGTGACGTTGTAATCCATGCCGACCGCTATCTGCGCGAGGAAGCTCGACAACTGTCCGGCTCCGATGATCAGTAAGCGCCAGCGCGGACCGTGAATTGTGGTCAGCGCGGTCTCGGACACCTGCATGCTCATGCCGCTGGTGGCCGGCCCGAGTGTCACTTCTCCGGTTGCCAGTTCAAGCCGGCGTGCGACCAATTGATGTTCGGACAAGCGCTGCAACATCTCATCGATGCGGCTCTTCCCGAACAATGGCTCGATCGCCAACTGGATCGTGCCGCCGCACGGCAGTCCGAAGCGATGCGCCTCGTCGGCGGTAATCCCGTAGGTAACGATCTCCGGCAAGGTCCGGGTAATGCCTTCCTTGCGCACCCGATCAATCAGATCATCTTCCACGCATCCACCCGACACCGAGCCAACTACATGGCCATCTTCACAAACGGCGAGCGTGGCGCCTTCAGGCCGGGGGCTCGAGCCCCAGGTCTTGATGACGGTGACAAGTTGGCATTTACGGCCGAGACGGAGCCACTGGTCGCAAGCCTTCAGTACTTCAAGATCGACGCTATCCATGATTGCAATAATGATAAGAAAAGGGCTCGACTCCAAATAGCGCAGTCGAGCCCGTACTATGCCACGTTATATGG
>JBBWZW010000340.1:0-2818 GCA_039649305.1 Burkholderiales bacterium
ACTGCAATTGCGATCGAGGCCTGTTTCGTGGGCGCCAACATATTAAACTCCATTTTAAAGTTGTGCGGCTTGCAAGCACTCGTCGCGACCGGAATGCAATAAGGTGCGAACTCACCGCTGCAGCAGCGCTTAGTGTGCGTGGGCTCTAGCGCGCGCATAGCCCAAACATATTGACGAACGGTCGAGGTAACAGTGGCTGTCAGCTGATTGTGAAAGGGGTTGGCGGCAGATTTCCGTGCGCTCGACGATCCTTAGAGCAGCTGCTCTCATCCTGTTTTCCTCTGCGGTCATGGTTCAACCGACAGACACCAAGAGCCCGCGCTCCGAATTCACCGATGGACAGGACGCGCGATTGCGTGCATTTCAGGAATCTGGCAAACACTTTGTATGACTGAATGCTCGCGGTTCCGTAGCGCATGATCCGCCGAAGTGTGAGCGGTTTGGCGAAAAGATCATGCGCTCTTTCAAAAGATTAGAGCGCGATCTCGGGACAAACGAAGGCGTTTGTCCCGGCAAAACCGGCTTCCACTTTTGCGGATCGCGCTCTATAGAGCGCAAACATTTTATGACCTGTTCCATTGGCCACAAAAGGGGTTGAAATGAGATTCTTCGCCGTACTCGTCGCAATTTGCGCGCTATCCCAAACCGCGATCGCCCAGACGCCGGAATGCAAATCGATATCGGACCCTGGTCAGAGGCTGGCCTGCTACGATCGGGCCGCTCCACTCCCTGCATCATCCGCAGCCGCAAAGCCGCAGGCTCCAGCTTCGAAAGTCGACACGGCAAAATACGTGGATTCGATCAGCGCTGAAGACGCAGTGATGAATGCGCGGCTGAAGAATATCTGCCGCGGTTGCTAAACGGTTGTTGCCTTGGGAAGCCGCGAGTTCCGGGCTGTTGCCCGAGGATTGCGGTCGCACTCCTGCGCGTTATCAGCAGTAGATAAAGCAAAAAAACGGCATATTTGCCATACTGATGAATGTCCTTGAATCCCTTCCAACCGTCATCGGCACCGCAGCGGTGGCACCTGCGCTGCTGATATTGTGGCTTGTGATCGCCGCGGGCGAGCACCCTGGACCGCCCTCCAAGGTCTGGACCGCGTTTCTCCTCGGCGCCGCCAGCATTTCGCTGCTGGGCGTGGCACGTGCGCCGTTTGCGTCGATATCGGCGGCCTTCGAGAACCCCTGGCTTGCGCAGGCTCTGCATTCGATATTCGGGGTCGCGGCGCCCGAGGAAACCGTCAAGATTCTCGTCATCGTCGCGGTTGCGGCACGGCGCCGACCTTTCGCGGATCCGATGGACACCGTGATCTATGGTGCGGCGGCGGGGCTCGGCTTTGCGGCTTACGAAAACCTCGCTTATCTCGTGCAGCATCCGGAGATCTGGCGATCGCTGGCAGTGTTGCGCAGCGTTCTGACCGTGCCGTTCCACGGCGCGCTCGGCATCATTGCCGGCGCCTATCTTGCGATCGCGCGCTCCGGCACTGCGCTTGGCGCGCACCGGCTCCACCGCGACTGGGCGCGCATCTCAAGTCTTATTCTGATGCTGTTTGCGCCACTCGCGCTGCACGCGGGTTTCGATTTTCCATTGCTGACCCTGCAGAAAAACCTGGACATCGATGCATCCACCCGACTCATGCTTGGATCGGTGAGCGTGTTGATCGGATTTAGCTCAATCGCATTTGCCGTTCGCCTGGTGCGGCGCGTTGGCCGTCATCACGCGCCACGCACCGAAATCGCCCGCGAGCGGCTGAGCCAGCTGCGACGAATGTGGGCGTTGTTGGTGGTGGGCGGTGGCGCCGGATTTGCCGGTTTGGCCTTTGTGCTGACATCGATCCACCACTGGCTGTTAAATCCCGAACGCAACATGGCGCTCGTTCTCGTCCCTGTCGGTCTGGTGTCCATTTTGATCGGCAGCGCCCTGCTGGTGGCCACCACGGCGATCTATATTCTCGGTCGCAACCGGATCCGCACCACGTCGCAAGGCTTTTCGTCCGCGCCTGGTCGGGGCTAGAACAGCACCGTCCCACTCAAGCCCGTGTCAGCGAACAAATTTGACCCGGCGGCGTTGGCGCAAGCTATACTGCCGCTTGGGGCGTCATCCTGCGCTGCTGGCATTGGGAGATTTTCCATGACCCTTCCCCAGGACATCACCAAACTGCAATCCGAAATGAGCGCCGCGGTACGCGAGCATTGGAAGGCCTTTTTGATTGAAGGCATCCTGCTCGTGATCTTGGGGCTCGCGGCAATGATCGTGCCGCCTCTTGCGAGCCTTGCCGTCACCATTTTTCTGGGCTGGATGTTTCTGATCAGCGGCATCGCCGGCCTGGCGCTGACGTTCTGGGCCCGGCAGATGCCGGGCTTCTGGTGGTCGCTGATTTCGGCGGCGCTGGCGGTTGGCGCCGGCATCATCCTGCTGGCGAAACCGGTGCAGGGCACGCTGACCCTCACCATCGTGGTCGGGGCCTATTTCCTCGCCGAAGGCGTCGCCACCATCATGTATGCGCTGGAGCATCGCCGCGAATTGTCGGAGCGGTGGTCATGGTTACTGTTCGCCGGCATATTGGACATCCTGATTGCCGGCATGATCATCACCGGGCTTCCGGGCTCCGCGGAATGGGCGATCGGACTTCTGGTCGGCATCAATCTCTTGTTCGGCGGCGCATCGCTAATCGGAGTGGCTCTCGCCGCGCGCAGGGGCGGACATAACTTTGCGCGTATTCTGCTCGCAAAGCCGGTATCCCCTCGGATCAACTCGAGGGCATGCCTTTGCGGAATACGCGTTAGTGTTCAACAGCCGCGGCAAATGCTCTTGATCT
>JBBWZW010000357.1:0-7776 GCA_039649305.1 Burkholderiales bacterium
GCTGACAGCAGGTCGTTATCGCGAAACACCGCCAGTAACAGCTTCTTGACCGGCGCCGGCAATGGCGCATCCTGCAGTTTATCCGTCTGATACCAAACATGCCGAGCTTCGGCCGCCATCTCGATGCGACGTGCCAGCCTGACCCTATAAGGCGCCACATGCAACTTGAAATGGGTGAAGACATGCGAGAACGGCTGCAATCGCTCGCATGTGTCGGGCACGCCGAACGGCGCAATCGTAGGCGCAAGCATTTGTTCGAATCCGAGTTCCGAAGCGACTAGTGGTTCGGCTTCCGGCAACGACAGCAGCCCTCCCCATATGCCGCTGTCCGGGCGTTGCTCGAGCAAGACCCTGTCGCGATCGGTAATGACCAGCATCGTCGTATACTTTTCCGGCACCGCTTTTTTGGGTTTGCGCATCGGCAGTTCATTCACGCGGTTCGTCGCCAGTGCGACGCACCGCTGCGCTAATGGGCAGGAGCCGCACGATGGCTTGCTGCGTGTGCATAGGGTCGCACCGAGATCCATCAGACCCTGCGTGTAAGATTCCACATCGCGCTCGGGCAGCAATGCGACAGCGCGCTGCCACAGCTTGTCCTCGACCGGTTTTGCACCGGGATAGCCATCGATGCCGAACACCCGGGAAAAAACGCGTTTGACATTACCGTCGAGGATGGCTGCGCGTGCTCCGCAGGAGAACGCCGCGATCGCGGCGGCTGTCGAACGCCCGATACCTGGCATTTGCGCGAGCAGCTCAGGGTCGCCCGGGAATGCGCCGCCGTACTCAGCGACGATGCGCTTCGCGCATTGATGCAGGTTGCGCGCGCGGGAGTAATAGCCGAGGCCGCTCCAATGGGCCATCACTTCTTCGGATGGCGCTCCGGCCAGCGAACCCACGTCCGGAAAACTCACCAGGAAACGCTGATAGTACGGAATCACTGCAGTCACCTGTGTCTGCTGCAGCATGATTTCGGAGAGCCAGATGCGATACGCGTCGCGTGTGTTTTGCCATGGTAAAGCATGGCGGCCGTGCTGCTTTTGCCAGTGAATTACCGCTTCGGAGAATGTCGGATCGACGAATTGCGCCGCTCCGCCTGCAGCGGCGTCCTGCCTTCCAACTACACTTTTCATTTATGCGGCTACTTTGAGGGATTCGAGTTCGACGGCAATCGCTTTCTTCAGTTCAGCTTCGAGCAGTATCAGCGTCCTTTGCTGCGATTCCAGGTCGGCCTGCATTTTTTCCAAAGCCTGCACCTTGTCTTCCAGGCTGTCGGTTGCCATGTGAATACGCTCGATGGATTGCTTGCGACGCTTCAGTTGCGTCTTGTGCTCCCAGATCTGCGCCTCGAGTGGCGCCATCACTACTTTCAGCCATGCCTCGACGTCACGATTGGCCTGGAGGAAGCTCTGTTTGACGCGCGACGCAATGGAATCGAAAAACTTCCGCATCAGTACGACCTGCGGCGTGGTGAGAAGGGTCGCAGTACCGAACTGCTTCTGGTAAACGCCTTCGATCATCTTCAGTTCCTGCTCATATTTGTCGAGCGTGAACGGCATAGGCGTCGACACCGCAAGCCCATGCTCTGTCGAGAACTTCCGATACATCACCGTCATCATTTCGGTGATTTCATCGATCTTCTGTCCCGACGATATCAGGTTGTTGCGCGCCTGCTCGAAGAAGTCCCGCACAGCATGGCGCAGTCCTGAAGAGAATTTGCTTTTGTCCATCGCTTCGCGCGTCTTGCGGATATCTTCTTTCAGGATATCCATGCCGAGGCTGGTAAATACTTCGGTGGAAAGCCGGGTAAAAACTGCGCGCGTGCCCTGCAGTTTCAGCAGGCTGCTGTCGAATTCCTTTTTCTCGAGCTCGATGCGCTTCATCATGTGCTCGATGATCGAGTGGTTCTTGCCGCGCAAACTCTTCAGTTCGACCAGTTGCTCGACCACGTTACGGGTGCGCGACGCCAGCAATGCCTGTTTGGATGCGGTCAGCTCGTTAATATCGGTCGAGAGCTGGGAACGAATGATGTCCTGCTTGCCCGGGATGAGTTCGCCGGACAAGGCGTTTTCGAGCTGCGGCAATCGGCTTCTTTTCAGCATGTCGGCGTCGGCCGTAACTTTGCCGACCAGCCCTTTTTGCGCAGAAACCGGGAATACCTGGTGCTCAGTGACGCCGAGCGTGTGTGCGGCGTTCGAGACCTGCCTGGCGATCTGCTGCTCTACTTCCTGCGGGCCACGCAATTCATCCCACATGCTGTCGATCTTGTTCAGCACCACCATGCGGCCCGCTCCGGCGCCAATGTGATCGCGCCATACGTCGATGTCGCTCTTGGTGACGCCGGTATCGGCGGCAAGGATGAAGAGCACTGCGTGGGCATTGGGGATCAGGTTCAGGGTCAGTTCCGGCTCGGTGCCGATCGCATTCAGTCCCGGCGTATCAATGATGACCAGGCCCTGTTTCAGCAACAGGTGCGGAAAGTTGACGATCGCGTGACGCCATTGCGAAACTTCGACCAGTCCGTCAGCGCCTACCGCCAACGCGGCGTCCGGATCGGTCTCATCGTACAAACCGTAGCTTTTAGCGTCTTCGACCGATACCCGCTTGGTCAGGCTGACCTGCTTGAATGCCTCCAGCATGCCGTCGGCGGAAGAAATATCGAGCGGCATGACGGTCCAGGCCTGGCTCTGTTCCTTGAAATCGCTGGTCGATTGTGCCTGGGCCCGGGTTTCGATCGGCAGCAGGCGGATCGATGGGGGAAAGGTCTCGTCATACAGCAGTTCGGTCGGGCACATGGTGGTGCGACCGGCTGCCGACGGCAATATGCGCTGGCCGTAGTCCGCGAAGAAAATCGCATTGATCAGTTCCGATTTGCCGCGGGAGAATTCAGCGACGAAGGCAATCGTCAATTTGTCGTCCGCCAGCCGCGCCCGCACACGTGAGAAACGCTGATCGCTGGCCGGGTCGCCCAGGTTGGCGACGCCTATCCAGGCGCGATAACGTTCGATCGCGGTGACGACGCCGCTACGCCAACTGCTGTATTCCTGGAACCTTTGGACCAGATTGCTCACGTTTGCCTCAATTTTCTTTGCAGTATTTCCCCGAATCTAGCATTGGAGATCATTTTTGACAATTTACACAGTAAAAGGTCGATCGCTGCCCTTGCTTGATTTGCCGAACCGGCGCGGCACACAGGCGGCAAGGCTGGCCCGTGCGATCGTAGACAAAATAGCTTTGCTGGAAATATCCGGATTGCCCGTCGGCCCCAATAAAATCGCGCAACGTGCTGCCGCCCTGCTCTATGGCGGCAGCCAGGGTCTCACGGATTGCCTGCGCAAGTTTGTCATACCTGGCGAGACCGATACGATGAGCCGCCGTCTTCGGATTGATGCCGGCCTTGAACAGGCTTTCGGACGCATAAATGTTGCCGACACCGACCACAATGTCTCCTGCCAGCAACACTTGCTTGATCGGGGCACTGCGATTGCGCGTATGGCGATGCAGGACCGCACCTGAAAAAGCTCCCTCCAGCGGCTCTATCCCCAGCCCGCGCAGCAGCAGGTGGTTGTCGATCTCACCTTCCTCTTGTCCATGCCACAACACCGCACCGAAACGGCGGGGATCGGTCATGCGCAAAAGCTGCGACCCTATTACCAAGTCAAAATGGTCATGCTTTTGCGGAGGCGTGACCGCCGACAGGATGCGCAGATGCCCGGACATGCCGAGATGTATGATCAAAGTGCCATGATCGAATCCGATCAGCAGGTATTTCCCGCGCCGGCCGGTGCGGCGGATGGTCTGGCCATGCAGCTGGCCCGCCAGATCCGCGGGAAACGGCCAACGCAATCCACTATGGCGCAGGGTGACGGCGGTCACTACCCTGCCTTCGATATGCGGCGCAACGCCGCGGCGGGTGACTTCTACTTCAGGGAGTTCGGGCATGATTAGTGCAGACGATGTGGCGTGGCCGGGATTTTTGTGATGCGTCACTCATGCGCGAGTTACCTGCGCGCATACTGGGCCGGTTGGGCGTAGAATTAAAACCAGCTTGATCAGCAAGGACTATCCATTGAAAAACGTTCTTCTCATTGTAACTCTGTCGACCGCACTGTCTGCGTGCGCGACGTGGCCTCCGCAAGCGGCGACTCCGGCGGGCCACACGGACGGCGCTTCTGCAGCCAGCGAAGAAAAAAGCCCGCAGCGGCAAAAACTGTCGCGCCGGGGCGGCACAATATCCGGCGGAACGCAGGCCGAGGACACATTGCCGGCAATGGAGTTAACAGATGAACTTCTGTACAAACTGCTGGCGTCCGAAATCGCGGCCCAGCGGGGCGACTGGCAGTCCGCTTACATCACCTCGCTGACCCTTGCCCAGCAGACGCGCGATCCGCGCCTGGCTCGCCGGGCAGCGGAACTTGCCCTGAGCGCAAAACGTTCGGACGAAGCGCTCAATGCGGTCCGGCTGTGGCGTAGCCTGTCGCCCAATTCCGATGAAGCGGCCCAATATTTTTTAAGTTTCATCGTACTCAGCGACAACCTGGCGGAGGCCAAGCCCATACTCGAGCAACGCTTGAAGGACGCCGCGCCACAGACGCGCGGCCTGATGATATTCCAGATCCAGCGCATGCTGGCCCGCGCAAAGGATAAGACCGCGGCATTCGCATTGCTGGAAGACGTGGTCAAGCCGTATATGGCAATGCCGGAAGGCCATCTCGCATTGGCGCAAGGCGCGTTCAACGTGGGCAACATCCCGCGCGCGCAACAGGAAGCGAAGACTGCGCTGAAAGCCAAGCCGGATTCCGAGCTGGCGATCCTGACCCTGGCGCAAGTGACACCGGAGAAGGCCGAAGCCAGCAAGGTGCTTGCCGACTTCCTGAAACGTTATCCGAAATCACGCGATGTGCGTATGGCGCAGGCACGCATGCTGATCGACCAGAAGCAGTACGAAAAGGCCCGCAGCGAATTCCAGGCACTGCTCAAGGAGCAGCCGAAAGACCTGACTACGCTGTTCGCACTCGGCATATTGAGCACACAGGTCAACGATGCGCCGGCCGCCGAGAAATACCTGACCACTTACCTCGACCAGCTGTCCACCCAGCCGGATGAAGAGCGCGATCCGACCCAGGCGCTGCTGCTCCTCGCACAGATCGCAGAAGAGCGGAAAGACAGCGAAGCAGCGCTCAAATGGCTGGCGCAGATTGAGCCCGGCGAAGGTTATTTCGGCGCCCAGATCAAGCGCGCCCAGATTTACGCCAAGCGGGGTGACATCCCCACTGCACGCAAAATGCTGAAGGAGATCGGTGCCAGCGGCGAACGCGAACAGACCCAGTTGATCATCGCCGAGGGGCAGATGCTGCGCGAGGCCAACCAGGTAAATGAAGCGCTCGACGTGTTGAAAGCCGGCACCGGGCGATTCCCGAACAACACCGACCTGCTGTATGACTATGCAATGCTGGCGGAAAAGGACAATCAGCTGGCGGTGATGGAAACGTCACTGCGCAAGATTATGCAGATTTCCCCCGAAAATCAGCATGCATACAACGCGCTCGGCTACTCGCTGGCGGAACGGAATATCCGCCTCGAGGAAGCCTTTACCCTGATCGAAAAGGCGCTCAAGCTCGCGCCGGACGATCCCTTCATCATGGACAGCATGGGCTGGGTCCAATTCCGGCTGGGCCGGCTCAAGGAAGCCGAGTCCCTGCTGCGCCGTGCCTATGAATTGCGGCCCGACGCTGAGATCGCCGTGCATCTGGGCGAGGTGCTATGGGTCAAGGGACAGAAGGAAGACGCGCAGAAGTTGTGGCGCGATGCCCAGACCAAGGATCCACAAAACGACACGCTCAAGAGCACCCTGGCACGTTTCAAACTGAGTTTATAAAGGCAGGCATGTTGCAGAAGTACGCGCCCTGCGTGGCGCTTTCATTATTGCTGGGCGGCTGTGCAACCATGACGCCGCCCGCCGCCGTCCCGCCCACCGCCCAGACAGCCACTTCCCGTCTGTATGCCGACCACCTCGATCTGGGTGGACGGCTTTCGGTGCGGTATCAGAATAACGGCAGGGAAGAAGCGATGCACGGCAGTTTCGTGTGGTCTCAAAATCCTTCGCAGACCAGCATCACTCTACTGTCGCCACTAGGGCAGACCGTCGCTATCATCGACGTGACGCCTGACGGCGCAAGCCTTACACAGAGCGGCCAACCTGCACGCACAGCGGCGGATGTCGATGCGCTGGTGGCCGAAACGCTCGGCTGGCCGCTGCCGGTCGCCGGCTTGCGCGGATGGCTGCAGGGTTTCGCGGTCGACGCAAGCGGCAAGCGCTTCATTGCGAACCCGCGGGCCACAGAGGTGGCGACGCGCGACGGCTGGCGCATTCACTATGCGGCCTGGCAGGATGATGCCGCCCAGAGCCGCCCCAGGCGCATCGATCTCGATCGCAGCACCGCGCAAGCGGGCGATGTCTCCATCCGCATCGTCATCGATAACTGGCAGACACGCCAATGATGGTCCGGACGCTCGACAACTGCCCTGCGCCCGCCAAGCTCAACCTGTTCCTGCATGTCACGGGAAGGCGGGCGGACGGCTATCATCTGCTGCAGACCGTGTTCCAGCTGCTCGACCGCGGCGACCTGCTGCACTTCGAAGTGCGTGACGACGGCTTAATCCGCCGCACCACCGAGGTCGCCGGCGTACCGGAACAATCCGACCTTATCGTCCGCGCGGCAAAACTTTTGCAGGCCGCAAACCTCAATCCGGAAACAAGGAACCTCGGCGCCGATATCGCGATCGAAAAGTCATTGCCGATGGGTGGCGGACTGGGCGGTGGTTCGTCCGATGCCGCAACCACGTTGATTGCGTTGAACTATCTGTGGCAAGCCGGCCTGACACGCGCCGAACTGATGGCGCTCGGACTACAGCTCGGTGCGGATGTGCCGTTTTTCGTATTCGGCGAAAACGCATTTGCGGAGGGAGTGGGCGAAGCACTGGCCCCGGTTAAAACTCCCGACTGTTGGTACGTGGTGATCGAGCCGGGTGTTTCGGTGCCCACCGCGTCAATATTTGCCTCACCGGAATTGACAAGAGACTCAAAAGCCGTCAGAATAACGGACTTTCCTGATGCCTCTAAGGGCTTCGGAAAAAACGACCTGCAAGTCGTGGCAGCCAAGTTGTTCCCGCCGATTGCTGAAGCCCTGGAATGGCTCAGGCCTTACGGGGAAGCAAGAATGACTGGTTCAGGTGCTTGCGTGTTCTGTGCGTTTCAACATGAACACGAAGCGAATCAGGTACTCGACAGAGTACTGACTACCGGACCAGCCAATTGGAAAGCATGGAAAGCCAGAGCGATAGAGCGGCATCCGCTCTCGCATTTGCTCAGGTCGTAGCCAAGAATTTGTTTTACGTTGGATAGCGCGATTAGCGAAATACAACGGCAAACACCCGGTCGTGTAGGGGAGTCGCCAAGTTGGTTAAGGCACCGGATTTTGATTCCGGCATTCGAAGGTTCGAGTCCTTCCTCCCCTGCCATTCATTAGCTTCAAATACAAAGACGCAACAGATCAAAGAAGCCGCCCATGTAGGACTGGAAAGTCAAACATTGGCGGCTTTTCAACCATTTACACTCACTGCATTTTAGGTATCGCATGGCGCTTGAGAACCTGATGGTTTTTACCGGCAACGCAAATCCGGAACTCGCGGCCGGAGTTGCAAAACAACTCGGTATCCCCCTTGGCAAAGCGGTCATCTCGAAGTTTTCCGACGGCGAAGTCATGGTCGAGATAAATG
>JBBWZW010000411.1:0-4889 GCA_039649305.1 Burkholderiales bacterium
CGAAAATCACGCCGATGTGGTCGGCGCGATGAATGTTTTAGCGCGAGGACATCGCGTTTTAGCCTGTGGAGAGTCGGCGCAGTCAGGCCACTCGATGAAGCAGGAACCCGCCGAAGCGACCCGCAGATCAGCGCGTGGCGCCGTAGGAATCCCCGTCCTTTAAGACGGGGAGGATGTCAAGCTGCTATGAATGCGTTCCGTGGCCCTACCGGCCAGCGCCGGGATATCGCCGCTTCCATCATTTTTTGCGCGCTTCAGCGGGGCAGCAGGCGGCCGATTGTGTTGAAAAAGTCTAGCGGAAAGATAGCTGGCAAGAGGGAGTGTCACTGTTCGGCATATTGGCGCCACGATGGGTATTCCGGGGCAACATGAACGGCCATTCCGGTCGAACGTGCCCGATTTCGGGCCATTCCCGGAATCCGCGGTCACGACAGCGGAACAGCGTTGTACACAGTGATACGGTGTTGCGCATAGAACCAACCAGGCGGGTACGCTTCTGGCCTTTCTGTCTGGAGACAGCAGGTCGGTCAGCGAAGGACCCCATCTATTT
Source organism: Burkholderiales bacterium (assembly GCA_039649305.1). Classification (GTDB taxonomy): domain Bacteria; phylum Pseudomonadota; class Gammaproteobacteria; order Burkholderiales; family Burkholderiaceae_D; genus Noviherbaspirillum. Next base: position 551 of record JBBWZW010000411.1, read on the forward strand.
ATGCGATGGCGCACCCAGCGCTTTTGATATGCGGGCAGCCGCTTCGATCAGCAACTTGCCGATCCTCGGCGTGTCGCTGTTCTTGTGGAGTTGCCGTGGCACTGAGCCGCTGATGCCGGCGATGGCCAATCCTGTTCTGTCCCGAACTGATGCGCCTATCGTCAGCACGCCATCGACATATTCTTCATCCGATATCGCATAGCCTTTTCGTCGAACCTCATGAATGTCCTTCAGGATCGCAAGCGGATCGGTTTTGGTGTGCGGCGTAACTGCTTCGAGTGACCCCGGCCCAAGCACTTTGAGAATCTCGTCATCCGATAAATCGGCCAGTATTGCCTTTGCGATGGCGGTGGAATGCAGCGGCGCGCGGGTGCCCGGCACCGACCTTACGGTGATCGGCCCCGAGCTCTGCATGGTCAAGAGATACACCACAGTCTTTCCCTCGATGATCCCGAGGAAGGTGTTCAGCTGATGCACATCAGCGAGCACTGACAACTCGCGCGCGGCGATCGTCTCGAGGTTATTAAAGCGCAGATAGGTGTTGCCTATCTCGAATGCCTTGGATCCGATTCGATAACGTTGTGTCTCCGGGTTCTGTTGGAGAAAACCCATTTCCGACAGAGTACGCACCAGCCGGTGCGTGATCGAAGAACTGATATCAAGCCGCCGCGCGATATCCCTGACCCCGAGCTCACCGCTTTCCTCCGCAAACAGCCCAAGGATGGCAAGCCCGCGCGCCAGCGACTGATTACCACCAGCGGAAATGATGTCGTTGTTGATACCTTGCTGTTTATTTTCCATGTGCGATTCCTGTCTACGATGGTCCGGGCGTTCCTCTATTTCCGCCGACGACACACCGCAAGCGAGATTCGCGGCACGGTTGACTTCGATGAAAGGGAGATATAAAGTTAATACAAATAAAGGAACAGTGTTCCGATTATAGGAACATTGCAGGCAAAGCGCAATTCCGCAATGCGTTGGAGGACTGCGAACCGATGAAAATACATCGGGGCGGCAAACGACGCAGATCGTAGAGACGCAAACCATATTCAAGACAGGAGACGACAATGAAGGTAGCCAGAACGGCACATAAAGTTTTTTTCAGCCCCATATTCGCCGTGTGCGCCCTCATGGCGACCGCACCCACGATCGCCGCGGAGCCGCAATTTCCGACCGGCACGGTGAAGATCGTGGTGCCCTTCCCAGCCGGCGGACCCACCGATGTCCTAGTACGGATCATTCAGCAAAACCTGCAAAAAATCTGGAGCGGCACACCGGTCATCGTTGAGAACAAGCCCGGCGGGGATACGATCATCGGCACCAACGCCGTCGCGAAATCCGCTCCTGACGGGCATACGCTTGGCGTGGTGGTCACCGCCCATACCATTAATCCGATCCTGCGGGACAAAATGCCGTATGACACGCTGAAGGATCTCGCCGGTGTCACCCAACTCGTCAATACCCCTCTGGCGCTGGTGGCCTACTCCGGTGCGCCCTTCAATACCGTGCGCGAGCTGATCGACTACGGAAAAAAGAACCCGGGCAAAATCAGTTATGCAACCCCGGGCAGCGGAACCTCCACGCATCTGGCTGGAGAGCTGTTCAAGAACGAGGCTGGGGTCGACATCATGCACGTGCCCTACAAAGGCAGCGTTCCTGCACAATTGGACCTTGCCGCCGGCCGGGTCGATGTCATGTTCGATGTCTTTTCTTCAGCGCTGCCGCTAGTAAAGGGTGGAAAGCTGAAGCTGATCGCCCAGTCCCTGGATCACCGTTTGGCCAACTATGAAAAATATCCGGCCATCGCGGAAACCGTTCCCGGCTTCAATGTGACCAGCATCATCGGTGTTGTCGCTCCGGCAGCGACTCCCAAAGCGGTGTTGTCCAGGATCCAGGCGGATATAGCAAAAGCGATGAAATCGCCGGACGTGCAGGAGCGCCTGGTGAGTTTTGCCATGGAGCCTGTGGCATCCACCCCGGAACAGTTTGATCTCGTTATCCGAAGCGAGATTAAGCGGTGGGAAAAGATCGTCAAGGTCAACAACGTCCATGCCAACTGATTTCCCCCATAACGACCACTTTACATATTCGAGGATTCCGCGATGAGCCTGAAACTCACTCCTTTGCATCCCCATTTTGTCGCCGAAGCGAGCGGCATTGATATCACACAACCGCTGAGCAAGGAACAAGTAGAGCAGATCAATGCCGCCATGGATCGGTATGCGGTGCTGGTTTGGCGCCGTCAGCCGCTCACACAAAAGCAGCAGATGGAATTTGCATCATCGTTCGGCAACCTGGATATTGGATTGAAGAGAATATTCGCGCGGCCCGAACGCCTCGAATACGAAGAACTGATCGATATCTCCAACGTGGATGCGAACGGTAACGTAGCAAAACGGGATTCGCCGAAGAACCTTTCGAACTTCGCGAATATGCTGTGGCATAGCGACAGCTCCTTCCAGAACCCGCGGGCCGCCTATTCGATGCTGAGCGCCGTCGTCCTTCCCAGTTGGGGCGGCGAGACCGAATTTACGGACCTGCGCGCCGCCTATGACGCTTTGCCGGAACGGACAAAGACAGAGATTCAGGGGTTAAGCGCGGAACATTCGGCACTGCACACGCGACTTCTGCTCGGCGATAATGCCTACACCGATGACCAGAAAAAAAGTATCCCGCCCGCCACGTGGCCGCTCGTAACGCTGCATCCGGGCCCTGACGGCCGCAAGGTCCTGTTTGTAGGCGTCCATGCGACCCATATAGTGGGATGGCCGGTCGCCGAAGGCAGAATGTACCTGCACGACTTGATTGAGCATGCTACCCAGCGCGAATTCGTCTATACGCACAAATGGCAGGTAGGCGACCTGGTCATGTGGGATAACCGGGCCACGCTGCATCGAGGGCGTCGCTATGACATCAGCGAACGGCGCGAATTGCGCCGTACCACGATCAACGATGAGACGGCGACCCCGGCGTAGTAGAACCGCAGCGTCAGCATGGGCTTATCAGCGAAGCCTCAGAGAAGCCTCAGAAGCCTCAGGGACAGACCCTGAGGCTTCCCCGAATTTTAAAGGGTGTCGGGACACGAGGTTCAGGGTGTTGAACGATCCTCACAGCGACCTCCGCATGCTGAGGGTAACGAGAGAGGAAGAGAAAAACTCGTCGCGCGCATCTATACGGAGGCCGGCTGCCGACTGGGGATGGCGAGCCCTCTCACGACCGCCGGACGCGCAACGAACGCATCAAGCGCCCGCGTGACATGCGGGAATTTCCCGATCTCCACCAGATCGCCGGCCTGGTAGAAGCCGATCAGGTTACGCACCCAGGGGAATGTGGCTATATCGGCGATCGTGTAGTCATCGCCCATGATCCAGGTGCGGTCTGCAAGCCGCTGGTTCAGCACGCCGAGCAGGCGCTTCGACTCCGCCACGTAGCGGTCACGCGGGCGCTTGTCTTCATAGTCCTTGCCGGCGAATTTCGCGAAGAAGCCGAGCTGGCCAAACATCGGGCCGATGCCGCCCATCTGAAACATCAGCCACTGGATAGTTTCGTAGCGGCCGGCGGCATGCGCGGGGATGAACTGCCCGGTCTTGTCGGCAAGATAGATCAGGATTGCGCCGGATTCGAACAGCGGCAACGGCTTGCCGTCCGGGCCGTTGGGATCGATGATGGCCGGGATCTTGTTGTTCGGATTGAGCGATAAAAATTCCGGCGAGTTCTGGTCATTCGTTTCGAAATTGACCAGATGCGGCTCATAAGGCAGCCCGGTCTCCTCCAGCATGATCGAAGCTTTGACGCCATTCGGCGTAGGCAGCGAATAAAGCTGGATCCGGTCCGGATGCCGGGCGGGCCATTTCTTTGTGATCGGGAAGGTGGAAAGATCGGTCATGATGAATGATGGATAGCGGCGAATAAAACGGTAAATATAAACACTTTCGACTACTCTTGTTTAACGCCGTCGTGAAGCAAGCTCCGGTCGTGCGGCCCTTCCTGCGGCGCAAGCAACCGGCCGGCCAGCGCAAGGCAGCGCCGAGGTGAAAGACGCGCATCGGTACCCACATGATCAAGCCCGCGAGTTGCTGGTCTTCCAGCGCGCTCCATCCCCACTCCGCCGTGCGTGCGCGATACCAGGCGTAGATGGGGAAGCGGCCACGGCGTGGAGCAGGCACTCCAGTATGTCGGCCTCCGGCAGGATTTCACCGGCCATTTGGCCGACCAGCCGAAGGTCAGTCTGTTTCGATAAGTTCAGCAAGGTGTGCGTCATAAAGCTTCTGCGCAGTTTCGATATTCCGATCATCGGCGGTTGCCAACAAGTCCGCATAAATGAGCAGGGGTGGAACCA
>JBBWZW010000416.1:0-2739 GCA_039649305.1 Burkholderiales bacterium
TACGAATGGGGCGCTCGGAGCTTATTTCGACGTAATCAAGCTCGCGCCGAAGGTGGCAAACATCACGATCAGCCTGCCCTGATTCCCCTACACGAGAACTGTCTAGAAGATGCAGAGCGCATACACACCGGACGCCCCGGCGCAAACTAGCTTTGGCGGACTCACGGGTCAGGGCCGCCAGGCTTTCCTGCAAAGCCTGTCGCAACACGCCCGTCTGATATCCATTGAAACGCCGCTGGACGCAGGGGCACTGATTGTCGAGAACTTTAGCGGACGCGAGGCCCTGTCCGGCCTGTTTCGTTTTGACGTCGATTGCTTCTCCACATCCGCCCACTATGAACTCAAGGCCCTGGCTGGCGAGGAGGTAACGCTGCGCCTGCTGCTTGCCGATGGCAATACACGTTCCTTTCATGGCATGGTCATCGTCGCGCAGCAGCTCGGCGGCGATGGTGCTCTCGCACGCTATCGCTTGACGTTGGCCCCCTGGCTACATGCACTTGCAATGAGGCGTGACAGCTACGTATTCCAGGACAAGACCGTATTGGAAATCATTGAAGAGGTTTTCAATGATTATCCGATCGCGAGCTACCGCTTTGATGTCAAGGCGGCGATGCCAAAACGTTCACTGACCATTCAGTATCGGGAAACCGATTACGAATTCATCGCCCGCCTGCTCGCCGAAGAAGGCCTGAATTTTTTCCTCGAACACGAGGACGATCATGGCAGTCAGGAAGCTGCGCCTCGCAATCGTAGTCGCGCCGCAGCAGCAGAGGCGAAAAACGCCCATGCGCGCCATATGTTTGTTGTGTTTGACGACAATGCATCACTTGCGGTCGGGTCTCAACAGTCAGTCCGCTTCCACCGCGCGTCCGCCACCGAATCGAGCGACACGATCACGAATTTCACCAAACGGCTCCAGGTACAAGCCGGCGCCGTTACACTGGGTAATTGGGACTACAAGACACTAACGGCCGCTTCAGCGGAAAGCAGCGTACAAAGCAAAGCGACTGACGCTCCGAAGCTTGAGATCTATGAAGGCGCAGGCGCGTATCGCTATACCGACAGCGCCGAAAGCGAGCGTATTGTCCGTGCCCGCGTCGAGTCGCTCGCAATGCAACAGCAGGCCGTACATGCGGAAAGCTCGGTGCGTGCACTGGCGGTCGGAACCTGGTTCCGGTTGACCGATCATCCCGATTGCGCGTCTGGTGCTGAAGATGCGCACCAGTACATTGTCACGTCCGTCGAGCATCGCGGATCCAACAACCTGTCAGGCCAGATGACAAAGCTGGCGAACCGCGACGATATCGAACCCGGGACTTATCGCAATCATTTCACCTGCACGCCGCGCTCCACTCCGGTCCGCCCGACTTATTGGTTTCCCAAACCCACAGTGCCAGGCTCCCAGGTCGCCCTCGTGGTCGGCATCGCCAACGAGGAGATTACGACCGAGCGCGATCATCGGGTCAAAGTCCAGTTTCCGTGGCAGCGTGGCGATCGACCGGCGTCTGGCCAGCAGAATCACCCCTCCGCGAGTAACGCGCCCGGCAACGAAACTGCCGGCACCTGGGTGCGTGTGGCCGAGACATCGGCAGGCGCAAACTGGGGGTCTCATTTCATACCACGCATAGGACACGAGGTACTGATCGATTTCATCGCCGGCGACATCGACCGGCCGGTCATTACCGGCCAGTTGTACAACGGCACCGATGCGCCCGCCTTTCATGGTGGCGACAACCATCGCGGCGCGCTCGCCGGGATCAGGTCAAAAGAATATGCAGCCGGCGGGTTCAACCAGTGGGTCATGGACGACACGCCGGATCAATTGCGTCAGTCGTTTGCGTCAAGCTGCTCCGCGAGCCAGTTAAACATCGGCTACCTGATCCGCCAGAACGGCAACGCACGTGGCGCATATCGCGGTAACGGTTTTGAACTGGCCACCGATGCGTGGAGCTCCTTGCGTGCGAGGCGCGGCATTTTCCTGTCCACCGCACAGCGCAACGATGCAGTGTCAACACAGCTTGATACCGGTGAAGCTCAGGAGAAGTTTGACGCAGCTGCGGAAACCGCAAAAGCCCTGTCGGAATCGGCCGTTCAGCATCAGGCACTGCCACTGTCCACGCCACTGGGCATACAGCAAATGATGAAGCAGATTGCCGGCGCAGAAGAGGCTGACGGCCAGCGAGCTCCAAAGTTCGAACAGCCGTTGGCGCTGATGGACAGCCAGGCAGGCATCAGCACAGCAACCCCTGCATCGACAGTCATGCTGGCCGGTCAGGATATGACCATAACGGCGGCCTCGGCGATGCGTTTGACCGGGGGACAAGGCATCTCGCTTGCTGTCGCCAGAACCGCGTCGTTGTTTACCCATGCAGGAGGCGCAAAAGTCATTGCAGCGAAGGAGCCACTGTCTGTCCACGCCCATTCGGGCCCCATGGATGTACTGGCCGACAAGGCAATGACGATCACCTCGTCAAACGGGAATATCAAAGTTCAGGCGAAACAGGAAATCCTGCTTGCGTCTGGCGGCGGGTATATCAAATTCGCCGGGAGCAATATCGATATCCACTGTCCGTCTGCGGTCTCGGTAAAGGGCGTACAGCATGGCTTCCAGGGAGCGGGAAGTAAAGCAGCAGAGCTACCGCTTCTTCCGGATGAGGCCGCCAAACTCAATAATTGGATCGCGATCAACTACCGCGATGCCGTAGGCGATCCCATGGCCGACGTCGGATACAAAATCAG
>JBBWZW010000439.1:0-14958 GCA_039649305.1 Burkholderiales bacterium
TGATACAACTGGTATGAAGATTATTGGTACCAATGGTACATGGGCAGCACACCGCGACCTTTTGAGTTTGCACAATGAAACCGGGTTGGCGCGCAATTTCACTTTCGCTGCGCCACACTGCGATTCCGGCAGGCATGCATCACTTCACTTGCATACTTCACTTGCATTAGCAATTTGACGGTTCTCAACGCCACACTAACCACATGAGGGATCATGACGACCGTCGGTTCATCCTGTTCCATCCCGGAGCGCATGCCTATGTTGAGACCCATTTGTTGGATCACGTTCATCTTCGCTTTATCAGGCCCGACGGCGAACGCCGAGGATTTGCGCAAGTACCAGCACGGGATCGACCTGGTGACAGCACCGGGTGGCAAGAAGCTGTTGTTCTGGTCCAGTTCGGGCAACCCGCCGGCAGGCGCTGCTAACGGCGGGGCATGGTCACACGACGTTTATGTCTCACCGGTTGGAGGCGCGCTACAGCCACGACAACTGATCGCCAAAGACGAGGCGCAGGAACCGGTCAGCGCTGCGATCGCGTCGGATGGACGCATCATGCTCACGATGGAAGACGGCTGGAACAGCAAATCCCAGGTAACACAGCGCTTCGGAATCTACGATCCCGACATGAAGCCTGTCCGTCCCTATCCGCAAGCCGTCGCTGAAGGCGGGCACTCCGGCCATGTGGCCGCGGCTGGCAATCGCTTCATCGTGTTCTACGCGGACGGATGGGTGGATGGCGGAGGCGTCGACAATCTCGGCTCGGGCAAAGACGTGCTGGCGAACGGATACAGTTCAGACGGGCGCCTGCTATGGCGTCGCGCGGTGGCGACTGGCGGACGGGATTGGTGGCCCCTGCTGGCGGCATCGAAGCAGCGCGTCCTCCTGATATGGCAGCGCTACGTTGAAGGCAAGACGCATAGCCAATTGATGATTGCATTGCTTGATCCGGCGAGCGGAAAGCTTCTGAAGAAGCCGGCACTGCTGGCGGATGGGCTTGAATACTATACCTACGCGGTGACCTACATCCCTGACGCCAACCGCTTTTTGATTACCGGCACCGCGACAGGCGGCAAAGGCTTCGCGTATCTGCTCGACACATCGGCACGTGTCGTGGCGAGCAACGTTGCACTGCCGCCGACGGTGCGTGAAGCATGGCCTGCGGTAAAAGGGCACAACGTACTGCAATTGACCGCACCGTCCGGTGCAGTGGTGCTGTCGTTGAAGAACGATCGCATCGAGCCGATACACCGTTATGCCGATCACTACCAATGGCAAGGAATCGGCGCGGCAGCGGAGCTCGAAGCTGACGGGAAAGCGACCGTGTATGCATTGTCGAAGACCGGTGTTGAGATCAAAAAATTAGGGCGCTCCCCGGAGGAACGATAACAACCCTGGGTATGTAACTTGCTCCTCGATGGTCGAGCGATCAGCTTTGAGGAGCATGCGATGGAAAAGATATCCCGACGGTCTTTCTTCCGGATGGCAGGCGCGGTCGCGGCGGCGACGGCGGCTGAAGTGCACGGAACTGCCACAGGCAAACGCCCGCCATCTGCCACGCAACAGGCGGCCTATACGTTTTTCAATCCGGATGAAGCAAGGTTCATCGAAGCGGCAGTCGAACGATTGATTCCTGCCGACGAGACAGGGCCCGGTGCGATGGATGCCGGCGTTCCGAACTACATCGACAAGCAACTCGGCGGTGCATGGGGCGCCGGCGAGCGGCTATACCGGAGCGGCCCGTGGCGCCAGGGCGAGCCGACACAGGGTTATCAATTGCCTTTCACGCCGGCGGAACTGATCCGCAACGGTATGCGAGGCGTCGCAGCCGACATCAACAAGCGCGGGCTCGCTCCCTTTTCCAAGATGAATCCGCAGGACCAGGATGTATATCTGAAGGCTCTGCAGGCCGGCAATGTCGACCTTGCCGGCGTGCCGTCCAAAGTTTTCTTTGAGTCGCTGCTGGAGCTGACCGTCGAGGGTTACTTCAGCGATCCGGTCTATGGCGGCAACAAGGACATGGTGGCATGGAGAATGATCGGCTTCCCGGGCGCGTATGCTTCTTACTACGATCTGGTTGACCAGCATGGCATCGAATACCGGCGTGAACCGATGAGCCTGGCGGAAAACGGTGGAGGAAGAATCCACATCCATCCAAACATCCCGGCGCGCGTCCCGACAGAGAGCAAAAAAGGAGGTAAGTAGCCATGGCAACCAGTCTTCCTGAAGTGGATGCCGTCTTGCTAGGCGTCGGTCTCGTCGGCACCATACTCGGTCGCGAGCTCACGCGTGCAGGCTTGAAAGTGGTGGGTCTGGAGCGCGGCGAACCTCGCTTTACAGTGCCGGATTTCCAGAGCCCGCAAATTCATGACGAACTACGATTCTCGGTCCGCAAGGCACTGATGCAGGACGCCAGCAAGGAGACGCTCACCTTCCGCAATAACAGTAACCAGGTAGCGTTGCCGTTACGTCGCTTCCAGGGATTCTTGCCGGGCACAGGCCTGGGTGGTTCGGCCGTGCACTGGAACGGCCAGTCATTCCGGTTCATCGATTATGACTTCAGGATGCACTCGCTAACCGTTCAACGGTACGGTAAAAATTTCATTCCTCCTGAAGTCATCGTCCAGGACTGGGGTGTCAACGCCGCTGAGCTCGAACCGTATGCCGACCGCTTCGAGTATTTGCTCGGTGTCAGCGGCAAGGCAGGCAACATCAAGGGCGAGAAGATCGAAGGCGGAAATATTTTCGAGGATCCGCGTGCGCGCGAATATCCGACACCGCCGATGAAAGAGCCTTACGGGTCCGCCATCTTCCGCAAGGCGGCGGCGAACCTCGGCTACCATCCGTTCCCGCAGCCCTCTTCCAACCTGAGCCAGCCCTATACGAATCCGGAAGGCATGACGCTCTATACCTGCATGTTCTGCGGATTCTGCGAACGTTATGGCTGTGAACATTACGCCAAGTCGTCGCCACAGACGGTATTGTTGCCGGTTCTTTTGAAAGACAAGAACTTCACCTTGCGCACACAGGCGCAGGTGCTGCGCGTTAATCTCGACAAGAGCAAAAAAATGGCGAGGAGCGTTACCTATGTGGATTCGATGGGCCGTGAATTCGAGCAGCCGGCCAAGCTGGTAATCGTCTGCACCTATGCTTTCAATAACGTACGCATGATGCTGTTGTCGGGCATCGGCAAGCCCTATGATCCGACGACCACCAAGGGCGTGGTGGGGCGCGGCTATGCCTATCAGACACAAAGCGCGGTGCAGGTCTTTTACGATCAGAAAACCAATATCAATCCGTTCATGCGCTCAGGCGCGAATGGAACGCTGATTGCCGACTTCGTTGGCGACAACTACGATCGCGGCCCGCTCGGATTCATCGGCGGCGCCTACATTGGCGAGATCATGACGAACGGCCGGCCGATCGAATTCCACCCCACTCCGCCGGGCACACCCTCCTGGGGTTCCGAATGGAAGAAGGCGGTGGTGCGGCATTACAACCATACCTCGGTGTGCCTGCTCTCCGGCAGTTCGGTGGCCACTACCCATAACTACCTGGACCTGGATCCGACGTACAAGGATGCATGGGGCCTGCCGCTGTTGCGCATGACCTTCGATTTCCCCGAAAATGACCTGAAGATGTCCGAGTATTGCACGGCGAAAGCGATGGAGATCGGCAAGGGCATGGGCGGCGTTCAAATTGCCGGCGGGCCGCGCAAGCGCCCGTACACCACCACCCAATATCAGAGCACGCACAATACGGGCGGCGCAGTGATGGGCACCGACCCTTCCACCAGCGCGGTGAATCGCTATCTGCAGAGCTGGGATGTGCCCAATGTGTTCGTGATAGGCGCGTCCGCTTTCCCGCAGAACAGCGCGTACAACCCGACCATCACCGTCGGCGCGCTCGCATATTGGTCGGCGGAGGCGATCCTGGGCCGCTATCTGAAATCTCCTGGACCGTTGGTGCGCATATGAGACATACCACCCTGATCGTCGCGGGCCTGTCTGTCACGGCCGCTCTATCGATTCCCGCGCACGCGCAAGCCCCGGCGCCCGACCCGGCTTTAGGGCAGCAGATCGCCACCAGCGGTGCGCCCAACGTAGCCGCATGTGCCAGTTGCCATGGCGCGCGAGGCGAGGGGAATGCGGCTTCCAACTTTCCTCGCATCGCCGGCCAAGGCTCGATCTATCTGGCCCGACAGCTGACCGCCTATGCAAGCGGCGCGCGCAATAATCCGATCATGTCGCCGATTGCGAAAGCGATGTCGCCACCCCAGATCGCCGCGGTCGCCGCGTATTACTCGGCACTCGAAGCGCCGTCACCGCAGAAGCCGGCTGCCCGGACAGCGGACAAGGTCATTCAACGCGGACGGCAACTGGCGAACATAGGTGATGAATCGATAGGTGTACAAGGTTGCGCCAATTGCCATGGTCCCGGTGGCGTAGGTGAGCCGCCCAGCAATCCCTACCTGGCCAGCCAGTACAGCGGATACCTGACCACCACCCTCGGCGAATGGAAAAGCGGTGCGCGCAAATCAGATTTGAGTCAGATGATGAATGTAGTCAGCAAGCGCTTGTCGGATGCGGATATCGCTGCGCTGAGCGCGTACTACGCTGCGCAGCCGGCTCCGCCGCCTGCTGCGAAACGGGAGAATGTCGCTGCGCGGCCTGCGGCGCCGAAGTAGGAGGTGCCTGATCGCGTAGGTCGCGGGGCGGAAAAGCGAAGCGCCTTCCGCCGAATGAAGGTGCTTCGTTAGCTTGAAGCGACATGCGGGGGAAGGAGCTTTAATCCACCTCGAACCCGCCCGCTTTCCTCACATCGCGCGACTGCTGCGACCCCAGCAGTTGCACCAACTTGCGAGCAACCTCCGGCTGCGCCGCCTTGCTGCACACAGCGGCCGTGTAAACCGTCGCCAGCTCAAACTCCTTCGGCAACGCCCCCACCAACCTGACCCCGCCCGTATAAAGTATCTCGGTAACCTGCGTACACCCAATCAACCCCGGCTCGTTCGCCTGCGCCATATTTAGCATCGCCGTCGCGCCATTAGGAAACGCGCGCAGATTCTTCTCCACATCGCCATAGATCCCAAGCTGCTTCAGCACATTGACAAAGTGTATCCCCGCAGTCGCCTTCTCCGGATCCGGAAAGTAAATGCCGCGCGCTTCGAGCAAAGCAGCCTTCAACCCAGCGGCCGTCGACACATCCGGCATCGATTCGCCAGCACGCACGGCGACTCCCGTCTTCACTCGCCCGAGCGATGTATTACTTCCGGCAACCGCATGTCCGCTCTTGATCAGGCCGTCGATCAACGCCTCGGTCAATATCAACACGTCACAAGGTTCGCCGGCAAGCAGCTTGTCCTTCATAAGTCCCACCGCGCCGAAGGCCCCCTTCAACTCCGCTCCGGTCTCCGCCGCAAACGCGGGCCACAACGACTTAACGACGCCTTGCGCGGCGCCGCCGCTCAGAATATGCAAATCCATGTAACTCCTTTTTAGTCGGCAATGAGCGCCATGATGCGCTCCGCCGTGATTGGTAATTCGCGCACACGCACGCCGAGCACATCAAACACCGCATTGCCGATCGCCGCGGCAGTAGGTCCGAGCGAGCACTCGCCGGCACCGACCGACGGCTGGTCGGATGGAATGATGATGACGTCTACCTCGGGTACTTCGGAGAAGCGCAGGATCGGATAGCTTTCCCAGCTGTCGCTGGTGATGCGTTCGCGATCGAAGCGCACCGCTTCTTTCAGCGCCCAGCTGGTGGCCTGGATCGCGCCGCCTTCAATCTGGTTGATCACACCGTCCGGGTTGATGACGAGACCGACATCAACCGCAATGGTCAGGCGCGTAACCGTGACTTCCTGTTCCACCATAATATCGGCAACCACTGCGCAATATGCGCCGGTATTCTTGTAGCGCGCAAACCCGACGCCCCACCCTGCTCCCTCTCGTCCGGGTGACTTGCGCCAGCCGGATCTCGCGACTGCTGTTTCGATCACAGCCCGCGCGCGCGGATCGGTCGAATAGGCGAGCCGGAAGGCAATCGGGTCCTGGCCGATTTCGTGCGCCAGTTCATCCATGAAAGATTCGACGGCAAACACATTTGCCAACGCACCCAGCGCGCGCATGGCGGAGGTGCGTATCGGTGTGCTTAATACGCGATGATTGACGACGTGCCAGGCCGGAAAATCATACGAAGGCACTGCATTGCGTTCGGATCCGCCGCCGGCCATCAGAGGCGCATTGATCGGAGCTGGCGGCGCAAACGGCTTTTCCAAATGCCAGCTGCCGAGCAGCGCAGGCGTGGCCGCGCGGCCAGGCCGGCCGCTGTGGCCATTGCTCCAGACACTGTGGCGCCAGCCGATCAACTTCCCTTCCGCATCGAGGTCGGCTTCCATGTCGACCGCCATCGCCGGCGCGAAAGGCGCAGCAACCAGCTCATCGGCGCGCGACCAGCGTACACGCACCACACGTCCGGGAGTAGCGCGTGCCGCCCATGCGGCATCGAACGCGACGTCGTCAGCACCATTGTGGCCGTAGCATCCTGCGCCCTCCACATGCTGGACAATGATGTCGCTTTCACTCATCGCAAACGCCAGCGCCAGGTCCTTGCGCAGGTTGTAGATGCCCTGGCTATGGCACCAGACCTTCAGGTCGGCGCCATCGAACTGCGCGAGCGCACAACACGGCCCGATCGATGCGTGAGCGATGAACGGTTTCGCATAACTGGCCTTGATCGTGCGCGCCACAGTCCGCTGTACACCCGGGCGGGTATCGACAACTTTAGTATCGACCGGCTGGCCCTTGAGCCAACCGGCTGTATTTTGCGCATCCGGCATCGCCGGAGCCGAATCAGGCATTTGCCATTGGGCGCATGATGCGACCGCGGCAGCCGCCTTATCCGCATCGCGCTGCGATTCAGCCAGCACAGCCAGCAGCGAACCGTCGCGCACCATCCGTGCCCCATCGGGAAGGCTGGGCAAATCGCGCAACGACACCAGCTTTGCGTTGAAGGATGGCGGACGCACCATGCTCGCATACAGCATGCCGGGGAATTCCAGGTCATGGATGAAGCGCGGCCGTCCAAACACCTTGTCCGGAAGGTCGACTCGCGGCACCGGCTGGCCAACCACGCGGTAATCAGCGGGATGCTTGCTGTGCACACTGCCCGTGGCTTCACAATCGAGCAGGCGGTCATCGGCAAGCTGCCAGTAACTGGTGGCGCGGCCGTCCTTCCTGAGAATATTTCCGTCCTCGATGCGCAAGCCGCTCACCGGCGTGTCGAGCACTGACGCCGCCGCGTCCATATAAATCTGGCGCGCCTCGGCGCATGCCTGGCGCAATGCGGCGCCCGACTCCTGCACCGAGAGGCTGCCCGAGGTGACTGCCTCATTCGGACTGGCGGCAGTGGTTGCTGCGATCATCCTGACCTGCTCGATGCGCACGTCAAGTTCCTCCGCGACGATCTGCGCCAGGGCGGTCAGGATGCCTTGGCCGAGTTCGACTTTCCCGGAAAACACTTTGACGTACCCGCTGCCGGAGAACTGCAGCCATTGGTTGAGTCGCCGATTGACATGCAGGCTGCCGGGTAACGGGACCTTCTGCTCGCCGTCAGCCGACTGCGTCGCGATGACATATGCCATGTTCATTTCGCGCCAACCTTCAGAGGGACTTTTTCAGATGCGCGCAGCACTGCTCTCACCACCCTGTTGTGCGTGCCGCAACGGCAAAGGTTACGCTCCAGCGCCTCACGCACCTGGGTCGCATCAGGATGCGGGCAGCGCTTCAATAAACCGGCTGCGCCGATCAGCATGCCGGACGTACAGTATCCGCATTGCGCCGCCTGATTTTCGATGAACGCCGTTTGCAGCGCGTGTGGATGTTCTTCAGTGCCCAGGCCTTCGACAGTTGTCACTGCCTTGCCGGCTGCCGCCCATAGCGGTGTATCGCAGGAAGCGACCGCAACGCCATCGATCAACACAAAGCAGGCGCCGCAGTGACCGCTGCCGCAGCCGAAGCGCGTGCCTTTCAGCTTGAGGGTGTCACGCAGCACATCGAGCAGGCGCACGCTGTCCTCAATGTCGACTTCATGCCGTATGCCATTAACGTTTAAAACGGTAGTCATGATGCTTACTGATCCGGTTTAGCACCAGAGACCTTCACGATATGCGCCCACTTGGCGATGTCGTCATTCATGAAACTGGTGAATTCGGCTGGCGTCATCTTCATCGCGGTCGCGCCCTTCTTCGCCCATGACTGGACCACTTCCGGGTCCGACGCGATTTTGCCGATTTCCGCATTGAGGCGGCTGACGATAGCAGGTGGTGTATTCTTCGGCGCCATCATGCCAAGCCAGATCACCGCCTCATATCCCGGCACGCCGGCTTCGGAGATGGTCGGCAAGTCCGGCATTACCTCCGAACGTTTCTTGCCCGTGGTGCCAATTGCTTTCACCTTGCCCTGGCGGATGAACTCGGTCATGGTCGGCACCGCATCGAACATCATGTCGACCTGGCCGCCAAGCACGTCGGTGCGCGCACCGGAGCTGCCCTTGTACGGTACGTGCAGGATCGATACACCGGCCATGGACTTGAACAGTTCGCCGGCCATGTGGTACGGCGTGCCCGGTCCGGAGGAAGCGTAGCTAAGTAACTCAGGTTTCGCTTTGGCCTGCGCGAGCAGGTCTTTCAGGCTGTTGACCGCGAGGCCGGGCCTGGTAACCAGTACCAGGTCCGAATAATTGATCGGCGCGATTGGTGCGAAGTCGCGCATCAGGTTAAACGGCTTGGTAGAGAACAACGATTCGTTGACGGTGTGCGTGTTCGACATCATCAGAAGCGTGTAGCCGTCGGGCGCACTTTTCGCGACCGCGTCGGTGCCGATGATGGACCCGCCGCCTGGCCGGTTGTCGATGACGAAGCTCTGCTTCATCGAGTCCTGCAAGCGCTGCGCAACGAAGCGCGCATACACATCGGCCGGACCGCCCGCGGCGAACGGCACGATGATCCTGACCGGCTTGCTGGGGTAATCCTGAGCCGCTGTTACGCCGGCCGACAAGGCCATGGTGGCGCCGATAGTAATAGCGGTAAAGATGCGCGGCAAAGAGTATGTCTTTTTGTTCATTTTCGTCTCCGGAACTCTTGGATTGTTATTAGATTACGCCGAAAAAAACGGCCGCTGAAACGGCCGTTTTTTATTACTCGATACGGTTGGTGAGCGTTCCGAGCTTGTCGATACTGATCTTCATCTCATCGCCGGACTTCAGGAATTTCGGCGGGTTGAATCCGATGCCGACACCTGCCGGCGTGCCAGTGGCAATCACATCGCCCGGCTTCAATTCCATTGCAGCGGAAATGGTTTCGATAATGGTCGGGATATCGAAAATCAGGTCGCTGGTGTTGGCATCCTGGCGTAGCTCGCCGTTGATCCAGCATTTCACGTTCAGGTTGGCCGCATCACCCACTTCATCTGCAGTGACGATGAACGGGCCCATCGGGCAGAACGTGTCCATCGATTTGCCGAGGAACCATTGGCGATGCTTTTGCTGCAGGTCGCGCGCAGTTACGTCGTTGACGATGGTGTAGCCCCACACATGCTTGAGCGCGTCCGCCTTGCTGATGCCGCGGCCCGGCTTGCCGATCACGATAGCCAGTTCGGCTTCGTAGTCGAGCTGCGAGGTGACGTTCGAAAATGCGAGAACTGTGTCGTTGTCGGCAACGACAGTCTGGGGTGCCTTGGTGAATACGACCGGCGCTGCAGGCGCGATTTCGCCCTTGGTGGCCGAAGTATCGAAGCCGGACTGGCTGAACTCTTTCGCGTGTTCATGATAGTTCTTGCCGACGCAGAAAATGTTCCTGCGCGGTGTCGGGATCGGCGCAAGCACCTTGTTACCCGCGATTGGTTTCCATGTGCCGCCTTGTGCGGCGTCCTTGGGAAGAGCAGTCGCGCGCGCAATGAAGTCGGTCATGTCACCGCTGAAGCCGGGAACCAGGTCCGCTGCTTCGCGATAGTTCTTTCCGTCGTCAGAAACAATAACGACCGTCGCACGACCGTTGATATCTAAGGTGCCAAAGCGCATCCATCTCTCCTAAACGAGTCAATTGGTTTCAATTGGTTTTACATATAACCAATATGCGCCCAAATTATCATGCGCGCAGTCGCCTGTCAATCCGACATACCCGCATTTCGCTATAAAACCATTGAACCAATTCGCACCAATCATTTACACTACCACCAGAGTTCCATCGATAACAGGCATCGCTTACTTCTCATATACGACCCATGTCCACTTCGCCCGATCCGGTTTTCATGTTGAAAGAAACGATGCTTGCCAACCTGCGCAACGGACAGTGGCGCGCCGGCGAACGGCTTCCGCCGGAGCGCCAGTTGAGTGAATCGTATGGCATCGGCAGGTCTACAGTGCGGCGCGTATTGAGCCAGATGAAGGAGATCGGCCTGATCGAACAGACTGTCGGCAGCGGCACCTTTGTCACCAGCGATTTCCAGGACAAGCTGCCGGCGCAGCGCGCTGACAATGCGCAAAACGTCAGTCCGGCCGAATTGATGGAAGCCCGCATGGTGTTTGAACCGACCCTGATCGACATGGTGGTACGTAACGGCACCGCGTCCGACTTCGCCGACATGGAAGAATGCTGCAGGCAAGCGGAGCTGGCGGCAACGCTCGAGCAATTCGAATACTGGGATGGCGCGTTCCATCAGCGCGTGGCCAATGCGACGCACAACAGCTTCGTGATCAGCGTGTTTGAACTGATGAACAAAGTGCGCGAATGCTCCGAGTGGGGCGTACTGAAAAAGAAGAGCGTCACACCTGAACGCCGGCGTGCTTACCAGGCCGAGCATCGCGCTTTGGTCAACGCGCTGAAGCACAGGGATGCGGAGGCGGCGAAGCAGGCGACGCTGGCGCATCTGGTACACGTGCGGCGGAATTTGTTCGACTACTGATCACACCGCGTTGGCCCAGGTCCCTCCCGTTGAAGGGGAGGGAACATGCACCACCGCAGCGTGCTTCCCGACGTTTACTCCACCTTCCCGATCTTCTGCACGATGTCCTTCATCCTCTTCGCATCATTCGCCACATAGCTGGTGAATTCAGGCGTATCCATATAAAGGATCGGGCTGCCGGCCGAGGAAATCGTCTGGCGAACGGCCGGGTCCTCGGCTGCCTTGCGCGCAGCAGCGCGCAGTTTCGCGACGATCTCATCAGGCGTGCTCGCCGGGACGAACAAACCGGACCATTGGGCATACTCGACGTTGTAGCCAAGCTGCTTAAGGCTCGGCACCTCCGGGAGGGCGGCCAACGGAGTGGTTCCCCAGTGAGCCAACGCACGCAATTTTCCAGCCTTGATATGTTGAACCACACTGGCAGGCCCGGTTGAAATCGAATCCACCTGCCCGCTCAGCAAGCCCATCACCGCCGGTCCCGCGCCGGTATAAGGCACGTGGAGTATCCGCACGTTGGCGTTCGCCTTGAGCATCTCCATCGGCACATGCATAGTGCCGTAGTTGCCCGACGAGCTGAAGCTGTATGCACCCGGCTTCGCACGCGCAGCTTCGATAAATTCCTTGGCCGTCTTCCACGGGCTGTCGGCGCGAACCACCAATACGGTCGGATCGGCGGTAAAGCGCGCAATCGGTTTCAGCTGCGCCATTTGAAACAGCGGTGTACGGCCGGTAATCTTGTCCGCCTCGGGAATCGTGGTCAGGTTGGACAGCGACATCAGCAACGTGTAGCCATCCGGCTGCGACTTGGCGGCGTATCCGGTGCCGATTGCGCCGCCCGCACCACCTTTGTTTTCCACGATGATGGTTTGCTTGAGTTCGCGCGACATCGCCTGCGCTACCGGACGGGCCACCGTGTCGGCCACACCGCCCGGCGGGAATGGAACGACCAGGGTGATGGTCTTTGACGGGTATGCGTCATCCGCATGCACCAGGGCAGGAAACGCCGAACCAACCACGCCGGCAAGAAAGATGCAGCTTTGGATAACAGATTTTTTCATGGCCATTTCTTAGTCTCGGTGAAAAAAGCCATCCATTCAGGATCAGCCGTCTGGACGCTGGATGGCATTGGTTCTAATTGGTTCGACGAAAGTCCAAACGGTACCAATATAGTAGTCCGCGATTGCATTGTCAATGAAAGTGTCCGGTCAGCATGAGCAGTATTGGTTGCTCCGCGCAACACACGTTTGATTCATCTCAAACACCGAAATGCTGAGGTACCTTGGCGCATGGGCGCACGCCTATAACTATGGACAGCCTCCGCTTTTTCATCTGCGTGGAAAGGAGTTCTCATGGACAAGTACAAGCGCCGCATCTTCTTGCGCTCGATCACAGGTGCCGCCGTGGCGACGGCAGCCGGGATACCACTATCGCTTTTCAGCGCAGTGCAAAAGGTCGATCCGAAAGACCCGCAGGCGGTGAGCCTCGGCTACATCGAGGACACGACCAAGGTCGACAAAAAGAAATTCCCGAAGCATGACGTTACGCAGAGATGCGACAACTGCCAGTTCTACATCACGGCCCAGGAACAGGGTGATATGGCGCCATGCACGATATTCGGTGGCAAAGCGGTAGCAGCGAAGGGCTGGTGCAGCGCCTGGGCCAAGAAGACGGGTTAGCACCAGGTGCCCTCCGGCCGGGAAGTTCGCTACACGTTATAGTGGCGAGCAACACTTCCTGCCCGGACCGCCTATATGCACATACTGGATCCTGCCCAAACCGCACTAGCCCTGCCGTATGCAAAACTCGTTGCCGCAGTCGAGCAGGCTGCGCTGCAACTCATGAACGGCGAGATCAATGCACCCGAGCGACTGGTCGTTCCGATCGATGCTTCCAGCGTGTTGCTCTGCATGCCGGCGATCGGGTCCGACATTAGCTCTACCAAATTGATCACTGTGCATGGCAACAACGCGCAACATGCGCTGCCCGCCATCCAGGGTGAAGTGATCGTCATGGATACCGCAACCGGCCGGCGTCTGGCGATCCTGGATGGTCCGACCGTAACGGCCAGGCGTACCGCCGCAGTCACCCTGCTCGGCATACAAAAGCTGGCGCCAGCCACGCCATCGTCTGCGCTGCTGATCGGCACCGGGGTTCAGGCAAGCGCGCACGCGGATGCGCTGGCCGAATTTTTCGGCATCGCCGATTTCCGCATCGCCAGCCGCAACGCCGCCCATGCCCAAGCGTTTTGCGCCGCATTGTCGAAGCGTCACCCGCGGGTAGTCGCCGCCCCCATTTCGATGACCGAGCTGGCGGTGCAATGCCCCGACACCGACCTGATCATTGCACTGACCACGGCCAGGACAGCGGTGATCCCCGCCCGCCTCAGTCCCAATACACTGGCGATCGGCGTAGGCGCATTCAAACCCGACATGGTCGAATTCCCGGCCGGGTTGTTGCACGCACGGCCCATCGTCGTTGACCATCTGCCCGGCGCACAACATGAGGCGGGTGACCTGCTGCAGGCCGGCATCGACTGGAGCCGCGTGCGCGATATTTCCGACGTTGTCGCCAATGGCATCGAGCGTGGGGAACTGCTCCCGGTCCTGAAAACCGTCGGCCATGCGGCGTGGGATCTGGCGGCAGCCAGAGTTGCCGTGCAGTCGATGTCCTGTTCCTGACTGGCCCGCATCTTGCGTGCAACCTCCGTCTGCATTTCTTCCAGAGACGGGCGGCAACATGACTAAGACGGTCGGCGATTTTTTGTTACAGCGTTTGGGCGAGTGGAACATCCAACGCATCTACGGTTATCCGGGCGACGGGATCAACGGCATCATGGCCGCCTTCCCACGGCAGGACAAAATCGAATTCATTCAAACCGCGCATGAAGAACTCGCCGCATTCAATGCGTGCGCGCATGCAAAATTTACCGATGAGGTCGGCGTCTGTCTCGCCACCTCGGGGCCGGGCGCGATCCATTTGCTCAATGGCTTGTACGACGCGAAACTCGATCACCAGCCCGTCGTGGCCATTGTTGGCCAGCAACAGCGTTCCGCGCTCGGCGGCGACTACCAGCAGGAAGTGGATCTGCTGTCGCTGTTCAAGGATGTCGCGCATGAATACGTACAGATGCTCACAACGCCCGAGCAAGCGCGTCACCTGATCGATCGTGCTATCCGCATTGCGAAGGAGCGCCGCACCGTCACCTGCCTGATCATTCCCAACGACGTGCAGGAACTGGAAGCGGTCGAGGTGCCGCCACGCGAACACGGCACCGTGCACTCCGGCATAGGCACGGTCGGGCATAGCGTGATTCCGACGCCGGCCGCGATGCAGCAGGCCGCGGAAATACTCAACAGCGGCAAAAAGGTTGCCATCCTCGCCGGCGCCGGCGCGCTGCATGCCACCGAGGAGTTGCTCGATATCGCCGACATACTTGGAGCGGGCATCGCCAAAGCGCTGCTCGGCAAAGCCGCGGTGCCGGATGACTTCGCGTTTGTTACCGGTTCGATCGGCATCATCGGCACCAAACCCAGCTTCGACATGATGAATGAGTGCGACACGCTGCTGATGGTCGGGTCGAGTTTCCCCTATTCCGAATTCCTTCCGCCGGAAGGGCAAGCGCGCGGCGTGCAAATCGACATCGACGCCAGGATGCTCAGCCTGCGCTACCCGATGGAATGCAACCTGGTCGGCAATGCACGGGATACCTTGCGGGCTCTGAAGCCACTGCTCGACCGCAAAGCAAATCGTAGCTGGCTCCATCGGATCGAGCAGAACGTGCAGCACTGGTGGAAGGTCGTTGAACGCCGCGCGATGGACAAGGCCCATCCCATCAATCCACAGCGGCCGTTCTGGGAATTGTCGAAACGCCTGCCCGACCACTGCATCATCACCTGCGACTCCGGATCGGCGGCGAGCTGGTATGCGCTCGACCTCAAACTCCGGCGCGGCATGAAGGCTTCGCTGTCCGGCGGACTGGCCACCATGGGAA
>JBBWZW010000512.1:0-7647 GCA_039649305.1 Burkholderiales bacterium
TGGTGCGGCTGGCAGGAATCGAACCCACGACCCCTTGGTTCGTAGCCAAGTACTCTATCCAGCTGAGCTACAGCCGCGAAGGCCGCGATGATACCGCATAGGTAATTAATCTGGCAACCCCCGCCGGTCTCGGGCAACCTCCCATATTTATGGTATTTCGCCGCCCCCATGTCTTGCCTTACAATGTTTCCAAACGGAAATACTAGAAAATCAACACCACAAAAAGTTCCGTCAGGGCTACGTATACCGATCTAAAGTTTCGGGCCGACCCGCCGAAAACATAGGGGACCGCATGAACGGGAAGAGTGACAAATGACAACTTCTTCCTGCGCGGGTCCTCAGCCGCATGAACTATCCATTCGCGCCTATGAGCGAAACGTCTGCCCAGGCGAATGATCTGCCGGGCGAAGAACGGTCGCACATCGAGGTAGCAAACAAGGAATGACATTAATGCAGTTCACCACGAAACCAACGATATTGATCGTCGACGACGCACCAGAAAACCTGATGCTGATGAACGAACTGCTGCAGGACCGCTACGAGGTCAAATTGGCCAATAATGGCCGCAACGCGTTACGCATAGCCGAGGGCCCTACCCCGCCTGATCTGATCCTGCTCGACGTCATGATGCCCGATCCCGACGGCTACCAGGTCTGCCGACAGTTAAAGGCGAACCTGGCGACGGCGGAAATCCCGATCATCTTCCTGTCGTCGAAAAACCAAAGCGAAGACGAGCAGCGGGGGTTCCGCGAAGGCGCGGTCGACTATATTTCGAAGCCGATCAATCCTGCGACGCTGCACGCACGCGTATCCACTCATCTGCAGCTCAAGGCGTCGCGTGAAATGCTGCAGGACCAGAACAAGTATCTGGCGTACCTGGTTGAAGAACGGACGCGGGAACTGGAACAGATGCAGGACGCGATCATCCTGGCGATGGCATCGCTCGCCGAAATGCGCGACAACGACACCGGCGACCATATCCGCCGCACGCAACACTATGTTGCTGCGCTCGCGCGTCAGCTGCAACCACACCCCCGCTTTGCCGACCAGTTGAGCGACGAGAATATCGAGCTTCTGTACAAATCGGCCGCGCTGCACGATATCGGCAAGGTGGGTGTACCCGACCATATCCTGCTCAAGCCCGGCAAATTGACCGCGGAAGAATTCGAGATCATGAAGCTGCACACGGTCTACGGCCGCGACATGATTAAAGAGGTCGAGAAGCATCTCGGCAGCAGCAATGCTTTCTTGCGTTTTGCGCGCGAGATCGCCTATTCGCACCAGGAAAAATGGAACGGGACCGGCTATCCGGAAGCATTGGTCGGAGAGGAAATACCTGTGTCCGCGCGTCTGATGGCGGTGGCCGACGTCTATGACGCCCTCATCTCGAAACGCGTATACAAGGGTGCGATGACCCACGCCGAGGCGATCGAGATAGTACGCGAGGGGCGCGGCCGCCACTTCGATCCGGACGTGGTGGACGCGCTGCTGGCGATCACCGAAGAGTTCCAGCAAATCGCGATGCGGTACCGGGACGCGTAAGCGTACCGCACTCGATTACCAACGATCAGACCGGGCCTATGAAAAACCTGCTGCGCAATCTGCTCCAACGTTTTCACTTCACGCCGCGCAAGAAAGAGGTTCTCGGCATCCTGACGCTGCTGGTTCTGCTGACAGGACTGCCTGTCGCCGCATGGCTGGACATGAAGGGCCTGACTGAAACGTCATTGCAACGCCAGGCCACCGACCTGAACGCCATCATCAACGGAATACGCGGTTTTTATGGCAGCGATGTCGTTGGCCGCATACTCGCCAGGCAGAATGAACAGGTCCAGGTACTGCATAATTATCTTGAGGTCCCAGGCGCGATTCCGATACCGGCCACTTTTTCGCTTGCGCTTGGCACCGTGGTTTCGGAGAAACAATCGAATGTGAATTACCGCTTCGTTTCGGATTACCCGTTCAAGAACAGGCCGCCGCACGAGCTGGATGAATTCGAAACAAAAGCCCTGGCGACGCTGCGATTGAAACCCGGCACGCCGCAAGTCGAGATCAGCACGACGGGCCTGAACACGCGCGCCCGGGTGATCACGCCGGTACTGATGGGCGCCTCCTGTGTGAAATGCCACAACTCGCACCCGGAAAGCCTTAAAAAGGACTGGCAGATCGGCGATGTGCGCGGTATCCAGGAAATCACTGTCAACCAGCCTCTCGCGCTCAGCGTCGGGTCATTCAAATACAGCCTGGTGTATTTCTTCTCGATCGCCCTGGTAGGTCTGGCCATCATCTATTTGCAGCGCCGGCAAAACGCGGCGAGCCAATACATGAACCGCGCGCTGCGGGATAACGAAGCGGCACTGCAGATCGCGCGCCTCAGGGCCGAAGAATCCGCAAAAATAAAGTCCGATTTCCTCGCCAACATGAGCCATGAGATACGCACGCCGATGAATGCCATCATCGGCATGGCGCATCTTGCACTGCGCACCGATTTGAATCCGAAGCAGCACGACTACGTAGGCAAGATCCAGCGTGCTGCGCTGTCGCTGCTCGGGATCATCAATGACATACTCGACTTTTCCAAGATCGAGGCGGGCAAGTTCGAGGTGGAACGAATCGCGTTTTCCCTCGACGACGTGCTGTCGAACCTCGCCGTCGTCACCAGCCAGGGCGCGACCGACAAGCGGCTGGAATACCTGTTCCATGTGCCGCACACCGTGCCGCGCCATCTGGTCGGCGACCCGTTGCGCCTCGGGCAGGTGCTGATCAACCTGGTCAACAATGCGATCAAGTTCACCTCTATCGGGGAAATCGAAGTCTCTTGCACGGTGGTGGAGAAGCAGGACGATCTGGTCCGCTTGAAGTTCTCGGTCCGCGACACGGGCATTGGCATCACTCGCGAACAAGTCGAGAAGCTGTTCCAACCGTTTTCGCAGGCGGACGGCTCCACCACGCGCAAATATGGCGGCACCGGACTGGGTCTGTCGATTTCGCAGCGATTGGTGGAACTGATGGGCGGAACCATCCAGGTAGAGACGCAGCTTGGCGCGGGGTCGACTTTTTGCTTCACCGTGGGTCTCCCGCTCGCAACACAACCGCAGCTGCCCGCCGTGCTCCCCGCCGCTCTCAACGGCGCGCGCATCCTGGTCGTCGACGACAGCTCCGTCGCCCGTACCATCCTGGTGGAGGCACTGGCCGCTTTGCCGTTGCGCGTGGATGCCGCCATTGATGGTGCCGACGCGCTGGCCGCTGTGCAGCGTGCCGATGCTGCGTGCGAGCCATACCAGCTGGTGTTGACGGACTGGCGCATGCCCGGCATGGATGGCATAGAACTGACCCGGCGCATCAGGGCCGACGCGACGTTAACTGCCCGGCCGTGCGTCGTGGTCGCGACCGCCTTCGGCCGCGAAGAGACCCAGGACGAGGCGGTTGCGGCCGGCGCCGACGGTTTCCTGATCAAGCCGATCACCGAGTCCTTGCTGATCAACACGCTGGTGTCGGTATTTGCGCCGCGTACTGCGCCATTGTCATCGGCCAACACGCAATCGCGCCAATTCCCCGGCGCGCGTATCCTTCTCGCGGAAGACAATGACATCAATCAGCAAATTGCGGTGGAGCTGCTCAACCAGGCCGGCATCAGTGTCGATATCGCCAACACCGGACGCGAAGCGCTGACGAAACTGCAGGCCGCCGGACCGCATGCATACAGCATGGTCCTGATGGACCTGGAAATGCCGGACATGGATGGCCACGAGGCCACCATCGCCATGCGTCAGGAAGCGCGGTTCGAGCATTTGCCGATCATCGCAATGACAGCACACGCCCTGGCGAACGTCCGTGAACGCTGCCTGGACGAAGGCATGCAGGACTATGTGACCAAGCCGATCAACCCGGAGCAGTTATACGACACGCTGGCGCGCTGGATGACGTCCGCAACCACTGATGATCGCGTTCAATACGCACCGTCCGCCGGCGAGCAGCCATCGCATGCGCTTCCCGCGCTGCCCGGCATCGACAGCCAGACCGGGCTGTCACAGGTCGCCGGCAATTCCCGCTTGTATTCCACATTGCTCGATCGCTTCCGCGGCTCGCAGCGACTCGCGGTGGAGGACGTGAGCCAGGCGATCGCAAGCGGCCGCTATCTGGACGCCGTTCGGCGCGTGCATACCTTGCGCGGTGTCGCGGGCAGCATCGGCGCCCGGGAGGTCCAGCAGGCGGCGGAGACGCTGGAACTCCACCTCGAACAGACAGCGGACGCCAATCTTGCGGATCCGGAACTGGCGCGGCATCTGCGAGCGCTGGACCAACCGCTCTCGCGCGTTGTATCCGGCCTTGACCATCATTTCGGTTCGAATTCCCACCTTGCCCCGGCGCCGGTTGCTGCGGCAGATGTGTCTGTCGAGGCTGCCACAGCGGCGCTCGCGGAACTCGACACACTGCTGGACGCTTTCAGCGGCAGGTCGCTTGCGTACTTCGACAGCGTCAAACCCGATTTGCGGCAGTTGCTGGACGAAGTAACGCTGGACCGGTTGTCGGACCATATCCGGCAATTCGAATTTGAAGAAGCGCGCGAACTTTTGGCATCAGCTGCCTGAAAGAGCGACATGCAAGCTAGCTTCATGTTGTTGAAATCTGCGAAACGCGTCCGCAATGTCGTCGTTTTTATGGCGGCTGTTGTGGCGGCGGGATCTTCATCGTTCTGGTTCAGCAGCCGTCACGGCATAGAGCGCATCCATCACGATGCGGAGCGGCGCCTGGACAGCTTTCGCACGGCCCTCTTTGCGCCTACCGATAAGTACAGCTACCTGCCCAGCGTGGTGGCCCATCACCCGGTCGTCATCGAGGCATTGCTGAACAAGGACGACCCGCAGCGGCTGGCAAAAGCAAATACATTGCTCGAAACCCTGAATACAGCGGCACAAACCGCGGTGGTTTATATCACCGATGATAGCGGCTTGACCATTGCAGCCAGCAACTGGAAAGAATCGCAGTCCTTCGTCGGCAACAACTTTTCTTTCCGCCCGTATTTCCTCGATGCGATGAACACCGGCACGGGCCGGTTTTATGGCATGGGCATGGTTACTTTCGCACCCGGGTACTACATTTCGCACAAGATTACGCACGGTTCAGCCGTGCTTGGCGTCGCGGTGGTCAAGGTGGACCTGACCAACCTCGACGAAGAATGGGATAGGAGCAACGGCGAAATCACGGTGAGCGATAGCAACGGCGTCATCTTTCTCAGCTCGCGCAAGGATTGGAAATACCAGCCCACCAGGTCCCTGCAAGAGGACGTCATGGAAAAGCTGATACGCACCCGCCAGTACGAGGGCGTCCTGAAGGAGCTGCTGCCCATGGCGACGGTCAAGACACTGGCGCCGGACGCACGCATCGTGAAGATCGCGGAGCCGATCGATTACCAGCACGGACAGGAAGGAGAGTCATACCTGGTCAAAAGCAGAAGGCTGCCTGACGCGGACTGGACCATCGATTTGTATACCCCGATGAAGGCAAACGAGGCCTGGGCCATGCGGACCGCGACGGGAACGGCAGGCGCGTTCGCATTCGCGCTGCTGCTGATCATCCACTTGCGGCTGGCGGCCGGTCGCATCAAGGAGCGGGAACGGTCTCGCCTGGAGCTGGAAGGCGCCAACCGTCAGCTCGAATTGAAGAACCGTGAACTGCAGGCCATCAGTGGCACACTGCTGCGGATATCGATCACCGACCACCTGACCGGAGCCTACACGCGGCGCTTTTTCTACGAGTCGCTAGTCAAGCTGATGAGCGCGGCTCGGCGGCATGGCACGCCGCTTTCCGTCATCATGATCGATGTGGACAACTTCAAGCACATCAATGACACCTACGGGCATCCGGTCGGCGACGAGGTGCTTCAGATCCTCTCATCCACGTGCCGCGAAGCGCTGAGGACGGCGGATGTATTCTCGCGATTCGGCGGCGAAGAATTCATCATTGCGCTACCGGACACGGATGAATGCGCGGCGCATGAAGTGGCGGAGCGCCTGCGGCTGGGCGCAATGCTGCAACCGATCGCCATGACCGATGCGACGGTCCACCTGACCATCAGCTGCGGGATTGCGCAATTCCGGGCTTCCGACTTTCTCGTCGAAGACATGATCAAACGCGCGGACCAGGCGCTTTATGCGGCCAAGAACACGGGGCGGAATCGGGTCGTGGTGCATAGTCCGCTCACGCTGATAAAAACGTCTGCGTCGTAGGGTGGGTCTGCCCTTCGGTCACTGCCTTCGAATGTAGTCGTAGCGTGGGCACTCGTGCCCACGCGGTCGTCGTCCCGGCGTGAACACATCCCACGGGTTCAGGAACCGCCCGACCACCCATCAAGATTGATCCAGTATCGCGTTGATTTTCCTTGTCCCGTCTGCACAAACATTCCCATTTTCACCAGTGCGGCGAGGTCGCGGGAAGCTGTGGCCGAAGATACTTTCGCCAGGCTGGCATACTTCCGGGTGCTCATCCCGCCATCGAACCCTATCGGCCCCGCGTCGAGCAGAGTATTGACAATTTTTCGCTGGGCCGCAGACAAGCGTTGATCGGCATGCAGCGCCCAATACCGCGCCTTCTCCAATGAGCGATCGAGTATGCTTGCTGACTCTTCGCATGCGGCCCGGAACTCTTGCACGAACCAATGGAGCCATTCAGTAACGTCGAGATCACCCTTCTGCGCCCGTTCCAGATGGATGTAATAGTCGTCTCGTGATTTGGCTAACTGACGGGAGATGCCACAGAGCCTGGTCGAACCCCCGGCGTCCTGTGCTAACGCCAGATCGATGATTGCCCGACCTACCCGGCCGTTACCATCTTCGAAGGGATGTACCGTTTCAAACCATAGATGCGCGAGTCCGGCTCGTAGCACGCCATCCATTGCGGCCTCAGGGGTGGGCCGGCGTGTCATCTCGAACCAGTCGAGGAAATGCTGCATTTCGCGATGGAGGGATTCAGGCGGGGGCGCCTCGTAATGGACTTTTTCCTTTCCGGCCGGCCCTGACATGACCGCTATCGGTGTATGGCGGAATCCGCCAACCTTGATCTGGTGTATGCCGGAATAACCGGTCGGAAAAAGCGCAGCCTGCCAGCCATGCAAACGCTCCAGGGTCAGCGGCTCTGTCCACCTCCGGGAAGCGTCAGCCATCGCGTCCAGCAGCCCTTCGACGTGTCGAGATACCGAGCCCGAGGGCGGATTGTCGAGTCCAAGCCTTCGGGCGACCGACGAACGGACGGCATCGAGGTTCAATTTTTCCCCCTCGATCTCTGCAGTCGCCAACGCCTCAGACACCCAGACTTCGTTCTCAGCAGCCGGGAGTGCTTCCAGTCCGATGGCGTGCGCCTTGCCAAGCAACATGCCATGCGAGAACCGCGCTTGCGACAACGACATTACAAGCGCCGCCCCGTCAAAGCGGAAGCTAGGCCAATCCGCGGTCTGCCAAAGATACCGAGGCGAAAAATCCATAAATTCATCTCATAAAGTGATGCGTATTTGCTGATTATACACATGCACATCATAAAACGAGATGAAAGCGATGGAAATACGCCTCAGGGCACAGGGTCTTGACAGCTGGCTTCGATGTCACGCATGCGGGAGCAAGGACGTAGGGTGGGTCGCGGCCAGCCGTATGG
>JBBWZW010000159.1:0-11763 GCA_039649305.1 Burkholderiales bacterium
CGTTACATCCGGAAGTGCTCACCTAAATACACACGCCGCACCGACTCGTTCGCAATGATGTCGTCGGGGCGCCCGCTTGCCAGAACCTCACCCTGGTTAATGATATAGGCACGGTCACAAATGCCGAGGGTCTCGCGGACGTTGTGGTCGGTAATCAGCACACCGATTCCGCGCTCCTTGAGGAAGCGGACGATACGCTGAATTTCGATCACCGCGATCGGATCCACACCTGCAAACGGCTCATCGAGCAAAACAAAGCGCGGGCTGGTCGCCAGCGCCCGGGCGATCTCCACCCGCCGACGCTCGCCGCCGGATAGTGACAACGCCTGGTTCTCGCGCAACTTTTCGATCTGCAGCTCGGCCAACAGCGTGTTCAAACGCTGGTCGATCATCGATTTGGACAGCGGCTTGCCGTCTTCGCGCTGCAATTCCAGTACCGCGCGAATATTGTCTTCCACCGTCAGCTTGCGGAACACCGAGGCTTCCTGCGGCAGATAAGATAATCCAAGCGCTGCGCGCCGATGAATCGGCAGGCGCGAAATGGCAACACCGTTCAGATCGATGTCGCCTGCATCCGACGGCACTAGTCCGACGATCATGTAAAACGAAGTCGTCTTCCCCGCACCGTTCGGTCCGAGAAGGCCGACTACTTCGCCGCTTGCCACCTCGAGCGAAACATCGCGCACTACCTGTCGTGCGCCATAACTTTTTTGGAGGCCGCGAACTACCAGCGTGCTCGACATGTTACTTACCCTTTGCCTCGGAGCGTGGCTGGATTACTGCCTTGATGCGTCCGCCACCCGGCTTGGTTTCTCCGGTGGCCGTGTTGTTAACCGCAAAAAATTCCGCGCGACTGTCATACGAAATGAATTCACCTTCCACTTCGTCGGTCGGTTTGGTGCCTTCCAGTCGTCGCATTTTCGCTTTCGAAAAAAGTTTTACCAACTCGGCTTTGCCGTCGTATTCGATGCGTTCGGCTTGTCCCTCGATCCAGAGATTGGGGCCGCCGTCGCGTTTTTGCCGGAATGTTGCCAGTGCGCCCGGCGCGGCCGTCAATGTCGCAAACTGATAGCCCGCCGGGTCCTGCATCACGACCAGCTTGGCGCCCCGCATGATCAGGGTACCGCGGGTGAGGATCACGTTCCCGGTAAAGCTGTTGATTTGCCTGACATCGTCATAAGCCATCTGATCCGCTTCCACGTTTGTCGGCTTGTCGGCATCCGCCTTTTCGGCACGTACGCCTCCTGTCACAGTGATGCTGAGCAGCAAGAACGACAAGTAGAAAAATCGTTTCATCGAGAGTCTCACTATTGATGCTATCTAAAATTAGCGGGCGCGGGCTTGATACGTGCCATGAACGTTGCTCGACAAACGGAGCTCGCGTGTTGCATTGTTGGCGAACATCCCCGTACCGTTCAGTACGGATTTGCCCAAGGTGATTTCCACGGGCTTGTCGCTCTGCACCACGTCTTCGTCCGGCAGCACCAGCATGTATTCCGACCTGACATGCAGGGGCTCGGATTTAGCCGACGCCGGGCGGTCCATGCGCACGTTGTCGTACAGGTGCACCTTACTGTTGTCGCTGTTGACGTGCGCACGGTCCGCGCGTACTGTCATCGGCGATCCAGTCCCGCTGCCCTTGTTGTTGATCACCGGCAGCTCGATGTCGTAGGAATCATCCTTTGGATTGTGTGTCAGTTTTGCCCCGGAAATATGATATTGCGCCGAGCCGGTACTGGATGTTTTTACGTAGCTGAATTTTTCGACATAGAAATCCGGGTCGGTCCGCGCGACTGTCGGCACGAAGTCGCTGCTTGACCTGCGCATCACCTCCAGTATCCAGAAACTGCCAAGCGCCAAAACAATCATCAGCGCCATCACCATCGCCAGGCGAAAGCGCCTGGCTCCACGAGCGTCGCTCACCTGAGATACGGCGCTAGCGCCGCCTCGTAATTGCCCTGCGCACGCAGGATGAAGTCACACAACTCCCGGGCCGCGCCGCATCCGCCGACGGCCTGTGTCACGTAATGAACCCGGCTTTTTACTTCAGGATGTCCGTTCGGCACGCTGGCGGAAAAACCGACGCGCGACAGTATAGGCAGGTCGATCACATCGTCGCCGACGAATCCGCACTCTTGCACATCGATACGCGTCTTCTGCAGCAGTTGTTCGAAAGCAGTCCGCTTGTCGTGCACGCCTTGATACAAATGTTGAATGCCGAGGTCCGCTGCGCGCCGCGCCACAATGCCTGACTCGCGCGCGCTGATGATAGCCGTCACCACGCCCGATTGCTGCAGCAGCTTGATGCCATGGCCGTCAAGTACGTTGAAGGTCTTGATCACTTCACCGTCCGGCCCATAATGCAGGCTGCCATCCGTCAAGATGCCATCGACATCGAAAATCATCAGGCGTACCCGCGCGGCCCGGACGACGGCATCTTCCATCAGATTACCTTTGCCCTCGTGAGGTCGTGGATGTGCAGTGCACCGACCAGTTTCCCGTCTGCATCTGCAACCAGCAGCTGGTTGATGCGGAACTGTTCCATCAACTCGACCGCCTCCACCGCCAGCTGATCCGGACCGACGGTGCGCGGATTGGCGTGCATCACGTCGGCGATAGTCAGTTTCGTGAAATCCCGCACCTGCTCGATCAGGCGACGCAAGTCGCCGTCGGTAAAGATACCGATCGCTCGATAGGTATCGTCGACCACGGCGGTCATCGCCATGCCTTTCCGGGTGATTTCGAGCAGCGCCTGCGACAGGGTGACATTGGCGGTTACCGCCGGAATTGCTTCGCCGCTGCGCATGACATCGCGCACGTGAGTGAGGAGGCGGCGGCCGAGCGCGCCGCCAGGATGCGAACGGGCGAAGTCGTCTTCCTGAAAGCCTCGGGCATCAAGCAAAGCAACAGCCAGTGCATCGCCTAAAGCCAATGTCGCCGTCGTGCTGGCCGTTGGCGCAAGGTTCAGCGGACAGGCTTCCTTCTCGACCTGGACATCCAGATGCACGTTCGCGAGTTGCGCCAGATTGGAGCTTTCGTTTCCGGTCATCGCAATCAGCTTCGCGCCCATCCGCTTGATGATCGGCACGATCGCCAGCAGCTCGGCGGTTTCGCCGGAGTTCGAAATGGCGACGAAGACATCATTCTCCGTGACCATGCCGAGGTCGCCATGGGCCGCTTCGGCAGGATGTACGAACAGCGCAGGGGTACCGGTCGACGCCAGCGTGGCCGCTATTTTTCGCGCAATATGGCCTGACTTGCCCATCCCGGATACAACGACACGTCCGGTGCAACTAAGCAAAAGTGCGACGGCTTGCGCGAAACTGTCTTCGGGATTCGAGGAGATGCGGTTTTTTAACGCGATGATTGCATCAGCTTCTATCTGGAGCGTCTCACGCGCAAGTTGCAGCGCGCGCTGCGCTGTTTCAGAATTAAAAGCTTTCGGCAGATTTTTTGCATAGGGTACACTCATGCCGGAAGTATAAACGAATTACGAAAGCAAAAAACCTGCCAGTTGGAACAAAAATTTCAGGCTTGATGCGGGTCAAAGAAAATTGACGGGCTGGTTCTTACAAGTTTAACAACGAATGTTTTCGGGTCTTGAATTCACATTGCTCTTGCTCGGCGCTGCCGTGCTGGGCGTGGTCGTCTTTCGCATGCTGCACCTGCCGCCGATGCTGGGCTATCTGGTGGTCGGGATCGTCATCGGCCCCCACGCGCTCGGTATAGCCCAGGAGAGCCCGACCACCCACACCTTGGCCGAGTTCGGCGTCGTCTTCCTGATGTTTTCTATCGGGCTGGAATTCTCTTTACCGAAGTTGTCGTCCATGCGCCGCACCGTGTTCGGGCTGGGCATGGCGCAGGTTCTATTGACGATCGCCGCGACCGTCCTGTTCGGTGCCGCCGTCGCGCACGTGTTGCCAGGAGTAATGGATATCAGCTGGCGCGCCGCATTTGCACTCGGCGGTGCGTTGGCGATGTCTTCGACCGCGATCGTATCCAAAATGCTGACCGAACGACTGGAGCTGGAAAGCGAGCATGGACGTCAGATTATTGGCATCCTGTTGTTTCAGGATCTGGCATTTGTGCCGATGCTGATCCTGGTGCCGGCGTTGGCGACGAATGCGGGGGACCTGTTTGCCACGCTGGCGTGGGCCGGGCTGAAGGCGGCGGTTGTCCTGCTGCTGTTGCTGGTCATCGGGCAGAAACTGATGCGCGGCTGGTTTCATATCGTGGTCAAGCGCCGCTCGCAGGAGCTGTTTATGCTCAACCTCCTCTTGATCACGCTGGGTGCTGCCTGGATTACCGAACGCGCGGGCCTGTCGCTCGCCCTCGGCGCATTCGTCGCCGGGATGCTCATCTCCGAAACGGAATACAAGCACCAGGTCGAAGAGGACATCAAACCCTTCCGGGATGTCCTGCTGGGCCTGTTTTTCATCACCGTCGGCATGCTGCTCAATGTGCCGCTGGTGCTGGAACACTGGTGGCTGGTGCTGTTGCTGCTGACCGGCCCCGTCCTGGTGAAGTTCGGCCTGATTGCGGCCTTGGTCAAGATTACGGGCGCGTCCACCGGCGTCGCACTGCGCACCGGCCTGTCGCTGGCACAGGCCGGCGAATTCGGCTTCGTGCTGTTGAATCAGGCCGGCGGATTGCAGCTGATGGACCCGCTCATCATTCAACTCATTCTGGCTTCGATGGTGCTGTCGATGCTGATTGCTCCTTTCATCATCGCCAAGTCGGATGCGATTGTGCTGAAGCTGTCCGCGAACGAATGGATGATGCAGTCATTGACGCTCACGCAGATTGCGACGCGTACCATGACTACACAACAACACGTGCTGATTGCCGGGTTCGGGCGCAGCGGGCAAAGCCTTGCCAGATTGCTGGAAGTAGAGGGTATTCCCTATCATGCGCTCGACCTGGACCCTGACCGCGTGCGCGAGGCGCAGGCCGCGGGCGCCAACGTGTCTTATGGCGATGCGGCACGGCGCGAGAGTCTTGTTGCGGCCGGCATTCACCGTGCCGCTGCCCTGGTCATCACGCATTCGAGTACGCCGTCGGCATTGAAGGTGCTTCATTTTGTTCACGAACTGGCGCCAACCTTGCCGGTCATCGTGCGCAGCCAGGACGATACCGATATTGACAAACTGCGTGCCGCCGGCGCAGCGGAAGTGGTGCCGGAAGCGCTGGAAGGCAGCCTTATGCTGGCTTCCCACGCGCTGCTGATGCTGGGCGTTCCGCTGCGGCGCGTGGTGCACCGCGTACAGGCAGCGCGCGACGAGCGCTACGCTTCATTGCGCGGCTATTTTCACGGAGAGGGCGACGCGCCGGATGATGACGAGCATTCGCACGTGCGGCTGCACTCGGTCGTACTCAACCGGGGTGCGAGGGCGATCGGCAAGCCACTTGCCATGCTCGGTCTTTCCGAGGTCGGTGCAGAAGTGACCACCGTACGGCGCGGCAAGAGTCGTATCGAAGTGACGCCCGAAACGGTACTACAGGAGGGCGACATCGTCGTGCTGCGCGGCGCGACGGAAGGGGTCGCAAGAGGGGAGGAGCGACTTTTCGTATAACAAAATACACGATCAGGCGCCTCTCGCTACAATGCCGGGCACAGTGCATCAATCGCGTATTTAATATAATGAAACGTCGTGCCGGCAAGTTGCGTTGCGCCGCGTACGGACGCAGACAAAGTAATCAATAATGCAAGTCTTTGAACGCATCCTCGGCATCATCCTGCCGGTATTTGGCATCATCGCTCTCGGTTATGGTTATGCGCGACTGCGGGGCAACGCGGTCAAGGCTGACATGTCCGCGGTCAACCGCGTCAGCATGGATGTGTTGTGCCCCCTGCTGGTGTTCACTGCGTTGGCCGCCAAAGAGTTCGACCTGGCGCACAACGGCACATTGATCCTGGCAGGTGTGTTGATTTCACTCGGCTGCGGTTTGCTGGCGTGGCCGGTTGCGCGCCTGCTTGGTTACGATGCGCGCAGCTTCGTGCCGCCGATGATGTACAACAATTGCGGCAATATGGGTTTGCCGCTGGCGGTACTGGCATTCGGACCCGCCGGCCTGCCGGCCGCAGTGGCCTTATTCATGGCGTCCAACCTGGTTTATTTTTCAGTCGGGATCAAGATCATGGAAACAGGAAAGGGCCGGCCATATACGCCGTTCTGGCGCTTCCTTCTCAGCCCGATGATGATCGCGATGATGCTCGGGATGCTGTTCGCCATCATGCGAATTACATTGCCAGATGCTGTCGCCCATGCGATGAGAATGCTTGGGGATGCCTGCATTCCGATCATGCTGTTTGCGCTCGGCGTGCGCATGCTGGATGTCAATCTGAAGAGCTGGCACATCGGGTTGGTGGGCGCAATCGTGTGCCCGGTGACAGGATTGGCTATGGCTTGGCTGCTGGACGGACTGCTGAATCTGACTCCGACTCAACGTGGCCAGATGTATCTGTTCGCCGCACTGCCGCCCGCCGTGTTCTGCTTCATGGTGGCCGAACAATACAGGCAGGAGCCGGACAAGGTGGCGTCGATCGTGCTGCTCGGGAACCTGGCTGCGCTGGCGTTCGTGCCGATGGGTTTGTGGCTGGGGTTGCGCAGTTAATAGTGTTTACTGCGTACCGATGGTTTGAAAAATCCCTTGCTGTACCAAGGAATCATCAACATCGGCGATCGACACGTCGTCCACCCGCGCGGAACGCGGGCCGCGCCGGGCCCAATCAATGATTTTGCCGAGCGATTCCGCTTCACCGCATACCATCGCCTCGACCGAACCATCGCGCCGATTGCGCACCCAGCCCGAAAGCTTGAGTGCGCGCGCCTGGGCTTCAAACGACGCGCGGTAGCCGACCCCTTGCACGATACCGACGATGCGCAGATGTTTTGCCATCTTCGCCCCTTTTTGGTGTTTCAGTAAATGGATGACGACTGTGGTCGTCATCCATTTACTGCTGGTTGCTCCCCTCTCCCTTCGCGGGAGAGGGGATTGGGGGCGAGGGTCTGAGCTTTCATTGTGCCCTTCGTTAATAAAAGCTCAGTAGTGTGGATTACTTCTTTTTTAACATCGGCGCCAGGTATTTGCCGGTCACGCTGGCCGGATTCTTGGCAACGTCTTCCGGCGTTCCCGTGGCGACAATCTGGCCGCCTCCTGCACCGCCTTCGGGACCGAGGTCGACAATCCAGTCGGCGGTTTTGATCACATCGAGATTGTGCTCGATGATCACCAACGTGTTGCCTTGATCGCGCAGCCGGTGTATCACTTTCAGCAGCAGGTCGATATCGTGGAAGTGCAGGCCGGTGGTCGGCGCATCCAGGATGTACAGCGTGCGGCCGGTATCGCGCTTCGATAATTCCAGTGACAGCTTGACCCGCTGCGCCTCGCCGCCGGACAGCGTGGTAGCGCTTTGGCCCAGGCGGATGTAGCCGAGGCCCACATCCAGCAATGTTTGCAGTTTGCGCGCAATCACCGGTACCGGCTTGAAGAATTCATGCGCTTCCTCGACTGTCATGTCGAGCACTTCATGAACGTTCTTGCCCTTGTAATGAACTTCCAGCGTCTCGCGGTTGTAACGCTTGCCGTGGCATACATCGCATGGCACATACACGTCGGGCAGGAAGTGCATCTCCACCTTCAGCACGCCGTCACCCTGGCATGCTTCGCAGCGCCCGCCTTTTACATTGAAGGAGAAGCGACCGGCGGAATAGCCTCTTTCCTTCGCCGCCGGAATGGTCGAGAAGAGATCGCGGATCGGCGTAAACAAGCCGGTGTAGGTTGCCGGATTGGAGCGAGGTGTACGACCAATCGGCGCCTGGTCAACCGAAATCACCTTGTCGAAGTGTTCCAGGCCGCTGATCGATTCATACGGCGCCGGCTCCGCCTGCGAACCGTACAGGTGACGTGACGCTGCATGGTATAGCGTGTCGTTGACCAGCGTCGACTTGCCAGAGCCGGACACGCCGGTCACGCAAGTCAGCAAGCCGACCGGCAAGTCGAGTGTGACATTTTTCAGGTTGTTGCCCGAAGCGCCGCTGATGACGAATTGCCGTTCCGGATCGGACGGCGTGCGCTTCTTGGGCACGTGAATAGCGAGCGTGCCGTTCAGGTACTTGGCGGTCAGCGATTTTTTGCTCTTGAGGATTTCATTGAGCGTGCCTTTGGCGATGATCTCGCCGCCATGCACGCCCGCACCCAAGCCCATGTCAACGACGTAATCGGCACAGCGGATTGCATCTTCATCGTGCTCGACCACCAGCACGCTATTGCCGATGTCGCGCAAATGCTTGAGCGTGGCGATCAGGCGGTCGTTGTCACGTTGATGCAAGCCGATCGAAGGTTCGTCCAAAACATACATCACCCCGGTCAGGCCGGAACCGATTTGCGAAGCGAGACGGATGCGCTGCGCTTCGCCGCCGGACAAGGTGTCGGCGCTACGCTCGAGCGACAGGTAGTCGAGGCCGACGTTGTTCAGGAACTTGAGGCGCGACACGATTTCTTTAATGATGCGGTCGGCGATTTCGCGTTTCGCGCCGGTAAGTTTCAGGCTTTCAAAGAAAGCCAGCGTCTCGCGCAGCGGCGTCGCTGCGACTTCATATATGGCACGTTCCTGTTTGCCGGTGCCGACCTTCACATAGCGCGCTTCCACGCGCAACCGGGCGCCCTGGCAGGATGGGCATTCCTTCTGGTTGATGAATTTCGCGAGCTCTTCCTTTACTGCCATCGAGTCGGTTTCACGATAGCGGCGCTGCAGGTTGGTCACCACGCCTTCGAAGGTATGTTCACGCACGACTGCGCGGCCGCGTTCATTAATATAGGTGAACGGTATCGTCTGCTTGCCTGAACCGTACAGCACCACCTGCTGTGCCGCGTTGGGCAGCTTTTCAAACGGCACATCGAGGTCAAACTCGTAGTGCTCGCCGAGGCTCGTCAGCATCTGGAAATAAAACTGGTTGCGTCGGTCCCAGCCTTTCACCGCGCCGCTGGCGAGCGACAGATTGGGAAATGCCACGATGCGCTTCGGGTCGAAAAATTCGATATGCCCGAGGCCGTCACACTCCGGGCATGCGCCCATCGGATTATTGAAAGAGAACAGGCGCGGCTCAAGTTCCTGCAGCGAATAGCCGCAGGCGGCGCAGGCGAACTTGTTGGAATACAAATGCTCGACGGCGCTGTCCATTTCAAGCGCGACTGCCCGACCTTCCGCCAGGCGCAACGCGGTTTCAAAGCTTTCCGCCAGGCGCTGCTTGATCTCCGCTTTGACTTTCACCCGGTCGATAACCACGTCGATCGTGTGCTTCTCGGTTTTCTTCAGCTTCGGCAAATCGTCGATTTCATAAATCTTTGCCTTGTTGGTGCCGCTCTGGATGCGGAAGCGCACAAAGCCTTGCGCCTGCATCTGTTCGAACAGGTCGGCATGCTCGCCTTTGCGGTTCGCGACGACCGGCGCGAGGATCATCAGCTTGGTATCTTCCGGCATGGCCAGCACGGCATCGACCATTTGCGATACCGACTGCGCGGCCAACGGGTTTTCCGGATGGTCCGGACAATAGGGCGTGCCGACGCGTGCATATAACAGGCGCAGGTAATCGTGGATTTCGGTTACTGTGCCGACAGTCGAGCGCGGATTGTGCGAGGTCGCTTTCTGCTCGATCGATATGGCGGGCGACAAGCCTTCAATCAGGTCGACGTCGGGCTTTTCCATCAGTTGCAGGAACTGGCGCGCATACGCGGACAGGGATTCCACATAACGCCGTTGTCCTTCCGCATACAGGGTATCGAATGCGAGCGAAGACTTGCCGGAACCGGAGAGGCCGGTAATGACGATCAGCTGATTACGGGGTAATTCCAGATTGATATTTTTCAGGTTGTGCGTGCGCGCACCTCGGATTCGAATTTCTTCCATGTACTGCCTTCAGCGTGGGCTTTAACGGGTCAACCTGATACTATAACGGGTTTTGAAGCGCGCCGTATCACATAAGCCTCCCTGTTATCAAGTCCTCATGCTTTCCTCACAACCCGCCGAATTAAATGACCGTATGACGCGAACGGAAGTTCGTGCCAGCCTGTCACTGGCATCGATTTTCGCTTTGCGCATGCTGGGCATGTTCCTCATCCTGCCGGTGTTCGCGGTGCACGCAAAGACTTTGCCCGGCGGGAATAGCGCAACCATGGTCGGACTGGCAATGGGCATTTACGGATTGACGCAAGCGTTCGGTCAGATCCCGTTCGGTGTAGCGTCAGATAAGTTCGGCCGCAAGCGCATCATCATCATTGGCCTGATCCTGTTCGCACTGGGATCGTTTATCGCTGCGGCGGCTACCGACATCATCTGGGTGATTGTCGGCCGCGCGGTGCAAGGGGCCGGCGCGATTTCGGCGGCGGTAACCGCGTTCATCGCTGATTCGACCAGGGAGGAACATCGGACCAAGGCGATGGCGATGGTCGGTGCCTCGATCGGCCTGACGTTCGCCGTCTCCCTCATTGCGTCGCCGGTATTGTATAAGGCGATCGGTATGGGGGGCATTTTTGCGTTGACCGGAATCCTGTCCATCGTCGCAATACTGGTGGTGGCATTCGTCGTGCCGCCGGCGCCTCCTGCCGTTGCGGCACATCGCGTCCCGTTTAGCGCGGTATTGCATGACCATGAACTGATGCGACTCAACTTCGGCGTGTTCGCATTGCACCTGACGCAAATGGCGATGTTCGTCGTCGTGCCATCAGCCCTGGTGCAGTATGCCGACCTGCCCATCGCCGAGCACTGGAAAGTTTATTTGCCGGTGGTGCTTGCTTCGTTCGTGTTCATGCTGCCGCCGGTTTTCATTGGCGAAAAGCGCGGCAAGACCAAGCAGGTATTTATTGCCGCGATTGCATTGATGCTGGTCGTGCAATGCGGCTTGTGGGCATTCCTGTCGCACCCGACCCTGCATTGGGCTATTCTGGTCGCATTGCTGCTGGCTTTTTTTGTGGCATTCAACATCCTGGAAGCGAGCCAGCCGTCGCTGGTGTCGCGTATTGCGCCGCCGTCGGCCAAGGGCGCCGCGCTCGGCGTCTATAACACGCTACAGGCACTTGGGCTGTTTTGCGGCGGTGCGCTGGGCGGATGGATGGCGCAGAATTTCGGCGCTTCCTCAGTATTTATCTTGGGTGCAATGACGACAATTGTCTGGCTTATAATCGCATCCAGTATGAAAAACCTACCGCGCCGTTCCAGAAGAACGGCAGTCGCAGCAGCTTAATCAGGATCAGGAGAAATTTATGGCATCGGTAAATAAAGTCATCGTCGTCGGCAACCTCGGGCGCGACCCGGAAACGCGCTATATGCCGAGCGGTGAGGCAATTACGTCCATCGCGGTTGCGACCACGGACAAGTGGAAAGACAAACAATCCGGCGAACAGAAAGAAGCGACCGAATGGCACCGGATTTCATTCTTCGGCAAGCTGGCCGAGATCGCCGGCCAGTATCTGAAGAAGGGGTCCCAGGTTTATGTCGAGGGGCGCCTGCGCACGCGCAAATATACGGATAAGGACGGCGTTGAGAAGTATTCGACCGAGATCGTTGCCGAAACCATGCAGATGCTTGGTAGCCGCCAGGGTATGGGCGGTGCTTCTGCAGACGAAGGTTATGGCGGCAGCGCCCCGGCGCCGCGGCAAAGCACCGGAGCGGGAGCCGGAGCTGGCAGCGGCGGGGGAGCATCGCGTGGTGTGTCCAAGCCGGCGCCAAACTTCAGCGATATGGACGACGACATCCCGTTCTGA
>JBBWZW010000531.1:0-3856 GCA_039649305.1 Burkholderiales bacterium
AACTGCATCCATGATCATGGCACTTCCTCCAATCTTCCACTTCGTGGAAAGACGTGGCAGTTTTATATGCGTGTCCCACAGCATCTCGTCCCCCACTACGGTAAGCAGTTCATTCGTAAGAGTCTTGGCACATCGGACCGTACAGAAGCCATTAGGAATGGTGAGGAACAAGCCCGCATCTATAGGGCAGAGTTTGCAATACTCACTGAAGGGAAAAGGCCACACCCGCAGAAGTCATTGTCGCCGCCCGTGCTTTAGCTGAACAATACGACTTAGACCTGCTGCGATACTACGGAGGTGCGCACGCCAGCGCACGGTTTCTGGCACAGATTCCGCGGCCGAACCTGTACGACCGGCTGTACGGCCAGGCTAGTGCGGCGCTCGCCCCGCCGGACGGCCTGTCAAGTCGCTGCGCAACGATTTCAACGCGCACCGACCACTGCACGACGATGAAGATCTGGACCTGATCCTTACCTTGCGCGGGCCGCGCTTTCGCACGTGTTGACGCTGCAGGATGCCAGTACCATGCATCTGCTGGCCGACACACCGGTTAAGCGCAAGCTGGTCGGCGAAAATATCGAGGTTTATGAGTACCCGGACGGGGGCATCGCTAAACCAAAAAGCCTGCACAGGTGCAGGCTTTTCTGAAGGGAATTCAGGAGAGCCGCACTCCTTCGGCGCACGGCGACGAACAATGGGAGAGATTTCCTAGTCGACTTTCGCGCCCGATTCCTTCACGAGCTTGCTCCAGTCGGCGTGTTCCGCCTTGATGAACGTGCTGAATTCGTCAGGGGTGGTATGGCGCACTTCAGCACCCATGCCCATCAGCTTCTGGCGAATGGCAGGTTCGGCAAGTGTCTCGTTCAGCGCTTGATTGAGCTTGTCGATGATTGGCTTCGGCGTGCGTGCCGGCGCCAGCATGCCCAACCAGGCGCCGCCGTTGAAGCCGGCCACGCCCTGCTCATTCGCGGTGGGCACGTCTGGCGCAAGCTCCGAGCGGCTGGCGCTGCCGCTGGCGATGGCTCGCAATCGTCCGGCCCGAACGTGGGGCATCGTCGAAAGGACCGTGTCGAACACCGAATCGACTTGGCCGCCCATCACATCGGTCTGTGCCTGTGCGCTGCCCTTATAGGGGACGTGCATTAGTCGCACGCCCGTGCGTTGCGCCAGCATTGCCATCATCAAATGGGCAGTAGAGCCATTGCCGCTGGACGCAAAGCTCACTTTGTCCGGATTGGCCCGCGCATACTCGAGGAATTCAGACAAGGTCTTGAAGCGGGCATTCGGATTAACGACGAGCAGATAAGGAAGCCACGTGTGCATGCCGATAGGCGCGAAATCGCGCAGCGTATCGTAGGGGAGCTTTTGGTAGAGCGTGGGGTTGATGACCAGAGGACCGGTGCCGCTGACCATGATGGTATAGCCGTCCGGCGCAGCCTTGGCGATTGCCGCAGCCGCCAGACCGCCGCCCTGCCCCGGCTTGTTGTCAATGACCACAGTCTGCTTCAGCTTCTCACCCATGCGCTGGGCGAGGATGCGCGCCACCGCATCTGTAGCTGAGCCTGCCGTGAATCCCACAACGAGGGTGATCGGCTTTTGCGGATACGACGCGAGTTCCTTATCGGTGGCCGCATGACCGGCCTGGCAGAACGCCAACGTGCCGAACAGCGCGAACAGGAGCGATTTCAGTTTCTTCATGCTTGTGTCTCTCTCTCTCTTGGTATTTGTAGTTGTGAAAACGGAAAGCAGATGCCGGAAAGCTCATTCGGGAAATATCTTCCCCTTATTCATCAGGTCGAAGGGATCGATGGCGGCCTTGATCGCCCGCATGAGCCGCAGCTGCAACGGGTCCTTGTAGCCGAACACATCGGATCCCTTGAGCTGGCCCAATCCATGTTCGGCAGAAATCGAGCCGCCCAGCCGGATCGCAATGTCGTGGATGCGGCGGCTTACCTCATGCATGCGGCGCTTGAATTCGACGGCGTCTCCCTCGGCCGGCTGGAGAACGTTGTAGTGGATGCTGCCGTCGCCGACGTGCCCGAAGGCGATGACCCGCGCCCCGGGGAAATCCGCCGCAACCGCTTCGTCGGCCTGTTTCAGGAAATCCGGAATGGAAGAGACGGATACAGAGATGTCGTGCTTGACGCTGGCGCCTGCTGCGCGCTGGGCTTCCGTGACGTTTTCGCGCAGGGCCCAGAGGGTTTCTATCTGACCGAGGCTGTTGGCAATTACCGCGTCCCGCACCCTGCCGGATTCGATCTCTTTGCCCAGCACTTGCTCCAGCAACGCCCCGAGGTCGAGCGCCTGGAGGGTATCGGACAGCTCCTTGAGCACATACCAAGGGTGCGACTCTTTCATCGGATCGCGATCCGCCGGCCGATGCGCCAGTACCAGTTCGAGCATCGGCCTGCTGATCAACTCAAAGCAGGTGATACGTTCGCCGATTTCTCCGCGGAGGCGGCCCAACACATCGACTGCCGCCGCCGGATCGTCGACCGCGAGCCAGGCCGTCGTGCTGACCCGTGCTTTCGGATACAACTGCAGGACAGCCGCCGTGATGATTCCTAGCGTCCCTTCCGCGCCGATGAACAGATGCTTGAGGTCATAGCCCGAGTTGTCCTTGCGCAGGCCCTTGAGCGTGTCGAAAACACTTCCGTCCGGCATAACGACTTCCAGCCCAAGCACGAAGCTGCGGGCGTTGCCGTACTTGAGGACGTTCACGCCGCCGGCGTTAGTCGAGAGATTGCCGCCGATTTCGCAACTGCCCTGCGCCCCAAGCGCCAGCGGAAACAGGCGGTCCGCGTCGTCTGCGGCGTCCTTGATGTGCTGAAGGATGCAGCCGGCCTGGACGGTCAGTGTATTGTTGCGCACGTCGATGTCGAGAATCTTGTTC
The DNA here is from genome assembly GCA_039649305.1 of Burkholderiales bacterium. GTDB lineage: Bacteria > Pseudomonadota > Gammaproteobacteria > Burkholderiales > Burkholderiaceae_D > Noviherbaspirillum. The sequence goes on from JBBWZW010000531.1 coordinate 2,894, forward strand.
ATCCGCGACATGTTGAGAATAATCTCGCGTCCGGATTTTCCTGGCGTGGCGCCGCCGCACATCCCTGTATTGCCGCCCTGCGGCACCATCGGTATGCGATGCCGCGCGCACAGCGCGACGACAGCCGCCGTTTCCTCAGTACTCGCGGGCTTCACCACGCAACGCGCGGCGCCGGAAAAGCTGCCGCGCCAATCGCTCAGGTACGGCTGCATCTCGACCGGATCACTGATCACCGCCATGCTTCCAACGATGCCCTTCAGCTCTTCCAGCAGGCGTGGGTCGTCGATGCGCTGTTGTTCTTCTTGCGCCGCTTCTGCGCTCATTGCATCCTCCCTCGGGTTTTCGATTGCAAGTGCAGCGCAAGCCCTCTCACGCGGGGCCGGTCCTCCGGCTGGGCGGCGACACTCATGGATGAGCCCCCCGCTGCTGGTAGCAACAGGTTGTCGCCAGGGTAGTTAAATGCCGTCACGGCTGCGCCCGCTATACGCAACCCGACGTTAAGTGCACGCATGGAGGGGTCCATCAGCATTCTTCGTTCACCCACGGCCCCCATGGCTTCGTGCAGGTCGGTGACGCCGACTTCAAGCGCCTCCTCCACGCAGATCGAGGCTTTTGGAATTTGGGTATAGATGACAGCGTCAGTCAAAATTGTCTCCTTTTTATTTTGGTAGAGAATATTATCAGGCCTTAAGCCATATGATGCCGAGCTATGCACCGGATGGACGCATCCGCAGCATTTTGTTTTGAAGAGAGAGAGATGTCATTAGCGTGATGTGCCGTTTGCCATTGCTATACGCAACTTGGGGCGTGCGCGGCTATCGGGGAATATGTGGCGCAACTGTTTGCGCCAATTGTACAAGGTCGCTTCCGAGATTCCTTCCTGCTTTGCCAAGGCGCTGATCGTCGGCGGATTGGGAGATAACATCTTGCTTAGCACCGCTTCTTTGCGGGCTTTAGGTATGC
>JBBWZW010000169.1:0-13278 GCA_039649305.1 Burkholderiales bacterium
CCCGCGCAATTTCCCTTCCCGTACCAGCGGCAAACTGGACGGCATGTTATCGAACATCATGGTCACGCGCCCACCCAGCAGGTCGGGGATAGCGCTTGCACGACCCTTGTAAGGAACATGGCTCATGTCGATGCCGGTCATGGTCTTGAACAGCTCTCCCGAGACGTGGATCGAAGTGCCTGAACCTGCGGAGGCGAAAGTAAGCTTCCCTTCCTTCTTGCCCAACGCAATCAGTTCCTGCACGTTCTTCGCCGGCACACCGGTATGCACCACGAGCAGGTTGGGCGTGGTCGCAAGCAGACTGATCGGAGTGAAGTCCTTGACCATGTCATACGGCATCTTCTGATAGAGCGCGCCGTTGATCGCATGTGTGCCCACGGTCCCGACTACCAGCGTATGGCCATCGCCAGGCGACTTGGCGACGAAGTCGGCGCCGATGTTGCCGCCGGCGCCAGGTTTGTTGTCGACGATGACTTGCGTTCCCCACGCATGGGCCAGACGGTCCGCCAGCAGGCGGGCCAGGATGTCTGGCGCGCCACCGGGAGTAAAGGTGACGATGATGTGGACCGGCTTGTTGGGAAAGTTCGGTGGTGTGGATTGCGCCGCGACAGGTGCGGCGGCGGCGAGGGAAAACGAAACCGCGACGATTCGAGAAAACAATTTCTGAAGCATGGTGAGTCTCCTGTACGTTTTATGAGTACTACAAGGTCCACCTTACCGCATGGACCTTTCGTGCGCCACGCCGCTATCGCCCTGCTCCCACCAGCGTCGGAAGCCAGAGAGTAATTTGCGGAACATAGGTAATCGCAATCAGCGCGAGGAACAGCGGTACGAGCCACGGCAGGATCGCGACCGTCGTTCGCTCGACAGAAAGCTTTGCGACGCGTGCCAGCACGAACAACACCATTCCGAGCGGCGGATGCAGCAGGCCGATCATCAGGTTGAGCACCATGATCAGTCCGAAGTGGATCGGGTCGATGCCAAGCTTCAGTACGATGGGCAGCAGGATCGGCACCAGGATGGTGATGGCCGCGATGGTGTCGATGAAGCATCCGACGATCAGGATCAGTATATTGACCAGCAACAGGAACACCCATTTGTTTTGGGTGAAGCCGAGTATCCAGTCGGCCAGCAATTGCGCTGCCTGGCTCGTGGTCAACAGCCAGGCAAAGATCGAAGCAGCGGTCACAATGAATAGTACGCTGGCCGTGGTTTCGATGGTGTCGAAGGTCGCTTTGGCCAATGCCTTGAAGGTCATCGAACGATAACGTACCAGGCCGAGGAACAGCGCCCAGATCACCGCAGCCATCGCCGCTTCGGTGGGCGTGAACCAGCCGAGCGTCATGCCGCCGATCAGGATCACCGGCGCCATCAGCGCCATCACCGCGGAAAAATCGAAATACCAGTCGAGCGCCAGCAACGCGACGAGCGCGATACCGGCGGCCATATTGACCGAGACGCCTGCCCTGGTCATCAGCCATATCGCCATCGGAAACGCCAATACCACCAGGATCTCGGTGCCGGCGCTGCCGAGCTTCTTCCACGAAAACAGCGTGTCGCCGCCCCAGTTGTTCTTGCGCGCGATGTAGGCGACCGTCGCCATCATGAAGACCGTCATCACCAGCCCCGGAATCACGCCGGCGAGGAACAACGAACCGATCGACACATTGGCCATCATCCCGTAGATCACGAATGGCAGCGAAGGCGGGATAATCGGCCCGAGCGTAGCAGATGCAGCCGTTACGCCGACCGCGAACTCGGAGCTATAGCCGTGGTCTTTCATGGCCTTGATTTCGATGGTGCCCAAGCCCGCGGCGTCGGCGATGGCAGTGCCGGACATGCCGGCAAATACGACCGAACCGACAATATTCACCTGGCCCAGACCACCCTTCATCCAGCCCACCAGCGCCACTGCGAAGTTATAAATTCGGCCGGTGATGCCGGCGATATTCATCAGGTTGCCGGCGAGGATGAAGAATGGAACGGCCAGTAATGGAAAGCTTTCGACACCGGCGATAACGCGCTGTGCGAGGATGACGTCGGGGACGGAGCCGCTGATCAGGATGTACAGCAACGATGCCGACATCATCGCCAACGCAACCGGCACGCCGATCAGCATCAAACCCAGGAACGAGCCTATAAGGATCAGCATTAGTTGGTCTCCGTGCCGTCGTAGGCTTCCGGTTTTTCAAGTATCGAATAGCCCTGGCGCCAATTCCTCACCGCGACACGCAGCGCGTGAATCGTCATCAGCGCAAAGCCGGCAAGTGCGAACCAGTAGGTCATGCTTTTCGGCCAGTCAAGTGTGGTCATCGGCTCGTCGCCGACTATTTGGATGTACTTCCATACAAGAGCGGTGGCATAAGCAAGGAAGGCTGCGCGAATAACGTCAACCACTGTGGACAATACGCGTGATACCTGCGCCGGCAGAAAGCGATACAGGATGTCGACCTGGATATGACGGTCTTTGCGGATGCACATGGCTGAACCGACGAACACGATGGCGATCAGGCAATTCACCGCCAGCTCCTCGGTCCATGCAAAGGAGTCGTTCATGACATAGCGCGTGAAGAACTGGAGGAAGACCAGCGAGGCCATGATCCAGAACATGCCGGCGGTGAGCCAGTCTTCAATCTGGTAGCCCGTGAGGTCGGACTCATGCTCGTCCGCCTCTACGAAGCTGTGTGCGACCGCTTCCACGCTGGCCGGCGGCTGTTGTATTGTTTGTTCCATGTGCTGCCTTCATGAGTATGTCGACGCGGAAGGAGCCCTGCTCTGTGTCACAGGGCTCCCGCGTTGTTGCCGGTGAAGGATTACTTCACGGCCTGGATGCGGTCATAGTCCGACTTCAGGTAGCCGAAGTCTTCGAACTTGACCTTCTGCAGCACAGTAGTGCGGAAATCGTTGCGATCGACTTCCGCGACATTGATGCCCTTCTGCTTGAAGATGGCGACCAGTTCCTTCTCGCGTGCCACGATGTCGGCCGAACCCTTCGCAGCTGCTTCCTGCGCAATCTCGGTGAACATTTTTTTCTCGGCCTCGTCAAACATCTTCCATGCTTTCGAAGAGACGATGGTGTTGACCGCATCGAGTATGTGGCCGGTCAGCGCGATGTGCTTTTGCACCTCGTAGAACTTCTTGGCTTCGATCGATGGCAGCGGGTTCTCCTGCGCCTCTACTGTGCCGTTCTGCAGCGCCAGGTAGACTTCAGCAAATGCGATCGGCGAGGTGTTGGCGCCGCACGCGCGCGGCATAGCGACATAGGCCGGCGCATCCGGCACGCGCATCTTCAGGCCCTTCAAGTCCGCGCACTTGTTGATGGGCTTGTTCGATGTGGTGTGGCGTGCGCCATAATCCGTGGTGGAGACCACCTGGTTGCCGGTTTTTTCAGCATAGCCCTTTGCGATGTCGCGGTACACGTCGCTCTTCGTATATTTCAGCAGGTGATCGACATCGCGGAAGATGAACGGGTAGTAGGTGATGCCCATGCGGGGGTATGCGCGTGCCGCAAAGCTTGCCCCGGAGATGACCATGTCGACCGTGCCCAGCGACAGGCCCTGCATCGAATCTGATTCCTTGCCGAGCTGCGCCGCCGGATACACATCGATCTGGTATTTACCGTTGGTGCGTTTGCCGAATTCTTGTGCGGCCCATACCGACCATTTATGGAAGGGCTCTGAAGTCTCATAGGCGTGCGCCCATTTGAGTTTGGTCTGGGCGAAGGCGCCACCTGCGAGGCCGGCTGCCAGGACGGCAACCAGCGTTTTGCTTAACAACTTCATGTCTCGTCTCCTGATTTTGTTATTCAGATGTTTCGGGAAATCTGGTTTCTTCCAGTAAATCATTTCTTCAGATTCTATCTGGTCATACCACTATACCAATAATTTCATCTCACCTGTGCATTGTCAAGCTTGCAGCGCTAGGTTCCGCGGGTTACCTGCAGCGTCTGCCTATTCACTGATATGATAAATTGGTCATACCACTTATAAACCAGTATTCCTTTGAGTCAGATGAAAAATTCTAATCAGATCAATGCCGACGATTTACACGCCTTCGTCCGCGCCATTTGGGAAAACGCCGGCAGCAGCGAAAATGAAGCTCTGCTGGTTGCCGATCACTTGGTGCTGGCCAACCTGTCGGGGCATGACTCACATGGCGTCGGCATGATCCCGCGCTATGTCCGCTCGCTGAAGGAAGGCGAACTCAAACTTAACCAGCATGCGGAGGTCGTACGCGATGCGGGCGCAGTGCTGACGATTGATGGGGGCCTGGGCTTCGGCCAGGTGGTTGCGCATGAAGCGATGGGGCACGGGATTACGCGTGCGAAGAAACTCGGTATCTGCGCGGTCGGATTGCGCAATGCGCATCATATTGGCCGCATCGGCCACTGGGCAGAACAATGTGCACAAGAGGGACTGGTTTCTTTCCATTTCGTGAACGTGGCAGGTGATCCGTTGGTTGCACCATTCGGCGGCATCGATCGGCGATTCGGCACCAATCCTTTTTGCGCCGCCTTTCCGCGCACCGGCAAGCCGCCGCTGGTGCTTGACTTCGCCACCAGTCGCGTCGCCTTCGGCAAGACGCGCGTCGCGTACAACAAGGGCGTGCCGGTTCCGCCTGATTCGCTGATCGATCATGAAGGGAAGCCGACTAACGATCCGAAAGTGATGCACGAGGAACCGGCGGGATCGCTGCTGGCTTTCGGCGCGCACAAAGGTTATGGGCTGGCTGCAATGTGCGAGATCTTTGCAGGTGCGCTATCCGGCGGCTTCACCACGCGTGCGAGCACTATTGTCAAGACCAGTGCGATCATCAACTGCATGCTTTCGGTGATCATCGACCCCAAGGCGCTCGATGCGCCTGATGCCGAAGCGGAAGCCGAGGCGTTTGTGGAGTGGGTGAAGGCGTCGCCGCTGGCGGATGAGGCGGAGCGGATTATGGTTCCCGGCGAGCCGGAACAGGGGCTGCGTAAAGAGCGTGGCGACAAGGGGATACCGATTGATCCGACTACCTGTAAACAAATCGCCGAGGCGGCGCAGGTTGTGGGGGTGCCGGGTCAGAAGATTGAAGCGTTTTTGCGGAAGGTGAGTTAAATGTAATCAGGAACGGAGCTGCCCTGCTTCCGCCAACATCACGGCCTACGTAAAGCAAGCGCTGAGGGTCCCAAGCGGAGTCGGCTCAACTCCCCCTTTCCCGCCTGCAGGAGAGGGGGTTGCGAGCGTCAATCCGTAGGCAGGTATGCAATCCAACATCACGGTCAGCGATCGTGCGCAATTTTTGATGCTGGGTTTGCAACCAACCTGCAACGGCGGACAATCCCGCCATCACGTTGCACCTCAATCTCCTCCTTTCTCAACAAAAATCAAAGATCGCCTAAACCGCCTCTCCGCTTCCCATCGCTGCGCTATTATCGGGCGAGCTTTCTTGGCGGCAAGTTCCGCAAGGAATCAAGCCCGCGTCAAGTCACGCATACCGGAACGATCTCAATGGCGAGCAATGAACACATCCCTTCCGAACTCGATTGAAGAACGAATCTATGTGTTGCGAACACGCTGGGAGCGTTATACCGCCGAAGGACTGTTCGAGCAGTTCATCGAGTTTGCGGTAGCGGTCGACAGCCTCGCTGAATATTTCAATCGCCTACGCCTGCCTGGCTTGGTGCGCCTGTGCGAAGGGCTTGAGAACGCAGCACTCGCGAGACTAGGCGACCAGCATTCCCATCCCATCTCCCAGCAGGACATCGGCTCGCTGCAACGCCAGATGGATTCCCTATTGGGCTCGGTCGAATCGTTGCGGCGGCCACATCCTGAACGGCGCGCGGATGAACCGGCTGCGTCGACGCCGGATATCGACTGGATCAAGCCGCGTTCGGTGTGGATGATCGCAGCAGCTGAAAAGCGCGACATGGCCGACGCACTGCGGCGCCAGTTGCAGTTTTTCGGATTCAATGTGTTTGAAATCCACTGGGGGAGTGAAGAGCTGCCCGAGGACATGCCGCTGGCCACGCTCTTCATTCCAGGCGAAGGCAACACCAAGCCGGAAGAATTCGCGTGCATATCCGCCATCCGTACGATGTGCCCCGCGAGCCAGTTGTTCTACCTCGGCGCGGAGTCGGCGATGGACCCGCTCGTCGCGTTGATGCGCGCCGGCATCGATGTCGCGATTCCCGCTGATGAGCAACCGTCGATGGTGCTGAACTGCGTGCTCGACCTGGTCCAGTCCAATGAACAGGACCAGTACCGCGTGCTGGTGGTGGAGGACTCCCGCGTGGCCGTGGCACTGATCCAGCGCACACTCGCGCAGCATGCGATCGACACCTGCGCCATCAGCGACCCGGGCAAGCTACTGGAAGCACTCGAGTCCTATCGCCCCGACCTGGTCCTGATGGATATGTACATGCCTCGTTTCAATGGCGTGGAAGCGACCCGCGTGCTCCGGCAGATGACCGCTTACAGTTCGCTGCCGATCGTCTATCTGTCGGGCGAGTCGAAGGTCGGCATGCAGGTGGAGGCGTTGCGCCTCGGCGGCGACCAGTTCCTGATAAAGCCGTTCAATCCGGTGCTGCTGGCGGCGGTGGTAAAGACCAGGATCGAGCGATTCCGTGAAACCCGGCGCTCGACGCGCCTCGACGGTCTGACCGGCCTGTTCAATCACACCGCCGCAAAATCAAGGCTGAGCGCCATGGTCGCCGAACGAGGCACGAACGGCATGCTGGCGGTCGCCATGATCGACATCGACCACTTCAAATCGATCAACGACACTTACGGCCATCCGGTCGGCGATCAGGTGATACGAGGACTGGCATGGCTGCTCAAGGGACGCCTGCGTTCGATTGACCTGATTGGCCGCTACGGCGGTGAAGAGTTCCTGGTGGCGCTGCCTGACGTGAGCCTGGAGCAGGCGAGATCCGTCATCGATCGCATTCGCGCCGATTTTTCGGCTCTGCCGCACGCCCATCCGGGTGGCGCGCTGTTCGCAACCTTCAGCGCTGGTCTTGCTGGCTATCCCGACATCGACACTGCTGCCGCACTCACAGAAGCCGCCGACGAGGCGCTGATGGAGGCGAAGCGGCAGGGGCGCAATCGGGTGGAAAAGTCGCATCGCGGCAGGTGAGAGAAAGGCGATCGTATGCCGGACTTTTTCGTCAATGCGTTCTGGATCACCGCCGCCTTCCTGATCGGGCACGTGGTGCTGCGCGCGCTGTTATCGGCTGCGGCACTCGGCGTGCACCGCCTCTTGCACGCCCATCATCCGGCACGAAAGGCGTTACTGGCATACGCCATGAGTTCGCCGCTAAAACCAGTCTCCTTCCTGAAGTCGCCGGAACACTTCCTGGTTTATGGATTCGTGTCGGTGCTGCTGTTGCTGACGTTAAGCGGGGCATAACAGGTGACGTCCTTATCCAAAGCGATTACCACCGTGTTCCTGATCGCTTTTATGGTCTCGTCGTCGTCCGGCGAAGACAGCAAGCCACCCGTAATGCAGATCAAGTCCGTACTGAAATCGTACGCGAGTACGCTCGGATGCGTGGTGCGCATGGAAGATGACAATATTCTGTCATTCGATATCGACGGTGACGGCAAGAAGGAATTCGTGGTCCTGTTCAGCCTCGATCCCGGCTGCTCAGGCGGCACCGCAACACACCGATCGGTATTCGCTGTACTCGAACGTGAACCGCACGCGCAGGTATTCGTGCGGCCGCAGCAGTCCTTTCCCGCAGCGCCGCTGGAAGGCTTTGTCCAGAACATCGACCGCATCTTTGTCGAGGACGGGGAGCTCTGGTACGTGGGGAAGGACTTCGACTGGAGCAATGACGCGCGTTGCTGTCCCTCGGTGCCGGTGAAGGCGCCGTTTTATTTCAGGGATGGTGCCTGGGTGGACTCGCGCGGGCCTTAACCCACTATCGTCCAGGTCATGACGTGCCGGATGATTAAAAGCATGCGCAAGGCAAGGCGAAATACCAAACATCCGGCGGGTCAGTTCAGACCCGCCCTACGTCCTTCCCGGTATTCAAAACCCCATACTTCTCCGCATACCATATTTATGGGATGGACGGCCCGAACGTTACATGGTCAACTTCGTGCGACCACGGCACAATTCCTGAAAAGTAATAAACCAAAAGCCGGCGGTCGCGACTGGCGCCTCCGCGAGATTGGCCCAATCGGAGACAGAATATGCATACACAGGCCGATAATTATGAATAGTTGGCTCAAGACGCTGCGAGACGCGTTGAATCTGGTTGAGCACGGCGTCATCATTCTTGACAACTCGCTCACAGTGAAATTCGTCAACCGCGCGTTTTCCAGGATGTGGGGACTGCCGGAGGCGGAAGCGGAGCGCACTTACGCATACAGCGATCTGCAGCGCCACTTCGAAAGTATGGGCGCGCACCAGATGACGGCAAACGACTTGCCGTCCTATTACATCCGGCATCGCATTGCGCTGGTCAGGCCGGGCAGCCAGCCGCCGGTGCATCTGCGGCTGCGGGACGGCCGCGTCATCCGGGTGGAAAGCAGTGAGTTTCCGGCGGGCGGACGCATGTTTGCCTACACCGAGGAGACCCTGGTCATCCATTCGATCCGGCATATGCAGGCGCTGGCAGTGACGGATGAATTGACGAAAGTGTATAACCGCCGTTTCTTTTATGCGTCCGGACAGACCGAGCTCGACCGCGCCAGGCGCTACAAGCACCCGTTATCGGTGGTCTTGCTGCATCCGGATCACTTCAAAGATCTCAGGGACATTTACGGCCACCAGGCCGCCGACGAAATTCTGGTCTCCATCGCCGCTTCCTGCCGCGACAACGTGCGGGACAGCGATTACGTCGGACGCCTGCGCGGCGAGGAATTCGCGATCATCCTGATCGAGGCACCCCATAGTGCGGCATTCCGGGTGGCCGAGAAGCTATGCAAAAAAATCAGCTCGACTCCGGTACAGACCCACCAGGGCGATGTTACCGTGTCGGCCAGTTTCGGGGTTGCTTCCGTAGGCGACGGAATCGCTGAATTCAGTGAGCTGCTCAGGAAAGCCGACGAAGCATTCGGCCCGGAGCGAGGTTCGCGCGAGAGCGGCGATGCAACGGCTTATGACCGCAGGACCTTTGAGCCGTCGCCGCTGTTTCAATACAGGCGTAGCAGATAACAGACCCGAAGCACGCCGATACATCCGGCGCATCACGACGCGCCCTACTCCGCTAAATTGAGCATGACGAAAACGCGCAGCAAAAGCACCTTCCATTTATTCGCCTGTGCATCCCTATTCTTGTTTTCTCCGATTGATGCGGCCTCGGCTTGTCTCGGTGAGGAAAAACTGCTCTTTTCGTGTACGACGAAAAACAATAAGCAAATTAATCTTTGCGACACGGGAAAAACCATCAGGTATTCCTACGGAAAGACGGGTTCTACGCCAGAGTTATCGCTGGCAGTCCCACGGAAAACGGCGACCACTTATCAATGGCAGGGGACGGGGCGCTGGGCCAACTACATAGTCAATGTCCCGAACCGGGGCACCGTCTACAGAATATTTTGGGGCTATGACAGACTATCTGATGAGCATGAAATTGAAGCGGGCGTTAATGTCACCGTTAATGGAAACGACGTGTCTACGGTACATTGCAAAAATGCGTCAATTGAGCACGACCTGGAGGGAGTAGACCTGCGTGCAGAATAACCTTCGCTTCCTTGGCCTATCGGCTCTTTTTCTCGCTTCGGTCTGTTATGCAGCGCCCGTCTATAAGGTGGTAGGGCCGGACGGGCAGATCAGTTACACAGACCAACCGCCGCCATCGTCCTCAGCACGCGCGGTTTCGACGATCCGTTCGGGTACGCCGAATAATGACGACGCTGCGAAACCGGCAGGAAAAGTCAGTGTTGATCGAGACCCGGTCTTCGCATCGTTGCAGGTCTATTACAAGCAGATTATCGTTGAGTCAGCCAAAAGTATCTGCATTAATCTTGCGGCCGAGTATCCACCGGTTCAAGGTGCCAAGGAAGCATTAGCGGACGCCATGAAGGCCAGGGAAAAATGGTGGAACCGGCATATCAAATTGATCGAGAAGAAGAATGTAGTCCTCCATGACATGCTTACGCGCGAGGAGCTACTCAAGGTTGCCAAGGATGCTGAGCGCGAAAACGAGCCTATCGTACGAAAACTGCAGCAGGCGCCAGCGGCGGAAAGGCTCAGTTGGTGCCAGAATATGCCGACCACCATCGCAGCACTGGAGTTCGACCTTGCACGCAATACGGTGCTGGGCGAGACCATCATGGGATACAAACCTAAGCGGCAACCTTAGGCACCGCGCAGGGATAAGTTGGCCAATTTGGCGGCCGTCGCGGGATGCGGTGGGCCATTTCCGATCGTCACGGGCGCTCCGGACTTCATCAATAGTGGGAAAGCAGTAGCGCGGCATGGCGACAGGACAGCGTGCGCCGCCACACTGATCAGTATGCAGGAGCCGAAAGGAGCACCGCCGCAGTAGCGCGTGTGAGCGACATTGGCACTCCGCTCGCACCTGAAGAGGATAGTGAAATACAATGCGCCTCGCTAAGGCGGGCCGCGAATGCTCGTTGGCTCATTATGTGGAATCTGACCCTACATATTTTTTTGAATGGGGTCAGCGGTGTAAAACAAATTTACTTCTTCCCACCCTTCCGTGGATCCTCATCCGCATTGACGTAGTGGATATCAAACGGCCCCTCTCCAGTTACCTGAACCACCGTCTGGCTTTTCGTAAAGGCATAGTGATGCGCCTTCGGCGGCAGGTAATGAAACCCGCCCGTCTTGATCGCATGCTCGGCACTGGGATCCGCTTTGTCCCCGCTGCCCAGATAAAACGTTCCCGAAATGATCGTCAACTGTTCCGCCTGGGTATGCCAATGGGCCGGTAAGTTATAGCCCGAGGGCAGGCTCAAGCGAAGAGCATACAGTCCCGGCTTGCCCGGGTCACCGTGCAATACCGCAAACCTTGCGCCCTTCGGCAGCGACGGCGGTGCATCACCCCATTTGATCTGTTCCGGATTAAAAAATGCCGCTTCATTCGCTGCATCGGCGCCGAACGCCAACATTGCTGGAAATGATGACATTGCCATCGTCCAGCCAATTAGCTGAAAAACGCGGTGGAAGAATCTCATGATCTCTCCTGTACGTTCAAGGAAATACATGATCAGACAGCATCGGAAAGAGGCCGATCACCGCCTCCTACGGGCGTCGCCAGGTGCCCTCCATCCGGCCCCGCCAATTGTTCCTTCGCTGCCCGACTGAATGCATGGTTCCTCAGCTCAGTGGTTCCGCAGTCTGAACCAAAGTAGGAGTCGGAGCCGAGGAAGTAAAGCTGTCTTGCAGGCCGTTTGGTTTGCGTCAGCGTCGGTGGTTGCCACGGTTCCAGCGACCCATGATTATGCCGCCACGCACCTCTGCGACTTTCAAGCAGAGTTGGCACGCGGCCACCAGGCGAACGCGGAAGAATCCGACAAACATGCGGGGCGCCTCCCTTATTCCGATGGGATAGGAAAATTTTCCTTATATTTCAAATACCTATCATAAATTTTACTCGTCAGAATGGCTCGCGCACCTACCGTATCCAAGGAAACCGTTGCTCAAGCCCCCAAAACAGAAATTGGCCTTGGCCGCATAGCGAGGTGCAACTCTCGGCTTGTTCCGGGCGTACCGGACGACAACTGCACTTCCCCTAAAGTTATGGCTCGACCGGCCGTCACCAATATGGATATGATGGCCTCGCGCCTCGTATGGTCTGCGTGCATTCACTGGCTGTGCGTGCAGTCGCAATGTCCTGCAACCCTAACTTTTCGCTACCTTCGAATGTCCCCAGTCTTTCATAAAACGTGTTTCCAATTGAACGCATTGCGCACATGCTTACTTCTTGGCGGCCTGCTGGTGTTTGCGCATCCCGCGGCATCCGCGCAACAAGACGCCGGCATCAAAACAGATCGGCCTGACTTTGTCGAATCCAGCGACGTGGTTGGAAGCCGGCGTTTTCAGGTGGAAGCCGGCTACGCCGTTGAACGCAATGAGGCGGACGGCCGGAAGGAGCGCTTGTCGAGCACCCCACTGCTGCTGCGCGCTGGAATCAGCGATACATTGGAGCTGAGGCTGGAAACGGACGGGCGCATCATTTCTCGCGTCGACCGGGGAGTGGCGACGGACAACGCCCGCGGCTATGCGGATATGTCGGTCGGGATCAAGTGGCATGCGCAGGACAATGACGGTGTAAAGCCGGCGCTGGGCTGGTTACTGCATGCGGATCTGGATACCGGCTCGCACGCGTTTCGCGCGAACGGGATCCGGCCTTCGGTGCGGATGGTGGCCGAATGGGAGTTGCCGCATGAATTGTCGCTTGGCGTCATGCCCGGTCTGATGTGGGACAAGCGGGACGACGGGCGACGGTTCGTCAGCGGCATCTTAGGCGTGGTGCTTGGTAAGGCGTGGACCGAGCGATTCGGTACGTTTATCGAATTGGCGGCGCAACAGGTCGCGAAAACAAAAAACGGCGGCTCCATCGTCACCTACGATGCCGGCTTTACCTATTTGCTGAGCAATTCCTGGCAGGTCGATACCGGAATTTCGCGCGCCGCCAATGACAATACTCCCGACTATGCGTGGACGGTCGGCGTGTCAAGAAAATTTTGAATTTGTCGATTGCACTGCGCCGCGACAAAGCGGCGCGAAGCGGCAAACAAGGCTGCCCGTGCGGCGCGTATTTGTTGCCATGCCTTAGTGCCTGAGGCCGGCTCCTATTGTCGGGGATAACACATTTCCGATTTACCTTGCTTCGATGAGGAGTCCCTTCTATGTGGTCGGCCCGTCCAAAGGGTCGACAGTTTGCTTCCGATCCTGCGCTGACTCTCTCATCGTTTCCGCGACCTCCGCGCGTGCCCGATAGCGCTCCGAGCCTTCCTGATACATTACGGCGCCTATATGAACCAGTTCCTCGAAACTCTCTTTGGATAGCCTTCCCCTGGAGTCTGCGAGTAACGTTGCCAGCCGCATAATGATATCGGTTTGTGTAGACTGCACTTCGCCAAGCGCTGCCGCTCGTTCCCGGAATAATTCCAACACGTCGTTTTGCGTCATTCCCGCCTCCTGCCGTAAAGACGCAGTATAGGGGTGCCCGGCTGGGGGCGCCCGGCAGAATGCAGCTTTTCTTTTGACCTGGTGCGCGGCAAGCCCCGTCCTTCAGGGCGGGGTCAAGAGCGCGGACGGCAAAGCCGTTCCTTGCCTTTGGCTTTAGTGCGGTGTCTGCTGCTGCTCGATGTACTGCCG
>JBBWZW010000558.1:0-5238 GCA_039649305.1 Burkholderiales bacterium
GCCTAGGCTTGAATAACAATGCATGTGCCGTTATATGCGACATAAGGCACCGCGCAGGGATAAGTTGGGCGATTTGGCGGCCGTCGCGGGATGGGGTGCTAGGCGTGAGGAGGAGCCATAGCGAGCTATGGCGACGACGAGCAACGCAGCAACGCGCCCGCTACGGCCAGCAAAATTGACCAACTTATTCCTGCGCGGTGCCTAAGGGCCGGACTTCACGTTGAACGTCCATTCCCTGATGAATCTGTCGGAGGCGCACCATGCAGAAGTTACACAAGCACCAGAGGTTGCTGCTGTTCGTGAAATGTCGCGGCCAGAAAGCACGGGAAAGAAAACGTATCCTGTATCGACGGCAATTGGAATCGCATGAGCCGAGCCCGTGATGTCCGATGCGAGAGACGCTCCCGCGCCTTGCACTGTCGAGCGGAAGCACCGAGGCGCTGAAATGGCTCGCACTGGTGTTGATGACGCTCGACCACGTCAACACATTTTTATACGACGGTAAGTTTCCGGTACTTTTCAAGCTCGGACGTATGGCCATGCCCATCTTTGGCTTCGTCCTTGCTTGCAACCTCGCGCGCCGTGAAGCCGTGGAAACCGGCGCCTATCAGCGGACCATGAAGCGCCTGGCGCTGTACGGTCTGTTGGCCTCGCCGGTGTTCGTAGCCCTGGTTGGATGGTGGCCGCTGAATATCATGTTCACGCTGCTGCTGGCGGCGGCGGTGATGTACCTGATGGAAAAGGCTGGACGCGGGCACGTCATTGCCGCCCTTTTGTTGCTCGCCGCCGGCGGTGCAATCGTTGAATTCAAGTGGTTCGGCCTGCTCTACTGCCTGGCCGCCTGGTGGTACTGCAAGGATCCGGACTGGCCCAGGCTGATTCTCTGGACTGCTTCCGCCGCATCGCTATACGCAATCAACCACAATCTTTGGACGGTCGCCGCCCTGCCCGTCATTTTTGCGGTGGACCGCCTTCGCATCCGCGTGCCTCGTTTACGGCACATCTTCTACGTCTATTATCCGGCCCATCTGGCCGTGTTATGGGCGCTTCCCAACTCATTCTGATCCAAAATCCCATTTTTATGGGATGGTCCGAAGCGGGGCTGTAGGTTGTAATTCGCTGTACTTCCTCGAAGGAGACAGCCATGCCGACACTGCGAAGCCCGATGACAGGAATAGCGTTAGTTGCGTTTGCGCTCTGCGCCCAATCCGCTCTTGCCCAAGCGCCTAAAAAGGCGGACATGAAATCGGTCGAGCGTGGACGTTATCTCGTGAAAATTGCGGGCTGCAACGATTGTCATACCGCAGGCTACGCCCTGTCCGGGGGCAAGGTGCCGGAAAAACAGTGGCTGACCGGCGATCAGCTTGGCTGGCGCGGCCCGTGGGGAACCACCTACCCGAGCAATTTGCGGTTGTACATGGACAAGGTGTCTGAAGCCGAGTGGCTCAAGATCGGGAAAACGGCGCAATTCCGACCGCCGATGCCATGGTTCGCGCTGCACGATATGCGAACACAGGACCTGCGCGACATCTACCGTTTCGTCAGGTATCTGGGGCCGGACGGCGAGCAGGCGCCAAGCTATGTCCCGCCTGGCCAGGAGCCGAAAGGACCTGTGATCGTCTTTCCGGCGCCGCCAAAATGACGGGCTAGCCGACGTTTCAACCTGGATTCAATTTTAATCAGTGCGATTAGCCGCACTGTGCTTCCTTCTCAATGTCAGAGCCGGTAACGACCGACTTCGCGTTGCTTTCCTTGCCGTCAAGAACGATGGCAAAACAACAATTTATGGGAGAATTCGGACGCGGAACGCGAGCGCCGAACCGGATTCAAAGGTCGGGTTGCGCTGGCTCATGACTGGCCGCCCCGACCTGATATATACTGTACATCCATACAGTTTTTAACATTAAAGCAGATCCCATATGAAGTTCTTCGAAGCCCATAAACTGATAGCGGTGAAAGAGAGACTGGCGCTCGCGGTGAACGAAATCGTGGAGCGCCATCGAACCGAAGGCCACGTGCTGACCTGGCGCCTGGTGCATGAAATCGAAAAGGAAGCGATCAAGAGGCTGGAACGCGCCGGCGACCTCGACGTCAAGTACATACGCATGGTGCGTTCTTCGCGCTGGGGTTATGTCCCGAGGGTTGACCAGCCGGCGGACCTTGAGAACCACAAGGAATTGCCGGTCGCCCTGACCATCATCCAGCACGCTTACCACACGTGCCATTAGCATGCATAGCAACGACCATCAGGCTGTGGCTTGATCATTCGTTCGGTGCGCCGCTGCGTCCAGAGTAAAGCCTGCCCATGTGCGGACGAATCACCCAGCACCGCTCCGCGATAGCCTACGCCGCAGAAATGGGGTGGGATGTCGATCCTTTCGGGATATCGATCGGCGACCGCCCGCCGAACTGGAATGTACCGCCCGGCACCGCGCCATGGCTGATGCATCGCATCGGGGATGAACGCAATCACATCGATTGCGTGAACTGGGGCTACCGTCCGAGCTGGGCCGCTGAAAAAGGCATCCCTACCGCAATCAACGCCCGCATCGAGAAGGCCGCTACCGGTCCGTTCTTTCGCGCGCTCTGGAAATCCGGTCGCGCAATTGTGCCGGCGGATGGCTGGTACGAATGGACAGGCGAAAAGGGTCACAAACAGCCCTGGTATATCCGCCTGAAGTCCGACCGCCCGATGTTCCTTGCTGCGATTACGAATTACCGCCCAGACAAGGAGCCAGCGGAAGGCACCGGATTCGTGATCGTGACGGCGGCGGCCGAAGGAGGCATGGTGGATGTGCACGACCGGCGCCCGGTCGTATTCACCCCGGAGGACGCGGCGCTCTGGATGGATAACGACCTGCCGGCAGACCAGGCGGAACAGCTGGCCCGATCCATTGCCCTCGGCCCGGAATCCTTTGAGTGGTATCCAGTGAGCAAAGAAGTGAACAAGGTCGGAAATAACAACGAAACCCTGATCCTGCCGACCGGGCCGTGACAAACCGAAATATTTTGTCCACGGCAATTGACGCTGTCGTTGCCATTCATTTAATATCGACGATATATTGATAAAATGACAACAAACTCATAAATCGGAACAAGTTACGGTGGTTTGCTTTAACCGAACGACAGCGCTGCGCCAAGCCGTTGTTCGGTCTTTATTTGCCAGGTGCGTATGAGTGGAGATTCACATGAGCGTCGCGAACAAAAAGTCAGTCCGTATCGGTGGGGAATTGGGGGCACGGTCCTTCGCCGACATCACATTCGAGCAGTTGTTCGGCCTCTCACTGGAACGGATAACCGGCTGGATAAAGCTGAAAATGCTGGAGGCGCATTTGCGCTCCCTGCACGGGATGGCCGAGTACTTCGCCTGGCAACAGGAAAACGGCGCGGCAGGCCTGGCGGATGCCCACAGGCGCATCGCGATGGCTCGGTCGGACCTGCGCCAATTGCAAGACCATTGAAAAGCCGTGTCGCCCCTCAACCCGCCGCTCACCGGCGGGTTTTTTTACTTCATAGCCACACCCTGCCCCAGACGTGATTTATCGCGGCCTTGTCACAAGCAGCGCATATTCGAACGACATGATTTCCCGGTTGCGGTGCCCGTAGCGCAGGTCGAGCCGACCCTGCTCCCGCACAGTGCTTTGCGGGTACACAGCGCAAAAGAGTGCGAGCCAGTCGATTTGCGTGCCGCCGCGCGCCACCACCAGCACCTCGCCGTTCACTTGTGCCGTCCCTTCTGCAACCTCGTCCAGAGTGAGGCTGCGCCAAATCGGCCTCTGGAAGTAAAGGTTGCCGGCGAGCAGCCCATCTCCAGCGATCACCGTGTGCGCCTGCGGAAATCGCCGCATCAGTTCCCCCGATAATTGCGGATATGGATGATGCAGGCGCACGTGCTTGCCGACAGCCGGCCCGAGGTATACGCGCAGCGGAAGCGCCAGCAGAATCGTCACGGCAACCAGGCCGGCGGCGTACAGGATGCGCCTGTAGATCGCCGCCTGAGCCCATCCCGGCGCCACCACAAAGAAGACCAGCGGCAGTGAAAACAAAAGCGGCTGGATCCAACGGCTTTGAATGGTGCTGACTTCGCCACTGAGCAGCAACAGCATCATCCACGCAAGAAAACCGAAGTAAAGCCGAATGAAAAAACGCGTGTCGGGACTGCGTAAATCGACGCCAGCATGGCTACAGTGGCGACGGCAGGCCAGGCCGTACACCAGCCATAGCGGCGTAATGAAAGCCAACGCCGCGACAAGCAGATTGACCACACCGGTTGCCACGTCGCGCAGGTAACCGGCGTTCAGGTCGTCCTTGCTCATCTTGTGGAATGTGCCGCCGGTCGCCGTTTCGAAATGATCCAGCAGCCATAAACCGTGCGGCAGTACGCATAGCGTTGCAACCGCAACGGCGATCCATGCATTGCGGTTCCAGAGCATACGACGATGTTGCGGACTCAGCAGGCTCGCCGTTGCCAACCCGGCGACGAAGATGACGAAGTTGTACTTGGATAACAGTCCCAAGCCAATCAACAATCCAAGCAGTGCGTAGCGCAGCTTGGTCGGATGTGACAACAGCGCAAAGTAGTACCACAAGGTGGCGCAGGCGAGACAAGTCAGCAATACCGAATGGGTGCGATCGATATGCGACTCCCAGCCGATGGCCGGAAACAGGATCAACGACGCGGACGCTACTATCGCGCCGCCGACACCGAGGAATGGCCTGGCCAGATGAAACATCGCGAGATAGGTGGCCAACAGAAGTAAGTTTTTCAGCGCCGACAGCGCGAACAGGTTCACGCCAAATATCGAGAACATCAGCCATTGCAACCACGCATACAACGGAGGCTGGGTGCCGTAACCGAGTCGCAACTGCTGGAAGAGGTAGGCCTGTTCAGCTTCGTCCAGTTCCAGCGAGCCAGGCAGGCTGATGCGGATGACAATCTGCAGCAGGAAGTAGGCGGCAAGTACCAGGAAGAAAATATTGGTATATCGACGCTCCATTACGCAGGGAGCTTGTTGAAGCATGTTCACGTACGTTGGTGCATTCAGCGGACATGGCCGCATGGAGCGCAGCAAACCGGCCATGCAAAATGGCTGGTAATACGGCCGCGATGAACGCGAAAAAATTTACTCGACCAACTTCCGGAAGTATTCACGCATCACTTCGAAGCTGCGCATGTAGTGCTCGCTTTGCGGTTTTGAGCGTTGCACCGAGTATTCGTAGTCCAGCCTTTCCGACACC
>JBBWZW010000560.1:0-4387 GCA_039649305.1 Burkholderiales bacterium
CGTGCGGAAAGGTCGGGTCGCTTCCACAGACCGTCGAGTAGAGGTCCTTTCGTGTAGCACTCCAGGCAACTACTGTGGCTCGGCTCAGATGGGAGCAAGAGCGAATTGCCAGAAGCGGAAATGCTTACTGGACCCAAAAGGACCCTGATCAGTTTTCGGGGTCCTTTGTAAACCATTCAAATGGATGGCGGGAACGCGGGACTCGAACCCTCGGCCTCTGCCGTGACAGGGCAACAATGACGTGTAACTTATTGGATTTCAACGGTACTGACAGCCCGTTCTTGATCCTCTAAGCAACTCTTTGACCCGGTCAATTGGACCCAGATCGGACCCAGATTTGGAGAGAATTGCCGCACTCGAACGATCTTGTCGAACGCGGAGCGTCTCCGCAAACTATGCAGACCCGATCAGTCAACACAAGCGCGTTTATCAGTATCGATCCCTGCAACTTCCCAGAAGCCGACTTCTGGCCATTGCGCAGGCAGTCCGTCCTAGTCATAGTTCGCGCCATTCTGCGGCATGATTGTCCGTCGCGATCGGAAAGGAAAAGGCCGCGCTGTGCTTGAACGTCGGACCGCCATTGAGACCGAGACAGGGGATGCCGAAGACGGTGAACTGCACCGTTAGTACATCGCCTTGCTTGCCGTCTGGGGAAGTCACCTGGTGCTTTGTGAACGGGTCATCGCACTATTCGGAAAAGTCGCGGCGTAGAAGCGAGCCGCATCGTATGCGTCCTTGTCGAACCAGAGACAAATGGTATTTTTCGGCTTTGAGGGCATACGGTCTCCTTGCATGGATCAGGTCCGAAAGCTGGTGGCCGGATCTCTTCTCGGCTCAGCCGTTTCGCTTCACTCCTTAGACCAATTTGCAATGAGATGAGGGCGCCACAGTAAGAGTTACGCGTGGAAGTGTGGAGACTTGGAGAGCGCATTTTCGGCGCGGGGAATTGCGTCACCGATCCATGAATTACCGCGCTGACGCGCTGGCTTCAACTCGCTGGGCGCGTAATGCTCACGCAATCAGATCCTCAATCGTCACTGGCAGTTCGCGAACACGAACACCAGTTGCATGGTGCACGGCGTCCGTGATGGCTGCCGCGATTCCGGCCAGCCCAATCTCGCCGATCCCGCGTGCACCGAGTTCATTGATCTGCTTGTCGGGGTAATCGAGGAAGTGAACGTCGATGGGAGGGGCGTCGGCGTTCACCGTCACGATGTAATCAGCCAGACTGCTGTTGATAGGCGCGCCGTTCTGCGGATCGTAAGTGGTTTCCTCGAACAGCGCCATGCCGATGCCCATCACCACTGCACCCTGGATCTGGTTACGGCCAGTAAGAGGATTCAATATGTGGCCAGCGTCCATAACCGACACGACGCGGCCCACGCGCAGGCGTGCGGTTTCAGGCTGCCATGTGACTTCAGCGAAGTGGCAACCGAACGAATGCTTCGAGACTTTCGGGTGCGGATCAAAAGCCGTCATTTCAGCTTTGCCGTTGCCGGTGATCAGGCGTGCATTTCCCTTCCGCAGCAGATCCTCAAAAGGAATACCTTTTGCAGGACCTTCAGCCTTCACGAAAACGCGTCCGCCCTCGAGCGCAAGATCGTCGGTTTTGTGCCCTAAAAATGGCGAGCCCGGAGTTGTGACGGCGGAGATCATCAACGAGGCGACCGCTTGATCGGCCGCTTTGAACACCGCCGGTATCACCGAACTCGTAGCTAAAGAACCGCCTGAGATTGGTCCGTCCGGAAGCGTGCTGTCCCCCAGTTCGACCTCGATCTTGTTCAGCGGTACACCGGTTTTCTGCGACGCCAGCTGCGCCAGGATCGTATAGGTTCCGGTGCCAATGTCCTGGGTTGCGCAGGCCACGCGGACCGTTCCATCATCTCGCAGTTCGAAATTGGCCTCGGCGGCAAATGTCCCCGCGATCCACGCCGCGCCGGCCATTCCCCAACCTAAGGTCAGGCCATCACGCTTCATCGAGCCAACTGCCGGATTGCGCTTCGACCATCCAAACTTCTCCGCGCCCACGGTCAAACACTCCACGTAATGCCGGGACGAGAACGGTAGATTCAGCGACTCGTCGAGCTTTGGCTCGTTAAGAATGCGGAACTGCACGGGATCCATCTTGAGCCGCTCGGCCATCTCGTTCATTGCCGATTCGGTGGCATAAAGTCCGGGAACTGCGCCGGGACCGCGCATGTCGGCGGTCGCGCCGATGTTGCGTCGTGCGCGCCCGAACGTCACGCGCAAATTGGGAACGCTGTAATGGAAAGGCGTCGCTTCGCCGCAGTCCTCGTGATACGCGTCGAGCATCGACATGTGGTAGATGTAGTCGTGCTGCAGGGAAACGAGCTTGCCGTCACGCGTCGCGCCGATGCGAACCCGCTGCTGGGTACGCGCGCGATGTCCGACTGATTCAAACATCATTTTGCGGCTGACGACCAGCTTCACTGGCTTGCCTACCTGCCGCGCCGCAGCGGCTGCAAGCGGGACATGCGCCCAGGGATAGAGTTTGCCTCCGAATCCCGAGCCCAGGAACTTTGCAATGACACGAACATTTTCCTTGGGCAATCCAAACATCTGCGCCAGCACGCTGCGCAGATTCACGACGCCCTGCGTCGAGTCATACAGCTTCAGGATTGGACCGTCCCACAGCGCCACGGTCGAATGCAGTTCGATAGGATTGTGAGTCTCGGCAGGAGTAACGTACGTTTCGTCCACCTTGACCTCTGCTTTATCGAAGGTGGTTGCCGCGTCCCCACGATGGCTTTGCAGTCGCTCCACGGGCCCATAGGCGGCCAGGATTACGTCGGGATCATTCTCTGCTTCCAGGCGTGCTTCGACGTTTGGTGTTTCTTTCGAATACTTCGCCCGGACGGCATCGGCGCCAGCCTTGGCAGATTCGAACGTGTCGGCAACCGCCAGAGCAACGTACTGGCCCCAGTAACGAATGGTGTCATCTTCGAACGGAGGCCGGCGCTCAAGAGTGACCCGATCAAAACCGGGCGCGGGAGTGGAGCGGAAAATCTTGCCGATGTTTCCGCGATGAAGCACCGCACGCACGCCCGGCATCTTCTCCGCCGCCGCCGTATCGAGCGAGAGTAATTTGCCATTGGCGATCGTCGCGCCTACCGGGACGGCATAAAGCATTCCGGGAAACTGAAAATCAGAACTGTACTTTGCCAGTCCGGTGACTTTGCGTGGACCGTCGATACGCAGGGTGTCGCGTCCGAGGGGAGAAGAATTAGCCGGCGATTGCTGTGAAGTCGCCATGGTCGCTCCTGAAAAATTAACTTGCCGTGGCCGTTCGCAGCGTGTACGTCAGGCAGCGTTTGGCCAATTCGATCTTGAATTTGTTTTCGCTCTGAGGCTTTGCGTTCCGCAGGGCCGCTTCGGCAGCCTGGCGAAACGTCGCGTCATTCGCGGGTTTTCCGGTCAATGCAGCTTCGGCTTCGGGCAAGCGCCACGGTTTGGTTCCCACGCCACCCATTGCGACGCGAGCACGCGTAACCTTGCCGCTTGCAATCGTGAGCACCACTGCCGCCGATGCCAATGCGAATTCGTAAGACGCGCGATCGCGCAGCTTCACGTAAATCTGCTTGCTTCCCGCGATTGGCGCTGGCAGCGTGACGTGCGTGATCAAGTCACCGGGTTCGAGCACAGTCTCGCGATGCGGTGTGTTGCCGGGCAGGAGATGAAAATCGCCGAATGCGATCGCCCGTGATCCCTTCGTGCCCTGAATGTGAATGGTCGCTTCCAGCGCCGCCAAGGCAACTCCCATGTCGGATGGATTCGTCGCGATGCAATGCTCACTCGCTCCGAGGATGGCGAGCGTGCGATTGTGGCCGGTGATGGCTGGGCATCCGCTACTGGGTTCCCGCTTGTTGCACGCCATCGCGGTGTCGCGGAAGTAGACACACCGCGTCCTCTGCAACAGGTTTCCGCCGACCGTCGCCATGTTGCGAATCTGCGCCGAGGCGCCTTGCAGGATCGCCTGCGACAGAACCGAATAGTCCTTCTGCACCGTGGCGTGATATGCCAGATCCGAGTTGCGGACCATGGCGCCGACCTTCAGGCCGCCATCGGATACTTCAATCTTGTCGAGTGGCAGGCGATTGATATCGAGCACGCGCGCGGGGGTCTCGACATTCAGCTTCATCAGATCGATTAGCGTGGTGCCTCCGCCGAGGAAGCGGACATCGGCGCCTTGCTGCGCTGTTTTCGATTGGGCGGCAGCCGCGATCGCCGCCGTCTGATCTGCTGGACGAATGAACTCGAATGTATGCATCGAGAAACTCCTGCGCTAAGCGCGCTTGCGAACCTGCTGGATCGCCGCAACGATATTGGCATAGGCGCCGCAGCGGCAGATGTTGCCGCTCATCAACTC
>JBBWZW010000007.1:0-17803 GCA_039649305.1 Burkholderiales bacterium
CGGTCATACATGCAATTCGACACCATCAGCGGAGGAAGCCATGAAATGGGAAGGTAATCGCGAAAGCGACAATGTAGAGGACCGCCGGGGCGGCGGTGGAGGTGGCGGCGGGTTCGGAATCGGCGGCGGCTCGATCGGGATAGGCACCGTCGTCGTAGCGGTGGTTGCATCCTGGTTTTTCGGGCTTAACCCGCTTACGGTACTCAACCTGCTTACCGGCGGGTCCGGGGAAGTCGCGTCTTCCCAGCAGGCGCCGGCGCACCGGCCACCCGCAGATGACCAGATGGCAAAGTTCGTGTCGACCGTGTTAGCAGACACGGAAGATACCTGGACCGAACTGTTTCGCAGCCAGGGCGGCAACTATGTGAGTCCGAAGCTGGTGCTGTTTTCGGGGCGGACGGGGACCGCATGCGGCACCGGCGTCTCCGCCTCCGGGCCGTTCTATTGTCCCGGCGACCAGAAGATTTATATCGACCTGGATTTTTACCGGCTGATGCAGCAGCGCTTCAAGGTGTCAGGCGAGTTTGCGCAAGCCTATGTGATTGCGCACGAGGTCGGACATCATGTGCAGCATCTCACAGGCATCTCGGACAAGGTGGACCAGGCGCGCAAGCGCGGGTCGGAAGCGCAGGCCAACGCTATGTCGGTACGACTTGAGTTGCAGGCGGACTGCTTTGCCGGCGTGTGGGCGCACCATGCCAACCGGGCCCGCAGCATCCTGGAATCGGGAGATATCGAATCCGCGCTGGGCGCCGCGTCGGCGATCGGCGACGATGCGTTGCAACGCCAGTCGCAGGGTCATGTCGTGCCCGACTCCTTCACCCATGGCACTTCGGCGCAACGCGTGCGCTGGTTCAAGCGCGGCATAGAAAGCGGCAAGACCACCGAATGCAACACGTTTCAGGCGAAGCAGCTATAGTCGGCATAAAATGCGGGGGTTCCCAAACACCCCCCGCTTTCTCATGTCACACCAACATACACTTCAAACGCTGCGCGCCGCTCTCGACGATGTGCGTCAGAACCGCATCAGCATCGCCGCGTTTTGCCAGACCTGCCGCACGCAATCCGCATTGTTGGCCGCCTTGCCGCCGCGCTATGGCCAGGTGATGGAAGACCTGCTCGGACGCATGGAGGCCGGCAGCCTGTTCACCGAAGAAAGCTGCTCGTTCAGCCAGGAGGACCTGCAGGCCAACCTCGAGGTGTGGCTGGAGAAGGCGGAACAAACCATCGCAAAGCAAGGATGATCGGCATGCAACAACTTACATTCAACCTCGACGGCGAGTACGTCGAACTCAACCAGTTGCTCAAGCTGGTCGGCATCTGCGACAGCGGCGGCGCCGGCAAGGCGATCGTTGCCAGCGGCGAAGTGTCGGTCGACGGCAAGTTGGAATTGCGCAAGACGGCCAAGATTCGCGCAGGGCAAGAGGTCACGCTCGGCGACGTGCGCATACGCGTGAGCTGATCAACATTCGGCTTGATTCCGCCGGCCGGGACTCCACATAAGCTGTAATAAGGAGCCCATCATGCTGTACGAAGCCCGCCTGCACGCGCGCCCCACCGAAGTTACGGTAGCCGCGCCCACCGGATTGCAGCCGTTGAGATGGGGTGCCCGGCGCGACAGCTATCTCTATGTGCCTCCCCACTACGACCCGCGGCGTCCGATGCCGCTCGCGCTCATGCTCCATGGTTCGGGCGGACATGCGCATCAGGGTCTTGATTTGCTGCTACACCTCGCGGATGACGTCGGGCTGATCCTGGTCGCACCCGCATCCAACGGCCATACCTGGGACATCATCATAGACCAGTCATACGGGCCGGATGTGGAGCTGGTGGACCAATGCCTGGCCTATGCGTGCGACCACTATGCGGTCGATCCGGCCCATGTTGCCATCGGCGGTTTTTCGGACGGCGCGTCCTATGGGCTCTCGCTCGGCGTTGCCAATGGCGACATTTTCACGCACATGATCGCCTATTCGCCCGGGTTCATCGCGCCGGCCGTCCAGCGCGGCAAACCGCTGGTTTTCATTTCGCACGGAACGCACGACCCGATCCTGCCGGTCGATTCCTGCAGCCGGCGCATCGTGGCGCAGTTGAAGTATGCAGGTTACGAAGTCGGATACGTCGAGTTCGATGGCGGACACGAGATTCCGCCGGCCGTTGAGCAGGCGTCGATCGACTGGTTCATCGGGACCGCAGGCGGATTACATCCGCCGCGCCCGCAGAGCCGCCCATCGCCCTCTACTTCGCCCTAGCCCTCGCGTGCGGCTCACCCGCAGCCTTGGTCATGTCGATCGCGATATCGGTGGACGACTCGATCTGCGCCGACCCACCCTGCTTGCCGCGGCGATACCAGTCACGCACGATTTCGCCGGCGATCTCGCGCGCGCCCAGGCCGAATGCCAGCCCGACCGCCAGGGCCAGGGCGCCGACCGTCCCCATGAACAAGGCATTGACCAGCGTGGTGGCAATGCCGATCTGGTTCACCGCAACCACGAGGGTGAGTGTCCAGACGGCGATGCTGGCCACCTTACCCAGCAAGTCAGGATTGGTCAGCCCGCTTTCATACCCTGCCCGGCGCACCAGTCGCGCCAGCGCACCCGCGGCGATGCCGCCGAGGACCACGACCACCAGCGCGACGATCACATTCGGCAGCCACAGCAACAATTGCCGCAGCACTTCCGACACCGCCGGCAGGCCCAGCGCATCGAACGCAACCAGCATCGCGATCAGCCGCACAAACCATTTCGCGACAGTCGCAATCAGGCGCGCCGCATCGGTATTGCCGCCGGTCTTGCGCACGAATTCGGCAAAGCCGGAGCGATCGGCCAGTCCGTTGAAATTCGCCGCGCGCAACAGCGTGACCATTGCTCTTTCGATCAGCGACGCGATCAGCCAGCCGGCGATGAGGATCACCGCAAAACCAAGCACCTTCGGTATCGCGCTGAAGAGCAACGCAAGCGCGCCCGTCATCGAGGACATAAACGGGTAACTCCAGTCGGTGAATTGGGATTGCATGGCATCCTCCCTTTCAAATAGAGGAACGGAGTAACAGAAAAGGCCGGCAATTTTCGGCCGGAGAAAATGCAATGCCATTCTGTCCACCGTCTGTACAAAAGCGGACAGCGCATGTAGGTCAAGAGGTGGAAAGGGATACAAAGTTTCGGTGCGCGGACGGTGCGTTTGTGCGGAGTCAAACAGGCATGTGCGCCGTCAACCCGCATATCTCGCGAACCTCTTCCGTGTTGAACGGTCAATGCAGGTTGCGCTTCATCAGTATGACCAAGCGCCTTGCTATACTCTTTTGTTTAATCTGCATTCAGCGCTGTGCCTGACTGTAGTAAGGACCCGCGCAGCAATAAGTTGGCATTTTTGCTGGCCGTAGCGGGCGCACTGCTGCGTTGCCCGCCCCTGGCAGTGCTCGCAGGGTCGGGCGCCTGGCATTGCATCCCGCTACGACCGCCAAAATGCACAACTTATTACTGCGCGGGCCCTAGACCAAGCTGAAATGATCCACCACTACGGCAAATTGATTTTCATCGACCTGGAAACCACCGGGCCGAACCCTGTCTCCGACTTCATCACTGAAATCGGCATCGTTGAAGTAAGCGTAACCGGCGTCACCAGCTGGTCGACACTGGTCAATCCGGAAACGCCGATTCCCCCATTCATTCAACACCTGACCGGCATCAGCGATGCCATGGTGCAGGACGCGCCGACATTTCCCATGATCGCGGCGCAACTGCTGGAGCGTCTCGGGAGCGGCTTGTTCATTGCGCACAATGCGCGCTTCGACTACGGTTTCCTGCGCAATGCATACAAGCGACTTGACCATCCGTTGCGCTGTGAAGTGCTGTGCACGGTGAAGCTTTCCCGCAAGCTGTTTCCGGAAGAACTGAAGCACGGCCTTGATGCACTGGTGGTGCGTCATGGCCTGGCGGCTGAGACACGTCACCGCGCACTCGCCGATGCCGACATTCTCTGGCAGTTCTGGCGCAAGCTGGAAGCAGAGGTTCCCGCTGACACCTTGCTGAGTTCGGTGCAGCAGTTGCTCCAACGTCCGAGCCTGCCCTCGCATGTGCCGCAGGAACTGCTGGACGACATTCCAGATACGCCCGGTGTCTATCTCTTTTATGCCGAAAACGACGTGCCGCTTTACGTCGGCAAAAGCATCCATTTGCGGCAACGGGTGATGTCGCATTTCAGCTCCGATCACTCGTCATTCAAGGAAATGCGGCTGTCACGCGAGCTCCAACGGGTCGAGTGGCGCGAGACTGCCGGCGAAGTGGGTGCGTTATTGCTGGAAGCGCAATTGGTGAAGGACATGCAGCCGATCCACAACCGGAAGTTGCGCCGGGAGCGCGAACTGTGTGCGTGGCAGTTGCGCCCATCCGCCGAAGGCCACCTGCAGCCGGTGTTGACGTATGCAAGCGAACAGGATTTCGGCAGCGCCGACGGTCTGTACGGCTTGTTCCGCTCGAAGCGCAAAGCCGAAGCCGCTCTCCTTGCTCTGGCAGAGAGCCATGAACTGTGCCTGGTGATGCTCGGCCTGGAGACCCGCGCACAATCTGGCAAGCCCTGCTTCGCGCACCAACTACGGCGATGCCATGGCACCTGCGTTGACAAGGAACCGGTCGCGCTGCATCAGGAGCGGCTCGAGAACGCACTCGCCTCGCTCAAGGTACAAACCTGGCGCTATGCGGGCGCGGTTGGACTGGTCGAGACCGGCGCGGATGGCCGGCAGGATGTGCACGTGGTGAATAACTGGTGCTGCCTTGGCACCGCGCGTTCGGAGGACGAAGTCAGGCGAATGCTCGATCAGGCACCGGCGCGGCCTGCTTTCGATCTTGATACTTATAAGATTTTGCTGCGGGCTTTGACAGTTGGGCAGGTTCAGGTACGGGAGTTGTCGGACGCGACGAGTGGGTTATTCCCATCTCCCGCTTGCGACCCGCTTGCGGGAGAGGGGGGTAAACCCTAATTCCGCCGCGCAGTCCTGCGCTCTCCCGAGTAATAAGCCACCCGGAACTCCAGGTTGGTAATACCCACCGACCCCGGCGGCCCCACCACAAAATCAAACCCCGACTTCACCGGAAACACATAGTTATCCCTCAACATGATGTCGGTATGACAGGTGGGACTGGGACTATAGAGGTGGGGTTTCACTTCTTCCCATACGCTTTCGCTGACCCAGCCATACAGGAACAGCTGGTTCGGAAACATCGAATTGTCGGAGTCGAGGTAGCCTTTCTGGTTTTTCTGCAGCGACGGACTGGTCGGCGCGGTGTTGGAGATCAACAGATCGACCGAGCCTTCCCCGATCGGAAAGCTCTCCTCGTTTTGTAATGCCGAATAGACCAGGCGCAGTTGCCATTTGGTGTGCAGGGATACCCGCTTTCCCGATTCCGTTTTTGTCGCCTCCATCGGCAAGCCGTCGGTCAGCGTCAGTTGCGTGCACATCACCTGCCCCACCACGGTCGGTTCAAGGCGCCGGAATTCATCCAGGTTCTCATGCAGGTTCCAAAAGTACCACTTGGCTCGTTCAACCTCCGACATTCTCGGGAGGTCCGAGATGGGCTTTGCCCCGTGCGGCTCAAGCGCGCGCATCTGGTCTTTCCGTAACTTCTCGTTCATTTCAACAAGTTCGGGGCTAAATTTCTGGTTGAACTCGCTCCGCATAGACTTCTCCAAAATATCAGGGCCGGGGTAAATAAGTTTAGAACTCAATTCATAAAATGACAGGGGGAGCGGACCAATGATGGGGCAACTGCCTTCAGCGGTCGTTGGTGTTGCAATGACATGGTCCGTCCATCGGCGGCTACCCTCCAAGTCGTCAAAAATAGATGGGTGTTGGCCTGAAATAGTTCGAAACCTGAAACATAAATTATGCGAAGTGCCGGTTATCAACTCCGGCGGCTGCTTTCCGGATCTTCTTTGCCTTCTTCGCCTTCACCTTTTTGGCGGGCTGGGGCGGCTTTGCGGTATCGCCGCCCCGGGCCGATGGCGCGGCGGGAGGGCCTTGATTGCCAGGAGCGGGAGTTTGCGCGACAGCCGCGCCCATGCCGAGCGTCGCCGCGACCAGAAACGCAAGAAGTGTTTTCATGTTCAGTCTCCTCCGGTTTGCATGTTGGCAGACCGCCAAAATAAAAACCGGTTCGCAATCGCCTGGCAAAGACAATCGCGAACCGGCTCGAAGGCCAGTCGATGTGCCGTATCAGTACATGTGTTGTCCGCCATTAATGGCGATGTTCGCGCCCGTGAGGAATGCCGCCTCATCCGACGCCAGATAGGCGACCAGGCCGGCGACTTCTTCCGGTTTGCCCAGGCGTCCCATCGGGATTTGCGGGATGATTTTGCTTTCGAGGACCTCCGAGGGGATGGCCATCACCATCTTGGTGCCGATGTAGCCCGGCGAGATGGTATTGACCGTGACCCCTTTGCGCGCCACTTCGAGCGCAAGTGCCTTGGTGAAACCGTGCATCCCAGCCTTGGCGGCGGAGTAGTTGGTCTGGCCGAATGCGCCCTTCTGCCCGTTGACCGAGGAGATATTGACGATGCGTCCCCAACCGCGCTCCGTCATGCCGTCGCATACCGGCTTGGTCATGTTGAACACGGAATCGAGATTGGTTTTCATCACCGCATCCCAATTGGTCTTGTCCATCTTCTTGAAGGTCATGTCGCGTGTAATGCCCGCATTATTCACCAGCACATCGACCGGTCCGATGTCCGCGGTAATGCGCGCCACGCATTCAGCGGCCGAATCGTAATCGGCAACGTCGCACGGGTAGGCGCGAAAGTTCAAGCCCTGCTGTTCCATCGAGGCGAGCCACTCCTGCGTCCTGGTATTGCCGGGCGAATGCGTGGTAACAACCTGATAGCCAAGTGCTGCCATCTTGATGCAAACGGCTTCACCCAAGCCGCCCATGCCTCCGGTGACTAATGCGATTCTAGCCATATTTCCCCCATTATCAGACTACGACTATCAAAGACAACTTACCAACTCCTTAGCGTTCCACCGCGAGTGCGACACCCATGCCACCACCGATGCAGAGCGAAGCAAGACCGCGTTTGGCATCACGCCGCACCATTTCATGCAGCAGCGTCACCAGGATGCGCGCGCCGGATGCGCCGATCGGGTGCCCGATCGCGATTGCGCCGCCGTTGACGTTGATCTTGCTGGTGTCCCAGCCCATTTCTTTGTTGACGGCCAGCGCCTGCGCGGCAAAGGCTTCGTTGATCTCCATGAGATCAACATCGCGATGCGTCCAGCCCGCTTTGCGCAAGCAGAGTTGGGTAGCCGGTACCGGGCCGATGCCCATTTCGCTGGGATCCACGCCAGCGGAGGAATAGGCTTTGATCCGCGCCATCGGCTTCAGGCCAAGCTCGTCAGCCTTTTTCGCCGACATCATGATGACGACAGCCGCGCCGTCGTTGATGCCGGACGCATTACCGGCGGTGACAGTGCCGTTCTTGTCGAATGCGGGGCGCAATGAAGAGAGGGCTTCGGCCGTCACACCATGCTTGATGAATTCATCGCTATCGAACACGATCGAGCCCTTCTTTGCGGGAATCTCGAGCGGAATGATTTCGTCCTTGAACCTGCCGGCCTTTTGCGCAGCCTCCGCCTTGTTCTGCGAAGCGGCTGCAAATGCATCCTGCTCTTCACGCGAGATGTTGTACTTCTTCGCGAGGTTCTCCGCGGTAACGCCCATGTGATACTGGTTGTACACGTCCCACAGGCCGTCGTACAACATGGAGTCGATCAGCTTGGCATCGCCCATGCGGAAGCCGTCGCGCGAATTCGGCAGTACGTGCGGCGCAGCGCTCATGTTTTCCTGGCCACCGGCGACGATAATTTCCGCATCACCACATTTAATTGCCTGCGCGGCAAGATGGGTTGCCTTGAGTCCGCTGCCGCAAACTTTGCCGACAGTGAAGCCGGGCACCATATTGGGGAGCCCGGCGCGAATCAGTGCTTGTCGCGCGGGGTTCTGTCCGGCGCCGCCGGTCAGCACATGGCCCATGATTACTTCATTCACTGCCTCGGGACTGACGCCCGCCCTGGCCAGCAGTTCCTTGATTACATGCGCACCGAGCTCGGCTGCCGGGATCTTGGCTAACGAGCCACCGAATTTGCCTACAGCGGTGCGGCCTGCGGCGACGATTACGACTTCAGTCATTTTGCTCTCCGATTAGCATCTACAAAAATAAGGCTCTACAAAAATACATACTGACACTTACTTACCCATGGCGGCACAAACCCGGCGCTGATGAGTCATGCGCGACAGGTCTGGGATCATATCGTTCCGGACGAGAGAAGCTCGAGCGAACAGGAACCGCCTTGAGACGTATCAATGGCTGCGGAGAGACAGATTCCGGCTGGGACGGCGAGGCGCGGCCGTTAGCCGCATGAAGACTGTCCCCGTCTTATCAAGCAAGATCCGAGCCCGCAGTACCGGCGGTCACGTCTTGATCACCGGTACATTCCGATACATGGATAGTGCCACCTATTTATTACAATCAGAGTAAGACATGAAACTCGGGTTGTCCATCTCAGGCACGCATTTTCTCTCGGATGAAGCTGCTGCAATGCAGTATCCTCGCGCAGCGTCGAGACACGCACGAACCATCCCGCATCACCGACATCTATAACTTAAGTCCTTTATGCAAAAAAAAATCCTGGTCGCAGGCGCACTACTGGTCGCCCTTCTGGTGAGCTGGTATCTATTCATGCCCGCCAACCGGAATGCCGATGCCAACAAGCCGGCCCAGGCACCGGCCGCCACCGTCACCACCGTCAGCGCAAAGCGGATGGACGTGCCGGTCCGGCTCGACGCGAAGGGGTATGTCAGCTCTCTCAACAGCGTCGACATACGTCCGCAAGTCTCGAATGTCATCGCGAAGGTGCATATCAAGGAAGGTCAGTTCGTCAAAGCAGGCGAAATGCTGTTCACACTGGATGACCGTGCGGCGCGCGTCGAATTGCAGAAAGCGCAGGCCCAGATCGCAAAAGACAAGGCGTCCCTCGCCGACCTGCAACGTCAACTGGCCCGCAGCCGCGAATTGCTCTCCAAGGGGTTTATCGCACAAAGCGCAGTCGATACCGTTCAGGCGCAGGTCGATGCGCAGAACGCCACCTTGCAATCCGACGGCGCAGCGGTGGAAGCGGCGCGCGTCCTTCTCAGTTACCAGGCCATCCGCGCACCGTCGTCCGGACGCGCCGGCGTAATCAACGTATTCACCGGCAGCCTGGTGCAACCCGGCATGGCTACGCCCATGGTCACGATCTCGCAATTGCATCCGATTGCGGCAACTTTTACCGTACCCGAGGCGGAACTGAATGCAGTACTCGCGGCACAGAAAGGCGCCGGTTTGGTCAAGGTCGCGGCATTGGTTCCTGCTGCAAATGCACGCGTCGATGGCGGCCTGAGCTTCGTCGACAATGCGGTCGATCCGCAGAACGGCACCATCAGGGTCAAGGCGGTCTTTCCGAATGAAAATCAGTTGCTGTGGCCCGGACAGTATGTAGCCCTGCAGACCGTGGTGCGCGAGATCAAGGATGCCATCGTGATACCGCAGGCCGCGATCATCGTCGGCGTCGATGCCCGCACGGTGTATGTCGTGGATGCGAACAAAAGCGCGCAGCCGAAACGCATCGAACTGGTTTATTCGTTCGGCGACCAGGCAGTCGTCAAAGGACTGGAGCCGGGTGAACTTGTCATCGTCGATGGCAAGCAAAACCTGCGGCCCGGCATGAAGGTCAGGGACACCCGGGCCGGCGCCGGCAACAACGACCGCGCCGCGTGACGGTCAGCCGGGAAAACTCCAAATGAATATATCCGAACTCTGCATACGCCGCCCGATCATGACCGTGCTGCTCAGCATTTCTGTCGTGGTCGCAGGCATCCTGGCCTATCTGAAAATACCGGTCGCGGCGCTGCCCAGCTATAACACGCCGGTCATCAACGTCAGCGCCAGCCTGCCGGGCGCCAGTCCGGAAACCATGGCGGCGTCCGTTGCACTGCCACTCGAGAAACAGTTCTCCACGATCTCCGGCCTCAGCGTGATCAGTTCGACCAGTACCCTTGGCAGCACATCGGTCACACTGGAATTCGATCCGTCGCGCGACATCGACGCTGCGGCCGTCGATGTACAGGCGGCGTTGCTCCGTGCGCAGCGCGCGTTGCCCGAGGAAATGACTTCCCTGCCGTCTTACCGGAAGGTGAATCCGGCCGATGCCCCGGTGTTGCTGCTCGCGCTCACTTCGCCCTCGTTGAGCCTGTCGGAACTTAACGATTATGCGGAAAACCTGATCTCGCCAAGTCTTTCCACGCTCAACGGCGTGGCGCAGGTGTCGATCTTCGGGCAGAAACGCTACGCCGTGCGGGTCAGTGTCAATCCCGCACTGCTCGCCACACGCAATATTTCCCTCGACGAACTCGTGTCCGGCATCCGGGCAGCGAACGCGAACACACCGGTCGGCGTACTCGACGGTCCGCAGCAGACACTGACCATCCAGGCCAACCAGCAACTCAAGAACGCGAAGGAGTTTGCGGACCTGATCATTGCCAGCCGCAACAACTCGCCGATCAGGCTGCGTGAAGTCGCGCAGGTGGAGGACAGTTATGAGTCGGTCAAGAGCGCCAGCTTCTTCAACGGTGAGCGCTCGATCGTCCTGGCGATACAGCGCCAGCCGAATGCGAACACTGTCGCAGTGGTGGACGGCGTGCGTGAAATGCTGCCGCGTTTCCAGGCGCAGATGCCGGCATCGATCAAGGTCAATCTGCTGAACGACCGCTCGGTGTCGGTACGCGAAGCGATCCACGACGTCAATCTCACGCTGGCCCTGACCATAGCGCTGGTGGTGATGGTGATCTTCCTGTTCCTGCGCAAGATGGTGGCGACCATCATCCCTTCCGTCACCTTGCCGATTTCCCTGATCGGCGCCGTTGCCCTGCTCTATGCATTCGGCTACAGCCTCGACAATATTTCCCTGCTCGGCATCACGCTTGCGGTCGGCCTGGTGGTCGACGATGCGATCGTCGTGCTGGAAAACATCGTGCGCCATATTGAAGACGGCATGGAGCCGTTCAAGGCGGCGTTGGTCGGTTCGAAGGAGATGGGATTCACCATCGTGTCGATATCGGTCTCGCTGGTCGCGGTGTTCATCCCGATCTTCTTCATGCCCGGAGTGATCGGATTGCTGTTTCATGAGTTTGCCGTCGTGGTTTCGCTGGCGATCCTGGTGTCGGCGATCGTATCGCTCACGCTGGTGCCGATGTTGTCCGCCCGCTATCTCAAGCCCGGCGCTGTGCATCACGCCGATCGTGACGGCAAAGGGATGTTCAACGCCATGCTGCGCGGCTATACCAGAACGCTCGACTGGGGCCTGAAGCATCGACTGGTGATCCTGATCGTGGCGCTGCTGACCTTCGTGCTGACAGCGTGGCTATTCGTGACGATTCCGAAAGGATTTTTTCCGGAAGAAGACATAGGCCAGATCAGCGTGACGACCGAGGCGTCCGAGGACATTTCGTACGAGGCGATGCAATTGAAGCAGAGCCAGGTCGAAGAGATCGTCAGGAAGGACCCGAATGTCGCCAGCGTTGCCTCCACTATCGGCGGCAACAATACGCAGAACACCGGCCGCATGTTCCTGAACCTGAAGCCTCGCGGCGAACGTGAACCCATGCCGAAAGTGCTGGAAGGGCTACGTAAACAAATTCGGGCGATACCCGGCATCGCCGTCTACTTCCGGCCGATCCAGAACCTGCAGCTGGGCGGACGCTCCAGCAAGAGCCGATATCAGTATGTGCTGCAAAGCGTGCGCGCCGAAGAGTTGAATGAATGGAGCACCAGGCTGCTCGAACGGCTGCGCAACGACCCCGCGTTTCGCGACGCCACCAGCGACTCTCAACTGAAGGGTTTGCAAGCCTCGCTCAAGATCGACCGAGACAAGGCGAACCTGCTCGGCGTGCAAATGCAGGATTTGCGCACGGCGTTGTACAGTGCTTTTGGCGAGCGGCAGGTCTCAACCATTTATACCAGCAGCAATGACTACAACGTCATCATGCAGGTGGCCGATGCGTTCAGGCAGGATGAGCGCGCCTTTGATAACATCTACATCA
The DNA here is from genome assembly GCA_039649305.1 of Burkholderiales bacterium. Classification (GTDB taxonomy): domain Bacteria; phylum Pseudomonadota; class Gammaproteobacteria; order Burkholderiales; family Burkholderiaceae_D; genus Noviherbaspirillum. Next base: position 12,126 of record JBBWZW010000007.1, read on the forward strand.
GGAACAACGTCGGCAACCTGGTGCCGTTATCCAGTTTTGCCAGCGTCGAAAGAACGGTAGGCCCAACCTCGATCAACCACCAGGGTCAGCTACAGGCCATCACGATTTCCTTCAACCTGGCGCCCGACGTTCCGTTGGGCGTAGCGTCTGCGAAGATCGAACAGTACCAGAATGAAATCAAGATGCCGCCGAGCGTGATCACCTCGTACGGCGGCGACGCGGCCGTCTTCAAGTCCTCGCAGACGAGCCAGGCGGTGCTGCTGGTGGTGGCCTTGCTGGTGATTTACGTCCTGCTGGGTGTGCTGTACGAAAGCTTCATCCATCCGCTTACCATCCTGGCCGGACTGCCCTCGGCCGCGGTCGGCGCACTGATTACCTTGCGCCTGTTCGGCATGGACCTGACGCTGATTGCGACCATCGGCATACTGCTGCTGATCGGTATCGTGAAAAAGAACGCGATCATGATGATCGACTTCGCGCTGCATGCGCAGCGCAATCAGGGCATACCGCCGGAGGAAGCGATACGCCAGGCGTGCATATTGCGGTTCCGGCCGATCATGATGACCACCTTTGCGGCGCTGATGGGCGCGTTGCCCATCGCGTTGGGATTGGGAGCGGGTGCCGAGCTGCGTCAGCCGTTAGGCCTGGCAGTGGTAGGCGGCCTGCTTTTCTCGCAGGTGATCACGCTTTACATTACGCCGGTGATCTATTTGTACCTCGATCGGTTCAGCGGTAGCGGGCCGTTAATGACAAGCATAGAAGAAAAGGCCCCGCCGGAAGTGCGGAAGCTGTACGGGACGGAGCGGAGAAGCGGGTAGCGGTGACATGTAGGGCGCATCACGATGCACCCTGCGTCGACTACAGATTACTTGCCGGCGCCGAACCGCAGTACACCACTCCTGTATGCGTTTTATATTGACAGGTCCGCGATCGTTTTCTGCTTGCCATTCACATGTGCGCAAATCGATTCGGCTGACTGCCCAGTCAAGCGGACCAAAGGACAGCAGGCTGATGACTGGCATTGAGCCGGATGTTAGTTCCCAGCGGGGTGAGGTCGCGATTTCATTCTTGATAAATGATCAGGTCCGCCGCAACCTCTCGACCACTTCCACCAGCCGGGGTTTGACCTCGTTCAGCAAAAACTCCGGCGACAGGTTAAATGCCGGCCCGCCGCAATTGATGCTCAGTATCGACGTGCCGTTCGTCGGCTTGAAAGCAATTGCGATTGCATTGACATCCGGCTGCCAGTCGCCAAACGACGTACAGCAACCCAGCGTCCGGTACTCTTCGATGGAACGGTCCACGCCTTCCCGTATGCTCTGCCATCGCACATCATCCAGTTCCCGCACGCGTTCGAGGATATCGTTGCGTTCGCTGTTCGATGCTTCAGCGAGATAGGCGCGTCCCATCGCGGTGAGCGCAATCGGAATACGCGACCCGACGTCGAGCCGCAAGGTGAGCGCCGCCTGGCTGCGGCAGTTTTCGACATAAATCATGCTGAGCCGGTCGCGCATGCCCATCGACACCATCGCGTGCGAAAAATCCGCGAGCTCCTGCATGTACGGCCGCGCCATCTGGCGGATGTCGAGTTTGGCCAGCATCGCACTGCCCAGCGCCATGGTCGCCGTGCCAAGGCGGTACTTGCCGAGCGCGTTGTCATATTGCAGGTAGCCGAGCTTGGTCAGCGTGTAGGTCAGGCGTGAGACCGTCGACTTCGGCAGCTTGCTGCGATCCGACAGTTCCTGGTTGCCGAGCGACCGGTCGCCCGACCGGAAACAGGCCAGCACTTCCAGCCCGCGGGCGAGCGCCGTGACGAAATGGCGGTCCTCCTTTGCATTCGCCTTTTGCAAAACGGGCGTTTCTTCCGTGTTTGTATGTTCCGCCATGATTTCTTCCCTTACTGAGCATTTAGCAAGCGAGTGACGGAATGAATGCCCAGCCCCTCACCCTGAAACATCAATACTATGGCTCCGGACTAACTTCCCGCCGCACGCTGCTGCAACTCTTTCTTCAACACCTTGCCGGTCGCAGCGGCCGGCAAGTGGTCGAGCACGACTATCTCCGACGGAACCTTGTAAGGCGAAAGATTACCCTTCAGGTAGGCGCGCAGCGCGTCGAGGTCTATGCTTGCGCCCTGCGTCGGCTCGATGAAGGCGACGACTTCTTCATTGCCTTCCACAGCGCGGCCCACGACTGCCGATTGCACGACATTCGGATAGGCGTTGAGGACCTGCTCGACCTCGACCGGATACACATTGAAGCCGGACCGGATGATCAGCTCCTTGCTACGGCCGACGATATGCATGGCGCCATCAGGGTCCATCCGTGCCAGGTCCCCGGTACGCAGCCATCCTTCTTCCGTGACAGTTTGTGCCGTGAGTTCCGGCGCGCGGTAGTAGCCCTTCATTACGTTCGGGCCGCGCGCCCACAACTCGCCGATGCCATGCGGATCTTTGTCCGCGCCGTGCAATGACACTTCGATGCCGGGAATCGGAAGGCCGACCGAGCAGTCCGCGCGCGGGGTTTCCATCCGCGTCTGGCAAATGGAGGGCGCCGATTCCGTCATGCCGTAACCATTCTGGAGCGGCAGGCCGAAGGTTTTTTCAAACGACTGCTTGAGCGGCATCGTCAACGGTGCGCCGCCCGATTGCGCCACGCGCAGATGGGGCGCACGCAACGGCGTGCCGCTGGTTTCACTCCATTCAATGAGCTTGGCGTACATCGCGGGGGCGCCATGCACCACGGTGACGCCTTGTTCCCTCAGCGAGTGGGCGAGATCGGCCGGCTGGTAGCGTGCGACCAGCCGCAATGCGGCGCCGCCGGTCATTGCGGCCACCAGCAGCGACGACAAACCGTATACGTGCGACAGCGGCAACACGCCATAAATCACATCGGTCGGAACGATGTGGCGCAGCATGCAACTATTGGCGCCGACAAACAGCAGGTTCGCATGGGTAAGCATCACCGCCTTCGGCGACCCGGTGGTGCCGGAGGTATAGACCAGCGCCGCCACCTGTTTTGCGCCGTCATGCTCGACCGGCTCGGGTTTGGCTTGTTCGTTCAATGGGCCGAGCAGGATTTCGCCGACGCCCGGCCAATGTACTGTTTGCGCACCGTGCTCTTCGCCGTGAGTCCGTGCCTGTCGCGACACCGTGCCAAAGTAGATTGCGCGGCGCGCGCCGGAATGGGCCAGGAAATTGGCGATTTCACGAGCGGATAACCGGGCATTGACGGTCGCAGTCCAGGCATCGAGACGACTGGCCGCAAGGATGCAGACCGCGAGCGCTACGGAGTTTTCCGCTACCATCAGGACACGGTCGCCGCCACGCACACCCGCCTCGCGCAGCTTCTCCGCCACCGCTTCGACGACGCCACCCAATTCGCCGTAGCTAATTGTGCTCGACTCGTCGATCAGGGCTATATGATGGGGATGCGTTTCCGCCCAGGGCCGGAAAGCGTCGTGAATGCGGCGTGGGGCCAGATACATCGGTTGATTCATTCCGTCTCCTATTAACAGCAGGTCGCAGGCAAAAATGCGGAACTGTGTTCTGCACTGCAGTATAAGTACTTTTCTTGATTCCGTTCAAAAATCGGAAGTGCATTCTTGACATATTGCACTGCACGAAATAGAGTTCCATTTTCATAAATTGTATTCTGCATCGCAGAATTTCGATAGCGTTTCAAAAAACGCATACAGGAGACAGGCATGCGTAGCGGAAGTCGTCCCGAACCCAATTCGCCTGAACTGGTGGTGGGATTGGTCGGATGTGGAATCATGGGTCGCGGAATCGCGCAGATTGCAGTACTGTCCGGCGCGCAAGTCCGCCTGTCCGACGGTCGCGAGGGTGCGGCACAAACGGCACGGCAGGAATTGATCGCCATCTTTGCCAGGCTCGTCGAAAAAGGCAAGCTGGATAAGACAGCGGCCGCCGCCGCCGCCGAACGGTTGCATGCGTGCGATGAACTGGCCGACCTGTCGGGCGCCCATGTGATCGTCGAAGCAATCATCGAGGAACTGGGTGCGAAGAAATCGCTGTTCACCACGTTGGAAGGCATCGTCGGCCCGGACACCATTCTCGCCAGCAATACCTCATCCCTCCCCGTCACCGCGATTGCGGCCGGGCTGAAGCATCCGGAGCGCGTGGCCGGTTTCCATTTCTTCAATCCGGTGCCGCTGATGAAAATCGTGGAAGCGATCGGCGGCATGCTGACCGCGCCGGAAGTGACCGATTATCTGCTCGCGCTCGGCAAGCAGTGGGGGCATACCGCCGTGCGCGCCAAGGACACGCCGGGATTCATCGTCAACCATGCCGGCCGCGGGTACGGCACCGAAGGATTGCGCTTGCTGGCGGAAGGCATAGTCAGCGTTCCGACGCTCGACGACATCCTGCGCGACACCGCCGGCTTCCGTCTCGGCCCTTGCGAATTGCTGGACCTTACCGGCCTCGACGTATCGCATCCGGTGATGGAATCGATCTACCACCAGTACTACGAAGAGCCACGCTTCCGTCCGCAGGTCCTGACGCGGCAAATGTTAACCGCCGGCCTGCTCGGCAAGAAAGCCGGCCAGGGCTTCTATCGCTATGACGCGCTAGGCAAGAAGGAAACTATTGCCGAAGACGCGCCGGCTGCGATTCGCCCTTCCCAGGTATGGCTAAGCCGTGCGCGGCCCGAACTGGCCGAACGGATCGCGACCCTGATCGCGGGCGCGGGCATCACGCTGGAGTCTGGCGACCGTCCGAGCGATGAGGCGCTGTGCATAGTCACTCCGCTTGGCGACGACGCCACCACCTGCTGCGTGCGTGAAGGACTCGACGCCCGGCGCACCGTCGGTGTCGAGAGCCTGTTCGACCTCAACCGCCGCCGTGTAGTGATGACTACCCCGGCCACCGATCGCGAATATCTTGCGATGGCCTGCGGCCTCTTCAGCGCTTCCGGCACGCCGGTCAGCGTGATACGCGACAGCGCCGGCCTGGTCACGCAACGTGTCGTTGCGCAGATCATCAATATCGCATGCGAAATCGCACAGCAGGGCATCGCCGATCCGCTCGACATCGATCGCGCGGTGACGCTCGGACTCGGCTATCCACTCGGCCCGTTGGCGTGGGGCGATCAGCTCGGCGCCGACACAGTATTTACCATCCTGAAAAATCTCGAAGAACAAACGGGCGATCCGCGTTACCGCCCCAGCCCGTGGCTGCAACGACGCGCGATGCTCGGCCTCTCCTTGCATCACAAAGAAATCTGACCTGCCGCGGCAGTAACAAAAGACCTTATACCGGAGAATGTTATGAAACAAAAAGCGCAATTCCCATGGGACGATCCGCTGCTGCTGGACCAGCAACTGACCGAAGATGAACGCATGGTGCGCGAAGCTTCCTATGCCTATTGCCAGGAGCGTTTGCAGCCACGGGTACTGGAAGCCTTCCGGCATGAAAAAACCGATCCGGCGATTTTTCGCGAAATGGGCGAACTCGGTTTGCTCGGCCCCACCATTCCCGAAGAGTACGGCGGCCCCGGCCTGAACTATGTCAGCTATGGCCTGATCGCGCGCGAAGTCGAACGGGTCGACTCCGGCTACCGCTCGATGATGAGCGTGCAGTCGTCGCTGGTGATGGTGCCGATTTTTGAATTCGGCACCGAGGCGCAGAAACAGAAGTACCTGCCGAAGCTGGCCA
>JBBWZW010000011.1:0-7098 GCA_039649305.1 Burkholderiales bacterium
AGAAAAACACGCTCTCAAGCGGCCGCAAAGATAGCTGAAAGCCTTTGCTGAGTCCCTCCTTGCACCACAAGCGTGCCAACGGGTCATACGCGAAAGCTTGCGGCGTGTTCCGATAGATATGCCGCGGGAACTGATCGGTGAGGAGAATCAGCGCGAGGCAACCGCTTGGTGACTGAGCCCATCCATCCAGTTCCCGATTCCCGGCCTGTGTAACGTACGGCTCGAATCGCTGCTGTATCTCTTCATCCACCTGCGGATTCTTCGACCACCAGAGTTTGGACCGCTCCTCTGCCACGATTTTATCGTCCGCCTGAGAGCCGAACCAGAAGTGCAGGATGGTTTCTTGCGTTTCCATTGATGATCTACTTTTGAACAGGATTGACCTGGCGCATCAGCAACCCGGTGGTCGACACACTCACTTCAAATTCAGCGGGGCCGTTAACCGGCACGAAGGTCGCCGATCCATATTGCGCATCAACCAGCGGACCAAGAAATGCATGGCGCCGGCGCAGTGCGAACAGGTCGATCGGTTTTTCCTGCGCGAGGGTATGTACAGTGCGCTCCGCGGATCTCTCCTGGTCGATGCCATGATAGCGCCCACCCACGCGATCGAGCTCATAAACGGTATGCAAGCCGAGCAGGTTCGCATAAGGATGCCACTTCAGGATGTGCGCATCGATATAGACCTCGTCGCCGGCAAGCTGGTACACCGACTCGCGGCCGTCAGGGAGACGGACTGTGGTCTCAAAGCGCTGCGGACCCAGCGGCCGCACAGTCAGGCGCGCTGCAACTTCTTCCCGCGTCAACGCCTGATACCCTTCCAGACCGATCGCGATCGCGGCGCCCGACAACATGACCAGCCCAACCACCGTGCGCCAGAAAAATCGCAGCGGCCGCAGGCGCAGCAGTGCAACGAGGCCGCCAAGCACGAGGATTGCGCCAATTATGCCAAACGCAATGGCGGCGAGCGCGAGCGGGGAGTCGATCAGTTCGGGTGACATTATCAAAGGTGCCTGGTTTCGGTCGGTGGTGATTGAAAATTATCGTGACGTCCATCGAAGTAAGTGACGGGAGAACTGACCAGTTCATCCGCTGTCGCATTATCGAGAGCGGCAACATTGACGACATATTGTTTGCCGCTGATCGCGGCGATATCTGCCCATCCGAAAGGACGTATGCCGCAATGTTTGCAGAACAGATGGTGGATGCGCTTTTTGTTGAACTGGTATTCAGTGAGATCGCCCTCACCCGCAAGCAGGCGAAAGGCTTCTGGTTTGACAGCGGCCAACCAGTTCCTCGTCTTGGCGCATATCGAGCAATTGCATTTGAACGTGCCCGCGCTTAAGTCGATGTCCGCTTCAAACCGGACTGCGCCGCAATGGCAGCTTCCCACGTAAGTCTTTTTCATTTCGTCGCTCCCCAGTCAAATGTGGTTTGATCAAAGAGAATTACCCATGAAACGGCCTCAGTTTAACCCGAGCGCAAAAATTCAGCTTAGGCACCGTGCAGGAATAAGTTGGCCAATTTTGCTGACCGTAGCGGGCGCGTTGCTGCGTTGCTCGTCGTCGCCATAGCTCGCTATGGCTCCTCCTCACGCCTTGCACGGCATCCCGCGACGGCCGCCAAATTGCCCAACTTATCCCTGCGCGGCGCCTTAGCGGAAATTCCGGCTCTCCACCGTCAGGTCGCCCAGCATCGATGAATGATCCACCACGCGTTTCGCAATCAAATGCATCACCTCCCCCTCGCACTGCCACACGCCATACACCGTCAATAACGAAGCGTTCAGAATCTCCTTGCGCTGCTTCTCCAGCAGGCCGGGCCAGACGATCACATTGGTGACCCCGGTTTCATCTTCCAGAGTCACAAAGAGTGTGCCACTCGCCGTCTCCGGACGCTGCCGCATGGTGACCAGGCCGGTGGTGCGGGCGAGTTTCCTGTCGGGGAAGGATTTCATCTCGAGCGCCGTCGATAAATTCATCGCCTTGAATCGCTCGCGCAGCAAGGCAAGCGGATGCCGGTTCAACGTCAATCCGATGCTCGTATAATCCGCCACGATTTCCTGGCCCTCGGAAGCGGCCGGCAGTGCAATGTCGTCTTCGGCGATGGGCGCATCCTTGAGCAACTTCGGCGCCGGCTGCATACCCGCGACCTGCCATGCGGCCTGCCGTCGATGGCCGCTTAACGACAACAGCGCATTGGATCGCGCCAGTGCCTGCAAATCCAGGGTCGACAATTGCGCGCGGCGCGCGAGATCGTCAACGCTCTTGAATGGCCTGATCGCGCGCACTTCGGCGATACGTTCCGCTGCAGCGGCAGAGAGTCCTTTGACCAGCCGCAGGCCGAGGCGCACCGCCGGTTGCCCTCCTGTGGACAATTCCTCCAGCGTGCAATCCCAATCGCTGATGGCAATATCGGGCGAGCGCACCTCAATGTCGTGGCGCCGCGCATCCTGTACCAACTGCGATGGCGCGTAAAAACCCATCGGCTGCGAATTCAGCAACGCGGCAAGAAAGGCCGCCGGCTCATGGCACTTGATCCATGCGGACACATACACCAACAGCGCAAAACTTGCGGCATGCGATTCCGGGAAACCATATTCGCCGAAGCCTTCAATCTGCCTGAAAATCCGTTCAGCAAATTCCTCGTCATATCCGCGTTCCCGCATGCCGCCTACGATGCGGTCGTAAAACTTTTCCACGCCCCCTTTCCTCTTCCATGCGGCCATCGCACGCCGCAGACTATCCGCTTCTCCCGGCGTAAAACCGGCAGCCAGGATGGCGATCTGCATCACCTGTTCCTGGAAAATCGGCACGCCCAGCGTGCGCTCCAGCGCCTGCTTGATTGCCTCGCTCGGGTACACCACAGGCTCCAGGCCCTGCCGCCGTCTCAGGTAGGGATGCACCATGCCGCCTTGTATCGGCCCCGGACGCACGATCGCAACTTCGATCACCAGGTCGTAGAATCGTTTCGGCTTCAGCCGCGGCAGCATCGACATTTGCGCGCGCGACTCGACCTGGAATACCCCCACCGTATCCGCCTTCGTGATCATCCGATAGGTGGCGGGGTCTTCCGCGGGCACATCCTGCATCGTAAAGACTTCGCCGCGCCGTTGACCGATGAGGTCCAGCGCGCGCCGGATCGCCGACAGCATGCCCAGCGCCAGCACGTCGATCTTGAGCAGCCCCATGGCATCGAGGTCGTCCTTGTCCCACTGGATCACGTTGCGATCGACCATTGCCGCGTTTTCGATCGGCACCAGCCGCGCCAGACTGTCGCGCGCGATGACGAAGCCGCCGCTATGCTGCGACAAGTGCCGCGGAAAACCGATCAGCGTCTGCGACAGCGTTACCAGTTTCTGCACGATCGGTGAATCGGGATCGAGGCCGTATTCCCGCAGGCGCTCCGCGCTGATCTTGCGTCCGTCCCACCATTGATGGGAACTTGTCAGGCGGTTCACCTGCTCGAAATCCATGCCCAGCGCCTTGCCCACATCCTTCAATGCCGAACGCGGCCGGTAAGTGATCAGGGCCGCGGTCAATGCGGCGCGATGCCGCCCATATTTCTGGTAGATGTACTGCATGACTTCCTCACGCCGGTCATGTTCGAAATCGACGTCGATGTCCGGCGGTTCATTACGCTCTTTCGAAATGAAGCGTTCAAACAGCACGCTCGCGCGCGATGGATCCACTTCGGTAATGCCCACGCAATAGCAAATCGCCGAGTTGGCGGCAGAGCCGCGCCCCTGGCACAGGATCCCTTGGCTACGCGCGAAACGCACGATGTCGTATACCGTCAGGAAGTACGGTTCATATGACAGGTCGGACACCAGCGCGAGTTCATGTTCGATTTGCTGTTGCACCGCTGCCGGTATCCCTTGCGGATAACGCGTGTTTGCGCCTTGATAGGTTAGCTTCCGCAAATAGGCGCTCAATGATTCACCGGCCGGCGCGATTTCTTCCGGGTACTGATAACGTAGTTCTTCCAGCGAGAATGTGCAGCGGGACGCGATGGACAGCGTTTGTTCCACCAGTTCCGGCGGATAGATTTGGGCCAGCCTCATGCGTTGCCGCAAATGCTGCTCGGCATTCGGCTGCAGTTCCAGCCCGCATTCGGTCACAGGTTTGCCGAGGCGGATTGCGGTCACGGTATCCTGCAGCGGTTTGCGTGAACGCACATGCATGTGGACATCACCTGCCGCGACTAACGGCAGGTGATGCGCGCAAGACAGGTCGGTCAGTTTTTCCAGCCACAGGTCGTCATCGATACCGTGCTGCAGTTCGACTGCAATCCATGCGCGATTGGGGAATGCCGTAGCGACCCATGCGGCTTGTTCTGTCAGTTGGGCAGCGGTTGCTCTTCGGCTGGGGATGAACAATGCCAGGCAGCCGGGCAGGTTTGTCGCAGCGATATCTTCACGATGCAGTTCATAGCTTCCCTTTGGCGCACGGCGCCTGCCCAGCGTGATCCATTCCGACAGGTTGCCGTAGCCATCGCGGTTCGTTGCCAGCACGACGAGCTTCAGTCCGCAGGAAAGCGTGACCTCGCTGCCGAGGATTAAATGCAGTCCCTGCTTCTTCGCTTCGACATGCGCGCGCACCACGCCCGCCAATGAACATTCATCGGTAATGGCGAGGCTGCTGTAGCCGAGGTTGTATGCGCGCTCCACCAGTTCTTCCGGGTGCGATGCGCCGCGGAGGAAGGTGAAGTTGGAGAGACAGTGCAGCTCGGCGTAGGTTGGTAGCAGGGAAAACATGATGGTCCAGCATTTTTAGCTATGCCGATTACTCCCCTCTCCCGCAAGCGGGAGAGGGGAGAAAAGCATGCAGCTCCGTTGATCAAAAAAACCCCTGCAAAAACCACCCAGGCTCATCAACTTCCACCCCCTGCCGCTCCCGATAAACCCACAACAACAAATTCGCATCATTACAGGCCACAAAATAATCCCGCACCGCCAGCGCATCGTCCCACCACCCTGCCTCGATCCGTTCCGGCCCGGCCAATATCTGCAACGTACTCTGATAAAAAGGCTTATGCCCACGCACCATCAATGGAACCGGTTCCCGCAGCAACCAGGCCGGCCGCACCGGAAAAGCATCGAACATATCCATCTGTCCTTTGCGTACAGTGAGAGTCCTATGTACAGGAATCGCCACCGAGCAGCGCTCAGGCCGATGATCGCCAACCACTTTCAGGCGCACGATCGCCTCTTCCCCCAGCCGGCTCTCCAGTCGCTCGATCAAGCGCGCCATCGACTCGGCCTGGCTGGCAGCGGTAGGAAATAATTCCGTATTCGGCGCGGCAAGCGGTTCGATATCGTCCGCCTGCAAAGACAATTCAATCACCGAATTGGTCAGTGCCACCTTCGCCAGGTGCTCCTGCAGCAGCAGCGTCAGATGCGCGAGGTCGCGGCTGGGACTGCCGAGTGCAATCAGGACAGTCGTGGTAGGACTCTTCCCATTCCGCACCGTCTCGTGGTGCAGCAGCAGTGAAAATCGCGACACCGCCGCATGCCGCGCCACCAGCCATCCGGTCATCTGCATCAACAGCCGCCGGGCGGCAAACAGCAGCGCTTCGGTGGTATCCACACGCGACGGCAATTCCAGCCGCGCCGAGAAGCTGGCAGGCGGCTCATACCACGCATGGACTTCCGGCTCGGCGCCGAACGCGCGATCCAGTTCCGCCAGCATCTCTTTGCCGAAGCGCCGGGTGATGCCCTGCCGGGGCAAGCGACGCAATTGACCGATGCTCTGGCAGCCGATCGACTCCAGCGTATCCAGGTGCGGCTGTGCCGACACCAGCAATGCCACCGGCAATTGTTCGAGCAGCGCAGTAAACGATTCGTTGTCGCCATACAGCGCATCCTCATGCTGCGCAAACAACCAGGCCGCCGCCGCGGTAGGCGCGCTGGCCAGTTGGGGCGTCAGACCCAGCTCATGCACGCCATTTCGCAACTGCTCCACCAGCGCATCATGCCCGCCGAACAGGCGCAAACTGGCCGACACATCCAGCAGCAATCCATTCGACAGCAGACTCACCTGCGGCGTGAAATGCAGCGCCCATAATGCGGTCTCCACCACCGCACCCGCTTCAATCAACGTGTCGCGCGGGATGAAAACGATATTGGCGGCGCGCGCATGCGCACTGCTCTCGTGCATGCCAGGCATGATGCCCGCCTCCTGCGCACATGGGTTGGCCCAACGGATACGCTTGGCCTCGGTGACCGCCAACGGCACGGTCTGGTCCAGGCTCTCACGCAGCGGTTCAGGCCAGCGACGATACGCGAGATCCAGCGGGAGTTGCGGCAGGCACAGGGCGATCCATAACATGGGAAGACTCAACAGGCAAAGATGCAGGGACGCGCGACTGGTTGGCGATGGTAAACGCCCTTTCTATAACGGCCGGCAAATGCGCCGGCAAGATAATCGGCGCACTTGCCACCGGCCCTCGTCGCTTGATCACTTCCACCTTAATTTGCCCGGACGGCCCCGCCTCGCACAACAGCCGCAAAGGCGCAGGTGACGATTCCATCTGCGCCGATGCCGGCCGAAACACGAACGTCAGTCCCTCGCCGCTATTGGCCGCCAGTTGCAATCGCCGCAAATGCTCGGGCCTCGCCTGCGGCAACCAGCAAAGCAGCGCGCCGAAATGCGCACTCTTCAACACCTGCTCGACCGCCCACAAACGATCAGCCGGCTTTTCCGACCGGACCACCAAGACCTGCCGGATATCGATCCCCATCTGCGCCAGCGCCGGCGCAAAAACCAGGTGCGGCGGCGCCAGCAGGATGATGGTCTTGCCGGCCCGCGACAGCTCCCTCAACACCGGCGCCAACAAACGAAACTCCCCTCCTCCCTGCTGCGCCCATAACAGCTCGGTCAACACGGAAGGCGGCCAGCCGCCACCCGGCAGCTCGCTGTTCAATCGGGGAAAACCGGTGGAAACGCTGGATGCGGCATGACTGCCGAGCGCATCGCCGCGCCATAAGGCATGAGGCAGCGATGCCGCGAGCGCATGCGCATCGGCACGACGCTGCGCTGACGGCAATTGGGAAAGATTGGAGTGCATGAAGACCTCGCCTGGATGAATGATTGGATA
>JBBWZW010000172.1:0-3924 GCA_039649305.1 Burkholderiales bacterium
GGCACAGGCCTGCATCCGCTACGCGGCCAGAACAACGTGCAGGGCGCCTCCGACGCCGGACTGATCCCGATGATGTATCCGGATTACCAGCGCGTCGATAACCCGGCCGCAAAGGCGAAGTTTGAAAAGCTGTGGGGTATGCCGCTCGACAGCCAGCCGGGCCTGACGGTGGTCGAGATCATGCATGCGATCACGGAAGGCAAGGTGCGCGGCATGTACATCATGGGTGAGAATCCTGCGATGTCGGACCCTGACGCCAACCATGCACGTGAAGCGCTCGCCGCGCTCGATCACCTGGTAGTGCAGGACATCTTCCTGACCGAGACCGCGTATCTGGCGGACGTGATCCTGCCAGCATCCGCCTTCCCGGAGAAGACCGGTACGTTCACCAACACCGATCGTCTGGTTCAACTCGGCCGGCAAGCGATTGACCCGCCGGGCAAAGCGAAGCAAGACCTGTGGATCATCCAGCAAATCGCCAAACGCATGGGCCTCGAATGGAACTACGCCGATGTGTCGGACGTGTTCGATGAAATGCGCCGCAGCATGCCGAGCATCGGCGGCATCACCTGGGAGCGCCTGCAGCGCGACCATGCGGTGACCTATCCCTGCGAGCAGGAAGGCGATCCCGGCAATTCCGTGGTATTCACCGAGCATTTCCCGACCCAGACCGGCCGCGCGAGGTTCGTCCCGGCAGACATTATTCCGGCCGCCGAGAAGCCCGATGCCGAGTATCCGAATGTACTGATCACTGGCCGCCAACTTGAACACTGGCACACAGGAAGCATGACGCGACGCGCCACCGTGCTCGACGCGATCGAACCCGATCCGGTGGCGCTGGTACACACGCTCGACCTCGCGGACCTGGGCGGCAAACCGGGCGACGTAATTACGCTGGAATCGCGCCGGGGCAAGGTAACGCTGTATGCACGCGCTGATGACAGTTCGCCGCGCGGCGCCGTGTTCGTGCCGTTCTGCTATTACGAAGCGGCGATCAACAAGCTGACCAATGCGGCGCTCGACCCGTTCGGCAAAATCCCGGAGTTCAAATACTGCGCGATCCGCATCAGGCTGGGCGGTGAGCAGCCTGTGCAAAGCAGCTATGGCGGGGGACAGATCCTCGCAGGGATCGGCGTATAACATGCGACGCCTGCCGCTATTGACGAATGCCACGATAGCCCTGACCGAAGAGGTCGGGGTGCTCGATGAGCGTCGTCGCGCATCGGCAATCGAGATCCCCGCCGAGCGGCCGCTGACGATTTATCTCGACAAGCGGGAGCTGGTAACGGTGATGACGCTGGGTGGAGCGCCGGAGGCTCTGACGCTCGGCTACTTGCGCAACCAGCGCTTCATCAGGTCGATCGAGGATATTGCAGCGGTACAGGTGGACTGGGATGTCGGCGCCGTCGCGGTCAAGACGCATAGCGTTTCCGGGGAAGTTGATGACCGCAAGGCGACGCAAGTCATCACAACCGGCAGTGGACAAGGCACGGTTTTCGGCGGACTGATGGATGAAGTCGAATCGATAGTCATCTCCCCTGATGCGCGGCTGAAGCAATCGACACTCTACGAAATCGTCGACACCGTTCGCGTGCAGAAGTCCATCTACAAACGCGCCGGTTCCCTCCATGGCTGCGCATTGTTTTCCTCTGAAGGCGAACTGCTTTATTTCATCGAGGACGTGGGCCGTCATAACGCGGTCGATGCGATTGCCGGGAAGATGTGGCTGGATGATGTACGCGGTGACGACAAAGTGTTTTACACGACCGGGCGCCTGACGTCCGAAATGGTGATCAAGGGCGGGCAAATGGGCATTCCGTTCCTGCTGTCGCGTTCCGGCACCACGCAAATGGGTCATGCTGTCGCGCAGCGTTTGGGCATATCCATGTTCGCCCGCTGCAGCGGCAAGCATTTTCTGTTGCTGACCGGACGTGACAAATTCGTACTCGAGCCGCATCTCGCGGACGAGTGATCCGTAGGTTGGGATGCAATCCCAACACGATGCATCAAACTCGACCGTGGGTCGGTATACAAATCCGGACAACGCCACCAAATAATTCGATCGATTTCCCCGCCATTCATCAGCCTGCCTGATCTCTTTTCTTTCGTGCGCACAATCGCTTTGATGTCGATCATTTCATCGGTTTCATGACGCTGCATTTTGTCCGCTGGTGAAATATCCTGCGGATGTCGCCTGCAGTAACGATGCGAATTTCGTCCACCCGACCAGCCTGCTGCGACTGTCGTTGTCCGTAAATTGAATCCTTCCAGGGGATTCGTCCGATTGCCCGTCCGGGGCATATCTGAAACGATTTTGATCGTTTCCATCCGCGGTCATTTCAACCGTACTCCGTCTGCAAAGGAGCATCTCTCATGGCACGTGTTAAGTCACATTTTTTTCGACGAGGTCGATTATGGGCTTGTTCAATGATGGTGTCGGCCGGTTGCGGCCTATGTGCGATCAGCCCGTACCCCCACGCCGAAGCTGCGGGCGCAAACCCGTATGATGTCCAGGAACCACGCGAACTGCAGGAACTGGTCAAACTCGATGACCGCCAACTCCAGTCGAGAATCGACACCGACTGGACCAATCTCCGCAAAACGCTGGATCGTTTTCTCCCTCCCGGAATGGAATCCGGCCCGCATCGCCCATCCTTTGTCGGCCCGCAGAAAGAATGCCTGGAAAACCGTTCGGCGCCGGCATGCAAGGTCTACATGCGCGAGCTGATCGCGATCAACAAGCCGAAAGATCAGCAGGGCGGTTCACTACTGCTTAATCCATGGGCGTCGACTCCCAGGTGACGTAGTCCCTGGATCTTCAGATCCACTGGCATAGCCGGATCACGCATTCGGTCTGGCCCCATACATCCCCTTCTTATCCCTGGTGTGCTGCACGCACCGGTTGCACTGACTCGTGCGCGCGGCTTACGAAAATCTCTTTATTGGTGAGGTCAGCAAAGATGCAGAAAAATATCCTGAAGCAGTTCCTTTCTATCCTGGTTGCAGCGACGTCGCTATTGCTTGCACAGCTTGCATTCGCGGACGACCCGGCTCCTTTCGGCCAGGACCCGAGCGAATACACGTTGACGTTCGCGGAGGAGTTCAGCAATGGTTTCGACTCAGCCATATGGAATGACCATATCTGGTACTCAGCATCGAACCCGACCAGGAACTACACGGTAGAAGACGGGAAGTTGAAGATCTGGCCGCAACGGGACGCCGACGGAAATTTTTTCAACCGGACCATCGACACCGATGGGCGATTCTCGCAGGCGTATGGCTATTTCGAGATGGAGGCAAAACTCACGGCAGGCAGAGGCGCATGGCCGGCGTTCTGGTTATTCAACCATATCGGCGACCGCCGCCCCGAGATTGACGTGATGGAAGCGTATTCGGGTGGCGGCAAGGAAACCGGATGGTCGGATGAATACCACCGTCCTACTGCGTACGCGGCGACGGTATGGCAGGACCCTGCCTTTCCGAGCGGGGAGCAGACGGTCGCCACGCCCGACTTGTCTGCCGGATTTCATCGATACGGCGTGAAATGGGAGCCGAACAAAATAACTTTCTATTTTGATGGCAAGGAATTCTATAGCGCTGCTGTACACATCAGCGACCCGCTATATATCCTGCTTGACCTGTGGTTCGGCAGCGCCAGCGGATCGCCAGACGACACGACGCCGACTGGCAAGGACAATGCCTATGAAATCAACTATGTCAGGGTATGGCAGTTCCGGTAGTGTCCTATTGCCGCATCCAGAAAGACACGATTAAAAGCCGCCCCTTGATCGATATCGCATCAATGGAGAGTTTGCCGAATAACTTTATCGCGCTCCCGGCGGTCTCAGGCTAAGGCGCCGCGCAGGAATAACTTGTGCAATTTGGCGGACGTAGCGGGATGCGATGCAAGGGGCCCGCCGAGGG
>JBBWZW010000232.1:0-10605 GCA_039649305.1 Burkholderiales bacterium
CAGAACGGTCTTCAGCTTGCAAGGGCTGAAGCCGTTCAGCGCAATACACCTATCCAGTTCGTTCTTGGCACAAAGTCCGCGTGGACAGTGGGATGTGTGACTGCGTCGGCCGACTGTCCTGGGGTCATCCAGACCCGCAGCGAGGCGGAAGGCTCGACAAGGGGCGAGGTGGCGACCTCCGAAGTGGTCGCATCTTCCGGCGCCGTCGCTGGGTCACCTGTTTTCACGACGACGCTTGTTTTCAACGGCCTGGGCAGGGAACGCACGCTACCCGCAGCGAATAACGCTGTCTTCGACATCACCAATCCCGCGGGCACCTGTGTCACCAGCGGGGGAAAAATGCGTTGCCTGCGCGTGGTCGTTACCGCCGGCGGGCAGATCCGCATGTGCGATCCGGCGCGCCCCGTCACTACTCCCCCTGACCCCCAGGCATGCTGAGACGACCATGAATACTCGACTCCAGACGTTGAACAAACAAGCCGGCATGGTGCTGCTGGAAGGCCTCATTGCGATCCTCATTTTCTCCGTAGGCATACTCGCAATCGTCGGTATGCAGGCCGCGGCGGTACGGAATGTGGGAGAGGCGAAGTATCGCTCCGAAGCTTCGCTGCTCGCGGACAGCCTGCTTGGCACGATGTGGGCCACCGACCGCGTAACAGCCAGTCTTCAGACGAACTTCAACACCGGCGGCACAGGCTACAACACGTGGTTAGGCCATGTCAGCACGACGTTACCCAACGTTGCGAGCTATCCGCCAACGGTGGTGGTCGACGACCAGGGCATCGTGACCATCACCGTCAGGTGGCTGGCACCAAGCGCGGGTGCCGGGTCCGACGCCCACCAATACATCGCTGTCGCTCAAATTCGGTAAGGGGGTCAAATTGTTGCGCATGCGTACATCATCTGTTCGTCGGCCCGCAGGCTTCAGCCTGGTGGAGATCATGGTCGCCCTGGTCATCGGCAGCCTGGCAGCGATCATCATGCTGCAGGTGTTCGCCTTGTCCGAGGAGCGGAAACGTAGCACGACCGGCGCCGGTGATTCGGTCGGCAACGGCGCCATCGGATTCCACCAGATGCAGCGCGACATTTCACATGCCGGTTACGGTTTCGGCGCCACCAGCGTATTCCACTGCAACGTGCTGTGGACGCTGCCATCGGGCGGCAATATCGGCACCCCGGTTCGTCTCGCACCGGTGGCTATCAATCCAGGCACTGCCATCATTCCCGCCGCCGACGCCAATACCGACACGCTGCTCGTCATGTTTGGCAATGCCAACGGCCAGCCACAAGGCAACCCGATCCTCGGACAGTCCGGGAGCACATACACGGTTCAGATGCCCAGTTCTTTCGCAGTCGGCGACCAGGTCATTGCTGCGCCTTCCGCATGCACGACCAACCTGGTCCTCGACCGCATCACAGCCACCACCACCAGCAATGTGACGGCCGCGACCAGCGGCGCCGGCACAGCGCTGTTTAACCTTGGCCAGTCGCCCAGCGTACTTGCCTATGCCATCCGCGGCGGAAACCTGACGGTTTGCGATTACATGGCAAACGATTGCGGTGTCGCCGCGAACGCCGGAAATCCGGCGATATGGGTGCCGATCGCCCACAACATTGTGAGCATGAAAGCCGTGTACTGGCGCGACACGAGTATGCCGATGGACGGAATTCCGGAGGCGGGTGCCCACGACCAGACCGCACCGGGTTCCGCTTGCGCCTGGGCGCGCATCTCCGCACTGAGCCTGGCGCTGGTGGCGCGTAACGGCGAGTTCAGCAAGGACGTGGTCACCGTTGCTGCGCCCACCTGGTCGGAAAACGCGGCCGCACCCATCGTCGGCACCAGCGGCACACTGGGGCCGAACACGGCGGCCGACGAACCGTGGAAACACTATCGCTACAAGACATTCGAGGCTGTCATACCGATGCGTAACGTTGGATGGATGGGAGTGCCGCAAGGATGTTAATCATGACTTATACCCCTCAGCGAAGAATGAAGCGGCGTGCCAGGCAGTCCGGCGTCGTGCTGATCATCGCCCTCGTGGTGCTGGTCGCAATGACGCTGGCCGCGGTAGCGCTGGTCCGGTCGGTCGACACCAGTAACATCATCGCCGGCAACCTCTCGTTTCAACAAGCCGCGACGCATTCAGCCGATACCGGCATCGAAGCCGCGATCACCTGGCTGGCGGCCAACAACGGCGGCACGACACTCGATTCCGACGAATCGACGAACGGCTATGCCGCCAATGGCAGCGACCCGGCGTTGAGCCCTGCCGCCGGAACGTCGTGGGACAGCTTCTGGCCTTCGCAAAGCGCGAGGGTGCACAAACTGAACCCGACCGACGCTGACTCCGCAGGCAACTTCGTCGAATACATCATCGACCGCCTATGCAGGAACTCGGGCGCAAAAACGGCAGGCGCCTCCTGCAGCGCCTCGCCGGCGGTTCAGGTTGCGACCGGAAACGCGGAAGAAGCCGGCGAGATCCAGCTCAATGCGCCTTCAGTCGTGTACTACCGGATCACCGTGCGCGTCAGCGGGCCTCGGAATACCGTGAGCTACGTGCAGACAGTCGTTTCCATGTAACGGGATAGCGTTGAATCAAATATTGCGGATGTGCTTCACATTAGGAGCTTGATATGACTCTCGACCGACCGCTCAACACCTTCGGCCTTTCGCTGATTACGCTGGCGCTGATTGCATCCGCCAACACGAGGGCAACCGACATCTCGACCGACCCGCTGAATACGTATTCGGCGGCGTCGAGCACTGACGTAAAGCCCAATGTATTTTTCGTGCTGGACGATTCGGGCAGTATGGACTGGGACTTCATGCCGGACTGGGCATGCGCACCGCAATCGACGCGCGAACCCACGTGCGGGAGCATCGGGCAAAATCCCAGCTCGGCACGCTCCGAATTTCTATTCAGGAATGCCGCCTATAACGGCGTGTACTACAACCCTGCGGTCACCTACAAGCCGCCGGTCGCGGTCGATAGCACCGGTGCCTTCAATGCCACCGCCTACCCCAGCATGACCGGAATGACCACGGCTACCGGGGCCGATAGCAGCACCAAACCAAACTGGAAAGCGGTCAAGGACGACGCCTATGGCATACAAAGCTCCGCTACGACCACTTCGAACCTCCAGACGGATGCAGCCAAGCCGCCATATTTTTATACGATCATTCCGGGAGAATTTTGCACCTCCGCCAGCCTGAGGACGTGCGTAACCGCGAGCGCTCCGACGACCGTCAGCGGGGTTGAGTACAAGTTTCCGGCCAGGTTGCGCTGGTGCGACAGCAGTGCGCTGACCAACTGCCGGGCTGCATTCGATTCCACCTTCAGCTATGCCCGGGCTCCTTCGCCGCGTACCAGCTCGTTCACGCTCAGCAGTGTTGCGACAGGCTCGGCGATCGCCGGCATCAAGGTGAACGGCTTGCAAATCCTGCCCGCGACGGTTACCGCTTCCGGCACAAGCACCACCACCATGGCAGCGGCAATCGCCGCGGGTATCAACAAGTGCAACGGATCGGTAACCGGCAGTTGCGGCGTTGCAGGCTATGCCGCGGTGGCTTCAGGCAGCACAGTGACGATCACGGCCGGTCTCGGCACCGTGGCAACACCGGTGATCACCAGTTCCGGCTCCATTAGCTGGAGCGCTCCCACCGCGTTCAGCACCAGCGCTGTACCGGGCAATAATCTGTTGACCGTCATTGTGCCGGACAGCACGGCTGCCTACCCTTATCCCGGAACGACGACCAGGGTAACGGCCAGAAACGACTGCGCCGGCACACGCTGCACCGGCAATGAGGAAATGACGAATTACGCGAACTGGTGGACCTACTACAAATCGCGCATGCAAATGATGAAAACTGCCGTGAGCAATGCGTTCGCGGCGATCGATACCGCGGCGGACTTGACGAACAATGTTTCGCGTTTCCGCCTCGGCTACATGAGCATCAACGACAACAACAATGACTTTCTCAACCTGAGCGAATTCAAGTCCACGCAAAAATACAATTGGTATAACAAGGTCGTCAATGCCAGGCCCAGCGGATCCACCCCTTTGCGTGGAGCCCTTTCCAGCGCGGGCCGGCTGTATGCAGGCAAGCTGAACGGCATCACCTTTAACGGCAGCACGGTAGTTGATCCGCTGCAGTTCTCCTGCCAGCAGAACTACACCATCCTTTCCACTGACGGATTCTGGAACGAAACCGCGACTCCGAAGCAAATGGATGGCGCCACGGATATCGGCAACCAGGATGTCGCTTTGCCGCGCCCCTATTACGATGGCGGGACTGCGGTGGTCCAGACGAGGACCAGTCGCCTGCAGTTAAGTACCGGGCCGCTGCAGAAGCGCACAAAACGTTCCGATGGCACCTGGCGCAGCTGGGCCAGTGCCACGACGTGTACACCGAATAGTTCCACGCAGTGCCGTTATGACTGGGGTACCTGGGCGAACGCATCCAGTTGCAACGAGAGCTTCAGCTCCGGCACCGGCACGTGGAATATCGTCAATGGCACCGATTGCCGCTATACGAGCTGGGGTTCATGGACGAACACGACAACCTGTAATGCGGTGGCACAATCCGCAGGCCCCAACTTTACGGTGTCAACCGCGAGGGAGTGCCAGGTCGGCGTGACCGGCGGAACCTCCAACTCGCTCGCGGATGTGGCCGCCTATTACTACAACACCGACTTGCGCAGTTCCGATACGACCAAAGGTACGGGAACCTGCACCGGGCCGGTCATTGCGCCGTCCACCACACCGAATGACCTGTGCGCCGACAACGTCGGGGCGCATGGACGAGACGTCGCCAATACCCAGCACATGACTACATTCACACTGGGACTGGGTGCACAAGGCCGGATGATTTACGCACCGGCTGACGGCAAAGACTACTGGGCCGACGAGAGCGGCGACTTTTACGATGTACTAAAAGGCACGACTGCCAACCCGAGTTCCGGCATTTGCTCGTGGCAAACCGGCGGGCCATGCAACTGGCCGACCCCCGCCAACAACACCAACGCCAACATCGACGACCTGTGGCATGCCGCGGTCAATGGACACGGGGCTTATTTCAGCGCATCCGACCCGGCATCGCTGGCCACCAGCCTGACGTCCACACTCGCCGCCATCAAGAGCGTACCGAGGCCCGGCACTGCGGCCGCCGCCGCCAGCAGTAATCCGAACGTCAGCGCGAGCGACAACTATGTGTTCAGCTCGTCCTACATGTCGATGGATTGGTATGGCGAACTCATCCGCCAACAGATCACCGAAGCAGGCACCCTGACCCGGCAGAACTGGTCGGCCATGAAACTGGTGGACTGCTCCACGACCGACTGGCGGCCTTCAACCAGCTATGCCGTCGGCAATGTTTACCGGCAGGGTACGAGCTGTTATATGGTCACCGAGGACTACGTATCAGGGTCCGCCTTTGACGGCGCTCTCGGCGGTGTTGACGCATCGAGTACAGAAGTCATCAATGTGGACGAAAGCGCCACGACGAAAGTGCCGGTGACCGCACCAACGTCGCGCACCATTTACACAAAAGGCGCGACCGGGTTGATGCCGTTCGACTGGACCAACCTGGGATCGGCCGGGCTGACTTCGTACTTCACGGCTCCTTACATCACGTACGTGTCGGCCACTACCGGCTTGTCGCAGTTCTGCTCGTCAGGCAGCGGCTGCCTGAGCGCGGCGGCGCAAAGCAATAACACGATTGCCACCGGGGGCGCTGCCGGTGAAGCGCTCGTCAACTTCCTGCGCGGCGACCGTACCAACGAAGGCTCCTATTACAGGCAGCGTATCCATGTTCTCGGAGACATCGTCTCCTCCGAGGCGAGGTACGTGCAGGCTCCCTTGTTCAACTATAACGATACCAACTACAGTGCCTACAAGACGGCGAAGGCTACGCGCAGCGGCACTGTATACGTCGGCGCCAACGACGGCATGTTGCATGCTTTCGATGGCGCGAGCGGCAAAGAGCGGTGGGCATACATCCCGCGTATTATCCTGCCCGACTTGTACAGGCTGGCGGACAAGGACTACAAAAACAAACACCAGTTCTTCGTCGATGCTTCGCCCGAGGTTGGCGACATCTGCCCCAACGCGCCGGCATCAACATGCTCCAGCAGTCAATGGAAAACCATCCTGGTCGGCGGGCTCAACCGCGGCGGAAAGGGGTATTACGCACTCGACATCACCGACCCGGCGTCACCGCAGCTGCTATGGGAATTCACTGATACCAACCTGGGCTATACCTACAACAATCCCCGGATCACCAAGCTGAAAGACGGGACTTGGGTGGTGCTGGTCAGTTCCGGCTACAACAATGCCGACGGGATAGGCCGCCTGTACGTGCTTAACGCCAACTCTGGCGCCGTGATAAGGACGATTAGCACCGGCGTCGGCACAGCCGCAGTCCCGAGCGGACTGGCGCGCATCAGTGCGCATGCGGTGACGCCGATGACGAACAATACGAGCACAGCGGCGTACGGAGGAGATACGCTGGGCAACTTGTGGCGGTTCGATATCAACGGCGACATCGGGGCCGCCGGCTACGACGCGCACAGAATGGCCAGCTTTACAGACAGCGCCGGCAACGCGCAGCCGGTTACCGTCAAGCCGCTGGAAGCGACGATCAACGGCAAGCCGGTAGTGTTTGTGGGCACGGGCAGGTTCCTCGGCGTCAGCGACGTAAGCTATCAGAACATCCAGTCTTTCTATGCGTTGACGGACAAACTCGATACGACCACTTACGGTGATCCACGGGCCGCGGGCAGCAACTTTGTCCGGCAAACGCTGACCACCTCTTCATGCCCGACAGGCGTCCCGACCACGCTGTGCAGTCCGGGAGAACAGGTGCGGACCAGCAGCAACAATCCGGTTGACTGGACCACGAAAAATGGCTGGTTCATGGATTTCCTGACCAGCGGCGAACGGGCAAGCACCGACCCTGCACTCGGCCTCGGTACCCTGTTGTTTACGACGATTACACCGCAGAGCGCCACAATGAGCGCATGCGGTGCGGCCGGACCGGACGGCTCCGGCAGCTTCGTCTATTCACTTGACTACCTGACGGGAGGCGCGGTTTCCACCGCCTTTGGCGTAGTCGGGAAAAACCTCGGCAACGGCCTGGTTACGCGACCGGTAATGATCGAGCAATCCGACGGCACGGTCAGGGCGCTGATCCGCTCGTCGAACGGTGGAGCAGGCGCGGACGCGGGCGGGACGGACCTCGGCGGCACGATCGTGCTTACTCCGCCGGTCAAACCACTGCCAGGGAGCGGCACGCGCCGGGTTTCCTGGCGCCTGTTGACTACCCAATAGCCTGGCTTGAATGACGGGGTGCCCCGGCACCCCGTCATGCTCGCGCAGCCAGTAGCCCATGAGAAATCGGACATGCCGTCTGTCGGCGCTGCTGCTGTCTGTCGCCCTGCATGTCGGCATCGCTTCCGCGTTCGGAAATGGCAAGGGAATGACAGCGGGTCACATTCCCCCACAACTGCCTGCAGGAACGATCGTGGCGAGCTTGCATGCGCCGGACAACGAGCGGGAGACTGCAAGGCCTGAAGCTGCCGCCCACTCCTCGATCCCGGATGCGACGGACCCGGGACCTGCGACTGGCGCAGTGGAAGCACCGGACAATCCGACGCGGTCGCGCACCGTCAGGCAGGACACAGGCGACGACACTTCGCTTTTCCTGGGTTTAACCAAGGCCGGTCCGCACTACTTCCTGATAAGTGAACTGACGGAAATGCCAGTGCTGTTGCAGGATATTTCTTTGCAAAAGGTCGAAGCCCTGCCCGGCATGCCGCGGCGCCCCATGCGGGTGTACTTGCTTATCAATGAACAGGGCGAAATCGACGAGGTGGTGATCGAGGAGGAATTGCTGTCGGAGCAAGGGCAGCGCTTCCTCAGGGCTGCCTTTGCGACAGTCAGATTCAGTCCCGGGAAAGTCGGCGACGTGCCGGTCAAAAGCGAACTCAGCATTGAGGTTACACTGGAACAAGCGGTGGCTCCCGTCGTAGTGGCGCCCGTCACCGTGCAATGAAACGCGATCCTCATTCATCATGACTCAGTACCGGCTGGTCTCCCTTTGGCGCATCGAGGCGCCGCTGCGTGCGGTATACGATGCCGTATGCGACTCACTGCTCTGGCCGAAGTGGTGGCAAGGTGCGGCATACGTTGAAGAGCTGAGTGGTGGCGACGCGGACGGCATTGGAAGCGTACGGCGCTACACGTGGAAGAGCCGGCTGTTCTACGAAGTCTGCTTTGACGCTTGCACCACCCGCATAGAACCGCTCGCCGCACTGGAAGCGGATGTGAGAGGCGATCTGGAAGGCACGGGACGCTGGCTGTTCTCGTACGATCGGGGAATCACAACGGTGCGATACGAATGGCGTGTGCGCACGACGAAACCGTGGATGAATCTGTTGGCGCCACTGGCGCGTTCCGTGTTCCAACAAAACCACCATGCCCTGATGCAGAACGGCGCCGAGGGGCTGGCGCGCCTGCTCGGTGCGCGGCTGGTCAGGATTTCACACCGAGTGCTGGCTGACGATTAAACCTGTAAGGGGGTGATGGAGGGTGCCCCATGCGCACCCTGCCTCAGCACGCCAAAATGAAACCGCACTAAGCCTTCTTCGTGTCGGTGTCGGGCAGCAAGCAAGCGTCGACAATCAGCAAATCATTGTCCTTCGCAAAATTCACGACGAAGTGATAAGCCAGTGGCTCGATCTGCCGTAACGCCGCATTGACCACTACCGACTTTACCCCGCCCAACACCGTGGGCCGGACATACGGCGAGTACTGCAAATGCGCGTGGGGGCCGCCGGAACCTTCCGGGCGGAAGCACGACATCACTCCGCACAAGCGTTCGGCCCAGTCGCTGGGACGAAACTGTTTTCCATCGCTGGTCAGGCCCTGGATGAAAAATTCTTCGGCTGGTATAGGGGGTTTTTGCGCTTGTTCGGCCATGTGTGAGGCGTGTTCAATAGCGGTTGCTATGTTGACTGTCCTGGCGCCATTTTGTGGCGGCAGGCCTACCATTCATACATATTATATCTTATAGAAGACTTGAAGCGACACAACACCCGCGAGGTGAAAATTTTTGATGTTCATATGCGACGGCGCGCCGGTCTTTTGTTTGCCGTGTCAGATACCGTAGCAATTCCGGTCTCACAACGTGCAACGTGTCTTCTCCCTAAGTTGCTTATGAAACGGTTAACCCGTGCGCTGGCGTGTAACCGGTATCTTGGAAATGTTTTGAGTATAGGCCGCCGGGCGGGAACGAAAAGCAGGGAATAACGTGGCAGGGGCGGTCGTAAAACGTTGCGGGCCGAACAAGTTCGGCCTGCGGGTAAGTAACAGGAAGGTCTGGAATCTAGCCCAGCCACACTGCGAACGACAGCAACAACAGCAGCAGCATCCACAACAGCAATGCGCGCCAGACCAGGCCAACAGTGCTTTGCAACGCCCGCGCGGTCGCCTCTTCACCTGGCGGGCTGTCGCTTTCAAGCGCCATCGAATCGACGGTGGACGCATCGGCGGGCACCACGGCCGCGGCGACCTGTGCCGACGTGCCCAGGCGCAGGCCCATCGCTCCGCCGCCCGCGGAAACAATGATGCCAATCGCTTCGTCCGACCAGCGATGGGCGAAGTTGCGCCATGCATAAATGGCATCCTCGAAATTGCCCACGATCGCAAAGGCAATTGCGGTCAGCCGCGCGGGAATCCAGTCGATCCAGTAAAACGCCGTGCCGGCGAACCGGCCAAACGATTCGTTCTTAAGGTGGTCCGGCTTGTTCCATGCGACGGTGAGGTGTTCGGCAACACGATACATCACCGCACCCGCCGGCCCGAACGGCATCAGGAACCAGAAGAACACACCGAATACATTCCGATGCGTGGTGACCAGCGCCTCCTCGACCGCAATGCGTGATATTTCATGCACTTCCATCGCGGTGGTGTCCTGGCCGGTCCACTCGGCCAACAAGGAACGGGCGGTCGCCTCGTCGCCGCTATTAAGCGCGAGCTGGATGGAGGTGAAGTAATGGCTGTAGCGACGAAAACCCAGCGTCAGGTAAACGATCAGGATATTCCAGATGAGCGCCGCAAATGGGCTGATCCAGGCCAAAAACCAGTACACCAGCGCAGTCGGCACCATCAATATGAGCATCATGATGATCCACGCCATGCGGCCGTGGCCCTCCTGTCCGGCGTTGAACGACACTTCCATGCGGGCCGCGAGCGTTCTGATCAGCGAATAGATGGGATTGTCCGCGCGCAGCGGTTTGACTTGCTCGATCAGCAGTGCGCAAAGAATGGATAAAAAAGTCATCATGCTGCCTTATAAATGCGTAGCCCATACGATAACGCAGCGCAACGTGGTAATCAAACGACTGTGGCTCGTCACACTTCAATTTGCGGGTAGCGTAGCGCCGCAAATCGCCTTCGGGTTCAGGCGCGCAGAAAATGAAACAGATTGCGCAGCATTCCCGCGGTTGCGCCCCAGATGAAAAATCGGCCATAGGGCATCGCGTAAAACGTGCGGCGGCCCATGTCATTCGGCAGGTCGACCGTGCGGCGCTGATGGTTCATGCC
>JBBWZW010000247.1:0-2956 GCA_039649305.1 Burkholderiales bacterium
GACATGCAGCAAGGGTGGCGCCTTTCGCTTTCGAGTTTAGCCTGATGTTCGAAAGTAAAGTGGAAGCTGGATCACGAGTCTGCTAAGGGCAGCTTTTGGCGCAAAGCGGTCATTCGCGGAAATAAACGCACGCGAAGTGCAGACATCAAAGCTCACGCTGCCGGCAGTAGTTCGCGAGCTAAACTTCTGTCGCGAGCAATTCGCTTAAGTGCTTATCGAGCTGACTGATCGCGCTGGGATCAGCACCGAAAAGTGCGAGATGGCCATCGATGGTTTGGATCGGCCGGAACTCGGCATCGGGAATCAGCCGCCATTCGGCCTGGCAATCGGACGGTGGGAAGAACATGTCTGACGACATCGGCATGACAAAGGTCTTGGCTTTGATGCGGCCCAACGCGGCCCGTAAGTCGTCGCCGGTGTGGCGGCTGACGTCGCCGCGTTGCCATTTCCATGCCATGCACAGCAAATCGTTGGGATCCATGACGCTGAAATATCCGTTCATGAAGTTTATGATGAAATCGTCCATCGATGAAAAGCCCAATGCCTTGTGCCGGTCTTGCTGGAAAAATTCCGTGCTCCAACCCATAACGGCCCACATTTTAGCGTGGCGCAGCAGACCTTCCCTCACGTCGACCGACGACGCGTAAAAGCCCTTGTTAAAGCCCGGGTCGGACGTGATCGCCTCGACCAGCGTTTCCGTGAAAAGAGCATCGTGGATGGTGTTCTTGGCGGTGCCGGCAATAGGCGCGGCGCGCTTCACCATGTCGGGGTAGCGTACCGCCCATTCGTAGGTCTGTTGTGCGCCCATGGAGCCGCCTACAACGAGCGCGAGACGTTTCAAGTCGAATTTTTCCGTGAGAAGCTTATGTTGCGCACGCACATCATCCCCGATGCGCACACGGGGAAAATTTCCCATCCCGGCTGGCGCCGGTGTATTGTGCGGCGAGGATGAAAGACCACTGCCAATCTGATTGACGACAACGATGAAATACTTGTCGGGATCGAGGGCGCGGCCCTGACCGACATACACCTGCTCGATGATTTTGCTTGTGCCGGAGTACCAAGTGGGGACGAGAATGGCGTTGTCTTTCGCAGCATTGAGCTTGCCGAAAGTTGCATAGGCGAGTTTGCAAGCGCGAATTGTGCCGCCTTCCTCCAAATCGAGATTGCCGATGTCGTGAACCTCGTAGGGACCGTGCACGTCCTGCGAGTAGTAGCTGTTCTCGATCATTATCTCCTCCCGACAGCGTTTGTGGGGCGGCAAGGCTGATGCGGTCCCGCCCTATTTTGGTGTCTAAGTCTGGTTACGCCAATTCAAATCCCTCGTAGCCCTTGGCTGCGACCTCGTCGCACTTTTTCCTGTAGCCGCCGACGCCTTCTGGCCCCAGATAGGGCAAGAAGGCGCGCGGCTTGCCGGGGATGTTGGCGCTCATGTACCAGGAGTTAGCGCTGATCATCAGCGTCGCGTTGACGATTTCGTTGACATGGGCGACCCATTGATCCTGCGCCGCAGGCGTCGCCTCGATGGTGGCCTTTCCGGTCTTGCGCATAGTTTCAATGCATTCGGTGATCCACTCCACATGCTGCTCAATCGACACCGGCATGTTCGACAACACAGAAGGGCTCTGCGGGCCGGTGATAGTGAACAAGTTAGGAAAGCCGGCGACCGAAATGCCAAGGTAAGTGTGCGGTCCGTCCAGCCACTCCTGATCCAGCGTGCGGCCGCCACGGCCTTTCAGGTTCAGCGCCTTCAGCGGGCCGGTCATGGCATCGAAACCGGTAGCAAAAACGATGATGTCGAGGGCATACTCCTTGTCACCTGCGCGGATGCCCGTTTCGGTGATCTCTTCAATCCCGCCGTCGGTTTTTGCATCGACCAGCAGCACGTTGTCCTTGTTGAAGGTCTCGTAGTAGTTGGTGTCCAGCGGCTGGCGCTTGGTGCCGTAGGCGTAGCCCTTGGGTATCAGCTTTTCGGCTACGACCGGGTCTTTCACGGTGTTGCGGATCTTGCGCTTGATGTAGTCGGCGCAGATGTCATTGGCCTCCTGCGAGAAGAACATGTCCTGATAGTTGGCCAGCCAGAAGGCGAATCCGCCGGCGTCCCACATCCTGTCGAACTCACGCTCCCGTTCCTCGGGTGTTGCCTCCAGCACCGACTTCGGAATGAAGTAATGCTCCTGGCCGAAGAACGATTCCCGGATCCGCTTGGCGATGCCCTCATAGTCCGCCTTTCGCGCCCTGGCCGATTCGGGGTCCACCTTGCCGTTGCGCGCCGGCACGCAGTAGTTGGCGGTGCGCTGGAATACGGTGAGTTGTTTCGCCTGCTGCGCAATTTCGGGAATGGCCTGCACCGCCGTGGCGCCGGTGCCGACCACGCCCACGCGCTTGTTGGTGAAGTCAATGCCGGTGTGAGGGAAGCGACTAGTGTGGTACCACTTGCCCTTGAATTTCTCCAAGCCCTTGAACTGAGGCATGTTCGTGGTCGACAAAGTGCCTACGGCCGGAATGAGGTAGCGAGCCGTAACCTCTTCCCCTGTCTCCGTACGCACCGTCCACAGGTTGGCTGTCTCGTCGAATTCGGCGCTGGTCACGCTCGTACTGAATTGAATGTCGCGCTTCAGGTCGTGGCGTTTGGCAACATGCTCCAGGTAATTGAGGATTTCGGGCTGCTCGGGATAGCGTTCGGACCATTCCCACTCTTGCAGGAGTTGCTTGTCCCACGTGAAGCAATAAATGTAGGCGTCAGAATCGCAACGCGCGCCGGGGTACCGGTTCCAGTACCAGGTGCCGCCTACGGTTTCACCGGTTTCATAGACGCGCACCTTCAATCCCAATTTGTCCCTTAGCGACTTCAGCATGTGCAGGCCGGAAAAACCTGCACCGATGACGATGGCGTCAAAGTTTTGAGTTATGGCCATTTCTCCCTCCAGGTTTGTTATTTGAGCGGACAGCAGAG
>JBBWZW010000275.1:0-19209 GCA_039649305.1 Burkholderiales bacterium
TTGTGCCAGATGACGTGCGTTTGCGGATGCCCGTGCAAAAGCAGCAGGCCGGGCTTAGAGCTGCCCCCGCTGCTCTTGCGGTAATGGATAGCTACGCCGTTCAGCTCGACGGTGTTTCGTTCAAATCCCGAAAACATGAGGCTCCCTCAATATTGTTCTTCATCAAATGGTGCTGATCGCTCCCTCTCCCCCTGGCGGGAGCGGGGGTTGGGGGTGAGGGACTGAGCTCTCATTCTGTCACTCATCTGCTAAAAGCTCAGTAATGTTCGACAATTCTAATGTGTTCCCCGGAGTTTTTAATTAAACTATGTCAATTACATTATTTACTTTTTCGACATAATGGATCTCACTTCCGAACTGGCCTTTTTCCATCAGCTCGCGAAGACCGGCAGTCTGACGGCCACCGCACGCGAACTTAGTCTCACGCCACCCGCCGTCTCCAAGCGCCTGGCCCAACTGGAGGCGCGGCTCGGCGTGCGCCTGCTCAACCGCACCACGCGCAAGGTGAGCCTGACTGAAGAAGGTGAACTCTATTACCGCGAGGCGGCGCGCATCCTTTCCGACATCGAACAGCTGGAACAGACCATTACCAGCCGCCGGGCCGCGCCGCGCGGACTGGTGCGCGTGAACGCGACCTTCGGTTTCGGCCATCGTTATATTGCGCCCGCCATCTCGAAATTCGTGCGGCAGTATCCGGAAGTGCGGGTGCAACTGGAACTTACCGACACGCCGATCAATCTTGCGGACCAGGGTTATGACATCGGCATACGCCTCGGCAAACTCGAAGACGCCAGCATGATTGCGCGACCGATCGCGCACAACCGCTACATCCTCTCGGCGGCGCCGGCCTACCTCAAGCGACAGGGGACGCCGAAGCATCCTGCTGAACTCGCCAGGCACGACTGCCTCGTCATCCGTGAAAACGATGCCTATGGCGTCTGGAAATTCACGCATAAGTCGGAAACCGAAACAGTTCGCGTCAGCGGCACCCTCGCCTCCAACAATGGCGAAGTGGTACGCAACTGGGCTCTCGAGGGCCACGGCATCATGCTGCGTTCGGAATGGGACCTGGCTGACCACCTGCGGCGCGGCAAACTGATTGAGGTGCTGCCGGAATGGCGCGGGCCCGAGGCAGATATCCACGCGGTGTTTCCGCAGCGCCTGCATTTGTCGGCAAAGGTGCGGGTGCTGATCGATTTTCTGGTCGAGACCTTCGCCGACCCGCCGTGGAAGCGTGCCTGAAGCGGGTTTCATTCTCTGCGGAGACGTAGGGTGCGCCATGCGCACCAGCACTTCGCTAATCGATGAACTTCGCAAAGCTGGCCGCCGGCTCGCGCACGGTGGTCAACGAGTTTTCAATTCTGCTCTCGTCGGCATAGCCGAGCGACATTCCGCACACCACCATTTCCTCCGGGGCCAACTGGAGCACGTCCGCAATGATCCGATGAAACGGCGTGAAGGCCGCTTGCGGACAAGTATCGAGGCCGCGGGCACGCGCGGCCGTCATGATGTTTTGCAGGAACATCCCATAGTCGAGCCACGAGCCCTGGTCCATCACACGGTCGATGGTAAAAATCATGCCGACCGGCGCATCGAAGAAGCGATAGTTGCGGCCGTGCTGCGCATGCATGCCGGCCTTGTTCTCTCGTGTCAGGCCCATCAGCGAGTATAGGTCCCAGCCGATTTTCCGGCGCCGCTCGATATAGGGCGAAACCCATTTGCGTGGATAGTAGGGGTACTCTTCCGTATGCTGCTGACAGAGCACCGGATCATTGTGGGCGACCAGGATTTCGGCAGACAGCCTTTCCCTGGTCGCGCCGCTCAATACGTAGACCTTCCACGGCTGCGTGTTCGACCCGGATGGCGCACGCGCCGACACGTCGAGTATCGCCTCGATATCCTCGCGTGCGACCGGTGTCGGCAGGAACGCGCGTATCGAACGGCGCGACATGATGGCCGCATCGACGATTTTTTGTTCGTTTGACTCGATCATGGCGCAGTCACCTCTATGGATTGCAGCAGGGCGCGCATCGGCTCCGGGATGGTCGCCGGTTTGCGTGTGTGGCGATCGACATATATGTGCACGAAATGCCCTTGCGCCGCGGCGCTCTCCTCGTCCTCGCGGAAGATGCCGACTTCGTAACGCACGCTCGAATTGCCGAGCTTCGTCACGCGCAGCCCGGCCGATACACGATCGGGAAATGCAACCGACGCGAAGTAGTTGCATTGGGTCTCGACCACCAGGCCGATCACTGGACTGTGCTCAATATCGAGCACACGGTTCGCCACCAGGAAATGGTTCACCACCGTATCGAACCAGCTGTAATAAACGACATTATTGACATGCCCATAGACGTCGTTGTCCATCCAGCGCGTCGTGATCTCATGAAAATGTTTAAAATCGCTACGCTGCTTTGCTTCTGTCCGCATTGTCACCCCGCCTGTTTTCTGACCACCAGAGCCACGCCTATCACCGCCAGCACCATGCCGAGCATGCCGATCATGGTGAAGGCCTCGCCAAACATCAGCCATGCCATTACCGCCGTCGTCGGCGGCGTCAGGTACAGCAAGCTGGTCACCTGTGTCGCCGCACTCTTTCGTATCAGCGCAAACAACAGGAAAATCGCGCCGATCGACAGCGCAATGACCGACCACAGCAATGCGCCGATGAAGCCTGCCGTCCACTGCACAGTTTCGAGCGCCGGAGTGAATCCCTCGAACGCGACCGCTAACGGCAGGACCAACACCATCGATGCGGCGAACTGGATGATGGTGCCGGTACGCAGGTCGAAGCGGGCGCAGTAACGTTTCTGATAAAGCGTGCCGATCGTAATCGACAACAATGCGAAGATGCACAGCGCAATGCTTTCCCATGAAAGGCCGACCAGGGTGATCTTGTTGGCAACCACCAGCCCGACGCCGCACAGGCCGAACATCAGTCCTATCCATTGCCGGCCGCGCACCGATTCCCCGACCAGCGGCGCCGCAAAGGCGGTGAGTATCGGCTGCATGCCGACGATCAGCGCCGACAGGCCGGCCGGCATGCCAAGCTGGATCGCGCACCATACCCCGCCAAGATAACCGGCCTGGACCAGCACGCCCGCTACCGCGATATGCCGCATTTGACCTACCGGCCAGGGCGCGCGCATCAGGAGGACCAGAGGCAGCAGCACTGCCAGCACCCCGACAAAGCGCAACATCAGGAAGGTAAGCGGCGGCGCATAAGGCAAGCCGAATTTGGCGACGATAAAGCCGGTGCTCCAGATGATCACGAACACAAACGGCATCGCCGTGATCCACGGACTTTGAGGCGATTCTGTGGTGGCGGAGGCCGGGTCGGAGGTCGTTGAAGCGGAAGTCATCGTTTTTTGTTTTTTATCCGCCAGCCACGTGTCCGGCGGCTATGGCGATAGTTTGTACGTGCACGGCGACGGTGTCTCGTATGTCTTTGCCGTAGCCTCCCGCCATCGTAACCGCAACCGGAATTCCGCGCTGACCCGCTTCCCCGAGCACGATGCGGTCACGTTCGGCCAGTCCTTCCATGGTCAGCTTCAGCCGGCCGAGCCGGTCACCTTCATGCGGATCGGCGCCCGCCAGGTAAATGATGAGTTGCGGCGAGAAGCGCCGGGACAGATCGGCGAGCGCATCGCGCAATGCAGCCAGGTAGCCCCTATCGCCGGTCCCGTCGGGCAGCGCCACATCCAGATCGCTGGTTTCTTTTGTGAACGGATAATTGTGCTCGGCATGCAGCGACAAGGTAAACACTGAGTCGTCGCGCGCAAGTATCGATGCGGTCCCATTGCCTTGATGAACATCGAGATCCACGATCGCGACACGACTGACGCGACGCTCGGCTTGCATAAGGCGCGCTGCGATCGCCGCATCGTTGAACACGCAAAAGCCTTCCCCGCGATCGGCGTGCGCATGATGCGTGCCGCCGGCCAGGTTGACTGCGACGCCCTGCTCCATCGCGGCCCGGCAGGCGGCGATCGTCGCGCCAGCGGAGCGGCGTGAGCGCTCGACCATTTGCGGCGTCCACGGAAACCCGATTGCCTTTTGCTCCGCCGGCGACAGGCCGCCGGCGGAGACACGCTGTATGTAATCCGGGTGGTGTGCCAGAGCCAGTACGCCGTCAGTCGTGTAAGGCGCCTCATGAAATTCCATAGCGGGCACCGCTTGCTCGACGCCCTCGCGAACGAGGCGGTACTTCTGCATCGGGAAGCGATGGCCGTCCGGCAACGGCAGGACGAAATGGTCGCTGTAAAAGGCTTTCAAAACTGGCTGCCGCGAAGATAGAGGCAGCGAGTTTAGCACGCACGCCGCAGGCGCATTTTCATTGCAAAAATATCAACCGCAATGCCGGTCTACGGCCGTTCGTCGGTTTTATTGTGCTCTGCAACAAAAAGATATTGACTTGCCTTAAGAGTTAGTTAAAAATACGTCTTGTTGCGCCGCACCATTGATGTTTAAGAAGAGAGCGACGCCGCACAACTTCAACTAATTGTGTCCCCAGGAGAAATACATGTACGAGCAATTTTCCAATGCATCAAAAGCGAACGTAGCAGCGCAACTGGCCTTTTTCAGCAACTTCTCCAACAAGGCTTTTGAAAGCGTTGAGAAACTGATAGAGCTGAACATTAACATCGCCAAAAGTTCGCTGGCCGATTCCAATGCTGCAATGAAGCAAATCATGGCTGCGAAAGACGTGCAGGAAGCCGTGTCGGTTGCTGTTTCACTTGCACAGCCCAACACCCAGAAAACCATAGAATTTGGCCGTCAGGTGGCGAGCATCGCTGCGGGCGTACAAGCCGAGTTTACAAAAGCGGCGGAGACAAACGTGAGTGAAGCCAGCCGCAAATATCTGGAATTGGTAGATGAGCTTTCCAAGAGCGCACCCGCCGGTTCTGAAAGCGCCTTCGCCTTCATCAAGTCCGCGATCGGCAATGCCGGCGCAGGCTACGAGCAACTGACCAAGACCACCAGGCAGGCTGTGGACACGCTGGAATCCAACATGACTACCGCTGTCAACACGTTCGCGCAAGCGGCTGAAGAAAAGGTGAACCTGCGTACCGCATCGAAGAAGTAAATTCGAAGCAGTTGTCTCCTCGGTACCAGTCTCCTTCTCCAAGGTACCGTCTTAAATGCCTCGGCCCTCCGAGGCATTTTTTTATCTGTCCCCTTTTGCGATGGCGCGTGCCAGTACCACCACCGGCACAAACGCGATCATGACGATGGTCAGCGCGGGCAATGCAGCCTCACCGAGCCGTTCATCGGAAGCCAGCTGATGCGTGATCACTGCCAGCGTGTCGAAATTGAAGGGACGCACGGTCAGCGTTGCCGGCAACTCTTTCACCACATCGACAAACACAAGTAACCCGGCCGTCAGCACGCTGCGCCACAAGAGCGGCGCGTGTACCTTCATCAGCATGCCGCCGACACCGTAGCCGAGTATGCGCGCGCTGGCGTCCATGCTCGGAGTGATTTTGACCAGCCCGGCCTGCACCGTCTGGAACGACACCGCGAGGAAACGCACCAGGTAGGCGTAAATCAGCGCCAGCACGCTACCGGTCAGCACGAACGACAAGCCGTTTTCGGCGCCCCATGCGTCCAGCCGCGACAGCGGGATCAGGATGCCGACTGCGATCACCGCGCCCGGAACTGCATAGCCCATGCTGACAATGCGGTTGCATGCGTCTTGCAAACGGCTCTTCGTGACGCGCGCGGCGTAAGCCAGCAACACGCAGATGACGATGGCGATCACGGCCGTTGCGCCGGCCAGCACGACGCTGTTCTTCAGCCAGCCGAAATAGCGCAGCCCGAATTCAACGGATTCCTCTCGCGCCAACAACCGGAGCAGTATCGCCAGCGGCAGCAGGAAGCCCAATACCACCGGCAACGCACAAAACAAGGTCGCAGCCCAGGCGTTCCACCCACGCAGCGGCATGGCCGCCTGAAGCTTGGTTCGGCTCCCGACCGCGTAGTAACGCGCACGCCCCCTGCTCTTGTGCTCGAGGACCATCAGTACCGTCACAGCGATCAGCAGCACCGCGGCGATCTGGGCGGCGGCGGTGCGATCGGAGAAGGTGTACCAGGACTTATAGATACCGGTAGTGAGCGTAGGCACGCCGAAATACGCGACCGCGCCGTAATCCGCCAGTGTTTCCATCAGCGCCAGTGCAAGACCCGCAACGGCGGCCGGGCGCGCCAGCGGCAGGCTTACCTTGAAGAATGCCGCCCATGGGCCCATGCCCAGCGTGCGCGCCGCATCCCACATGCGCGGGCTGCGTTCCAGAAATGCATTGCGTGCCAACAGGTAGACATACGGATAAAGCACCATTGCAAATAGCACTCCCGCCCCGCCGACCGAGCGTATCTCCGGAAACCAGTAACCCTGCGCCTGCCAGCCGAACGTCATTCGGAGCGCGCTTTGCACCGGCCCGGAAAACTGCAGGAAGTCGGTGTAGGCGTAAGCCACCACGTAGGCGGGCATCGCCAGCGGCAATATCAGCGCCCATTCGAATATCCGCTTGCCCGGAAAATCGAATACGGCCACCAGCCACGCGCAACCGATGCCGCCGATTGCGGCCATTACTGCCACGATCACGGCAATCGCCACGCTGTTGCCGACATACTCGGGCAGCACGGTGGACCACAGGTGCGCGAACGTCTCTCCCGTCGCCTGCGCAGCGGCCGGATCGGTGACGACCAGCAGATTCGATAGCACGCCGATGATCGGCACGCCTACCAGGAAGGCGATCGCAAGCGAAGTGAGGAGCAAGGGATGGAGGCTGCCTGCCGGACGCAGGAAGAGCGGTCGGCCACCGAGCCGAAAGGGTTTGAGCATGAAGTTTTTCGCGAAGTTTTTCGATTGCGCGCGCGTTTTATCTAAATGAGAATTATAATCAATTGCGAATTACTATCGCGAAATTAACTTAGTCCGTCAAATGAACGTACCCTTGCCCGCGTCCGCTACCTCTGCCCACCTCAGTGTCGAATCGATCCGCGTTGGTTATTTGCAAGGCCGGAAGATGCACGAAATCGTGCACGGCCTGTCGTTTGCGCTCGCGCGAGGCGAAATCAGCTGCCTGCTCGGCCCGTCGGGATGCGGCAAAACAACGGTGCTGCGCGCGATTGCAGGTTTTGAATCGTTGATCGAGGGCCGGGTAACGCTCGGCAACAGGGAAATCAGCCGGGCTGGCTATACAGCACCGCCCGAGACCCGCCATGTCGGCGTGGTGTTCCAGGATTACGCGCTGTTCCCGCACCTGTCCGTTTGGGACAACATTGCCTTTGGATTGCGCAAGCTGGCGACGTCTGAGCGCAAGGTCCGCGTCGACAAACTGCTGTCGCTCGTCGGCCTGGCGTCGCATGCGAGACAGTTCCCCCACGAACTGTCGGGCGGACAACAGCAGCGCGTCGCGCTGGCCCGCGCACTGGCCCCGCAACCGGATTTGTTGCTGCTGGACGAACCCTTCTCCAACCTCGACGTCGACCTGCGCGAACGCCTGGCGCTCGAGGTCCGCGATATTCTGCGCGAACTGGGCACCACAGCGGTGCTGGTGACGCACGACCAGCACGAGGCATTTGCGATCGCCGACCGCATCGGCGTGATGCATAACGGGGAAATCGTGCAGTGGGATACCGCATACAACCTGTACCACCGGCCCGCCAATCGTTTCGTCGCGGATTTCATCGGCCAGGGTGTGTTTACGCCGGGCACGGTCGACCTGCCGAATCAGGTGGTCAATATCGAGATCGGCAGCATGCCCTTATGGCAGGGTGTGGATGTTTGCGCTACCGAGGACAGGAACGCTCATCAGGTCGACGTGTTGCTCCGCGCCGACGATGTGATTCATGATGACGCCAGCCCGCTGCAGGCGGAAGTGGTGCGCAAGGCCTTCCGCGGCGCCGAATTCCTCTACACCCTGAAGCTGCCGAGCGGACAAAAGCTGCTGGCGCTGGTGCCTTCGCACCATGACCACGACATCGGTGAAAGAATCGGCATCCGGCTGGGCGCCGACCACGTGGTGATTTTCCCGTCGGCCACCTGAACGGCTGCGGGAATTAAACCGGTTGGTACTCGGCCCTGAACCCGGCCAGCCCAGCCAACATTTTTTCGTAGGCCAGCGCAACCTTTTCCGGCTCGCCCTTCACGCCGAGTTCGATGTGGCGCCGCATGTTTTCATCGCCCACGCTGGGCAGGCTGAACACCTTCACCCCAAGGAACTCTGTCTCGATCTGCTCCATCAACGGCGTCAGCGTAGACTCCGCCATTTCGAACACCAGTACCGACTTTTCCAGCCATGCCGCCTCGCGGAACAAATGCGGGTAATGGGTATCCAGCACCCACTCGATCATCGGCCACGCCATCACCGGAAAACCGGGAACGAAATGATGAGCCCTGCCCTGTTGACTGATGGAGAAGCCCGGGATCTTGTTGTAGGGATTCGGGATGATCTCGGAGCCCTGCGGAAACTCACCCATCTTTAACCGATGCGCATTGTCGGCCGCCGAGTAGTCGGGTTGCTTGCCCGTTTCCCGCGCGACATCGGCGATCCGTTCCTCGATCTTCGCCTTCGCTTCAGGATGGAGCACCAGCGGCACGCCGAGCGCACTCGCCGCACACTGGCGGGTGTGGTCGTCCGGCGTGGCGCCGATGCCGCCGCAGGAAAACACGATGTCGCCGCTGGCCATGGTCCGCTTGAGCGTGGCGGTAATGCGTGCAGGATCGTCGCCCAGATATTCCGCCCAGCCGAGCTGCATGCCCCGCGCGGAAAGCAGCTCCACTACTTTGGGAAAATGTTTGTCGGCGCGTTTGCCGGACAGGATTTCGTCGCCGATGATGATGAGGCCGATTGCCATATGAAAGTTCGCTAGATGTCTGGATCAGGAGAATGATTATGCCTCAGCCATCGAGTCGTCGCTTCCGCGGCTAGTTGATGTCCTTCAGTTGGGGCTGCGCGGACGGGACGTGCTGCACGGCGGCTTGCCGGTATTGGGCCAGCGCCTCCATGCAATAGTGCTGGAACCATAATCCGCTGAAGACGAACACCAGCACGTACAGCCAGATCGCACCCGCGGCCAGCACCGGAAATAAAATCACAGACAGTGCCCCGCCCAGCCACAGCAGTGTGGGCGCCGCTCCCATCGCACCGGCAATCGCACCGATCATTAACAGTGGCCAGCGATGCTCTCGCATGATGTGCCGGTACTCCTGCTTGTCCGCGTGCTCGGCCAGGACGTCATACGCCATCACCTTATAGGTGAGCCATCCCCACAAAGCCGGCTGGATTATGAAGGTCAACGGCGGAATCGCCGCCAACGGCAGCGTGATGATCCACAGCACCACGAACACAACGAACGAGTAGAGCGAGATCCACACGGTGCCCCACAAAGTTCCTCCCCTGCGCTTTTCCAGTTCCGGGTAGTGGCGCGTGCCCACATGTTTCACTATGATCGGCATCGCCATCGTGCCGACGAACACCAGCGCGGTCAGTATCATCAGCGGCAATAGTATCCACATCGCAATCAGCGGCACCACTACCGTCTTCAGCGCACCGAGCCCCAGCCAGTTGAGCACATCGCCTGCGACGCTGAATCCGCTGTTGTCGCCGAACCAGGCATGCAACCAGTCGATCGTCGGCTGCAGGCCGAGCCACAGGATCACGCCCCAGATCGCCACCGACAACAGGAATGGCAGGATAGTCAGCAACAGCATTTTGTAATGCAGTTGCGACAACACCGCGCGTCCGAAGGAAATCAATAGGGGACGCATCAGCTACGCGCCTCATATACCGGCTGCTTTGAGTATCTTGCCAAAATAATCCGTTCCAAAAAGAATGCGCGAAAGCGTGAACAATACAACAATACGTGTCATTTCCACCAGACCAGCCTCCAACCGTTCGGTTCCCTGCTACAGGAGGATGTAGACACACACGGCAGCGGTCCTTACACTGCAATGAACCAGACTTTAGTTCAGCCCGGCATGCACCTGATCCAGCTCCTGCTCCCCCTCTACGACAACGACAGGCAAGCGTTGCCGCGTGCGCTGTTCGGCCAGGTACGCGACGAACTGGTCGAACGCTTTGGCGGCCTGACCGCCTATACCCGCGCACCGGCAAGCGGGCTGTGGCAAGAGCATGACGGCGAAACTACGCATGACGAGATTGTCATTTATGAAGTGATGACGGAACAACTCGACCGCCCATGGTGGGCTGGCTACCGCGCCGAACTTGAAAAACGATTTCAGCAGGAGACGCTGATTGTGCGCGCGCAGGAGTTCCAGACGCTATAGACCGGAAACAGGCAGATTTGACGCAAAACCGCACAGCGCCCGGCCTGCTACAATCCCGCCACTTATCAACCAAATCACAAAGGAAAAAACATGTCCTCCATCACCAAATCCTCGGGCCTCCAATATGAAGACGTCAAGGTCGGCACAGGCGAAGAAGCGCAGGCGGGCAACCAAGTGACGGTGCATTACACCGGCTGGCTGCAAAATCCGGATGGCAGCGCGGGCAACAAATTCGATTCGAGCAAGGACCGCAATGATCCTTTCGACTTCCCCCTCGGCGCAGGCCACGTGATCAAGGGTTGGGACGAAGGCGTGCAAGGCATGAAAGTCGGCGGCGTGCGCAAGCTCATCATCCCGTCAGCACTCGGCTATGGCGCACGCGGCGCCGGCGGCGTGATTCCGCCGAACGCGACACTGATTTTTGAAGTGGAACTGCTGGGCGTCTGACGCTCCGTTGCAGCCTTATGCCGGCATTCGCATGGATGCCGGCATCGTCCCTCCCCCTCTTGATTTCCGACCGCATGCGCTCGAATAAAATTCTTCTCGCCGCCACCTGCGGCGCATTGTCGATGTTGATCAGCGGCTGCGCGGTCGTCACTACCGCCGTTGTTGTCGCCGGAACAGCTGTCACCGTCGCCGGTACAGCGGTCAATGTCGGCATAACGGCCGGATCAGCGGCGGTGAGCGCCGCGACCGCTGTCACCAAAGGCGCCATCAATGTGGGGAGTGCCGTGGTTGAAAAGGCCTCCGAAGGCAGCGTAGAAAATACCAATAATCTTTAAACAGGAGATCTGCATGACATTACAAGCCCAGTTCGACCAGGCCGTCGCCGAATCGAAAAGCCTGCCGGAGCGTCCGGACAATACGACGCTGCTGAAAATGTACGCGCTCTACAAGCAGGCAAGCGAAGGCGATGCTTCCGGCGATCGCCCCGGCATGACTGACATGGTCGGCCGCTTCAAGTGGGATGCCTGGGACGGGCTTAAAGGCACGTCGAAGGACGACGCGATGCAGCAGTACGTCGACCTGGTCACCGATCTCAAAGGCTAGTCTTTCTTCCCTCTCCCGATTACGGGAGAGGGGAGTATGAGGCCGTCCCCTTGATACTACTTACCACTACTTCCTCACCCCAGGATTAAGCAGATTCGGCGGCACCGCTCCGCTCAGCGCAGCAATCAGATTATCAGCAGCGCAATTCGCCATTGCCAGCCGAGTAGGCCGCGAAGCGCTGGCGATATGCGGCGTCAATACCACGTTCGACAATGTAAGGAATGCCGGATCAAATGCCGGTTCATTCTCGAATACATCCAGCCCTGCCGCGGCAATCCGGTTTGCCCGCAACGCCATGATCAGCGCAGCATCGTCGACGATGCCGCCGCGCGCGATATTCACCAGCGTCGCACTTGGCTTCATGAGCGCCAGTTCCGCGGCGCCGATCGTATGATGTGACTGCGCCGAATACGGCAGCACCAGCACCACGTGGTCGGCCGTGCGCAACAGCTCTTCCTTACTTACGTAACGTGCATTATTTGCACGCGCTTCCAGGTCCGGCGCCAGCTGTGAACGGTTGTGATAGATCACATTCATATCGAAGCCCATCGAGCGGCGCGCGATCGCCTGCCCGATGCGGCCCATGCCAATGATCCCGAGGGCGGCGCCATGTAAGTCAGCGCCGAGGAAACTGTCATAGCGCCACTTATCCCATTTGCCTGCGCGCAGCCAGCGCTCGGATTCGGTGACCCGGCGTGCCGTCGCCATCAACAGCGCCCAGCCGAAGTCGGCCGTCGTCTCATTCAACACGTCCGGCGTATTGGTGACCATGATTCCCGCGCGGGTGGCCGCATCCATATCGATGTTGTTATAGCCGACCGCCATATTGCAGACCGCCTTGAGGCGGGGAGCGGCCGCCATCAGTTCGGCCGACACACGCTCGCTCGAAGTCGTGTACAGCGCGTCCTTGTCGGCGACTTTTGACGACAGCTCGGCAGCGGTAAAAATACGGTCTTCCTGGTTGGACTCAACATCGAACTGACGCTGCAGGCGCTCGATCACCTCGGGAAACACGGCGCGTGTCACAAGTATTTTTGGCTTGGTCATAGTATTAGCGGAAAAAGATAAATGTCATCAGGATGAAAAGTGGTATCAGCACGGCGCAGGACCACGCCATATAGCCGAAGAACGACGGCATCTTGATGCCCCGCTCTTCCGCGATCGCCTTCACCATCAGGTTGGGCGCATTGCCGATATAGCTGTTGGCGCCCATGAACACCGCACCACACGAGATGGCAGCCAGTGTCGTAGCCATAGTCGTCATCAATATTTTCGGATCACCGCCGGCGGTATTAAAGAACACCAGATAGGTCGGCGCATTGTCGAGGAATGACGACAGGATTCCGCTGGCCCAGAAATACATGGCGGGAATCGGTTGCCCGCTGCTGTCGGTCACAGCGCGGACGATCGGTGCGAATGCACCAGCTTCACCCGCGCGCAGCATCGCGATTACAGGAATGATGGTGACGAAAATGCCCGCGAAAAGTTTCGCGACTTCCTTCATCGGCCCCCACGAAAATTCATTACCTTCCCGTGCACCGCGCGGTGTGATCCACAGCGACACGAACACCACTCCGATCAGCAAAACGTCGCGGAGCAGGTTCTGCAATTCCACCGGCGTGCCAAATACCGAGAACACAAAGCCGGGTTTCCACAGTCCGCTCATCAGCACCAGGCCAACGATCACCGCCAGCAATATGAAGTTGGCCTTGCCTTCGAAGCGGATCGCCGAGTCGGGCGTCGGGTCGGGACGCAAGACTTCTTCGCGCTTCCGATAATAATAAAGGTCGAGGAAATAGAAGATGGCCAGCAGCGCGGTACAGAGGAACAGCGTCTCCGGGAATATGTGTTTCATCGTCCAGAAAAACTCCACGCCTTTCAGGAAGCCGAGGAACAATGGCGGATCGCCCAGCGGGGTCAGTGAACCGCCGGCATTGGCCACCAGGAAAATGAAAAACACGACGATGTGCGCCGCATGCTTGCGGTTGTCGTTGGCCCGGATCAACGGCCGGATCATCAGCATCGATGCGCCGGTGGTTCCCATGAAGCTCGCCAGTACGGTGCCGAGTGCCATCA
This sequence comes from Burkholderiales bacterium, assembly GCA_039649305.1. Taxonomy (GTDB): domain Bacteria; phylum Pseudomonadota; class Gammaproteobacteria; order Burkholderiales; family Burkholderiaceae_D; genus Noviherbaspirillum. The sequence continues at coordinate 13,421 of JBBWZW010000275.1, forward strand.
GGCCGGTGTTTAATGCAGGCGTGCCGTGCAGGTTGCCGCGCACACAGATCCCGCCGGCGACGACGAACAGCGCGGTAAGCAGGATGATGAATGGGAAATACTCGGCGAGGAAAGCATGTACCGCACCCTTCAGTGCCGCATGCGCACCAAAGAGCACGGCAAAAGGCAGCAAGAACGCCAGTGACCACGCAGCAGTAAGCTTGCCGAAATGATGGTGCCAGAAATGAGGAAAGAGCAACGGACCGATAGCGATGGACAGGAGCAGGCCTGCAAACGGAATACCCCACCAGCCCGCCAGCAGGCTACCGTCCAGTTCCGATGCATGACTGAGTGCAGGCGCCAGGCCGGCAACCACAGCAAAAATTTTTGCGCGCAATTTCTCTCCCCCGTGAATTATTGTTTTTGCGGGGGTATTCTATCCGCGCATTGAAATGTTCGTCAGGCGCCCGCCACCACGATCACATGCACCCGGTACGGCCCATGTGCGCCCAGCACGATAGTTTGCTCGATGTCACCGGTGCGCGACGGTCCCGAAATAAAATTGGTCGCGCGCGGAAGTTCGCCATGTTCGGCACGCGCCAGCGCAAACGCGTCTTCCATCGAACCGACGATACGCGAAGCAGGCAGCACCGCAATATGGGTTTCCGGCAGCAGGCTGGCGGACGCGAACGTATCCGGCCCGGACAACATCATCAGCGTGCCGGTCTCCGCCACCGCGCAGAACACGCCGGTGATGCCGACCATGTCTTCATTGCGCGGCTTCCGGAATTCGAGCTGCAAACCGGCATCGGCCCATGGCAGTCCGGTGAGCGTTTTCCACGCAATTGCATTTTTTTCAACGCCGATGCTGTCGAGATATTTAGCCGCGGCGGCGGGCACCTCGGCCACTGTCTCGACTTCGTCGACTGTATCGGTCATGCGCAACGCCTGCTCCCTGAAGCGTTTGACCAGGTCCTGGCCGATGTCCGGGCGCGGGCCGACAGGATGACGCTGCAGGTAGTCCTGCACCGCATCGCGTTCAGCCTGGGTCGGTTGGTCGGGGCGGTTCTGGGCTTTGCGGATGCGACTGAAAATGGCGCGGCGTGCGGCGGACGTGTCCATAGTGACCTTTGAAGAAAACGGGCTAAAGTTTAACCGAATCGCCGGACGGCTTGCTGCCGTTACCACATGATTTAATTTCGGACGGGCGACGCAAATAATTCAACAATGTCTCCAGTTTATTGCCATTAGGGCAATCATCGGAAGCGCCCTAAACCGTTCTGCCGCATTTGCTTATTCGGAATCTATATAAGTGCGGTTTGTTATGTCGATTAAAATGTCTTAAAATACAAGGCTTTGCAACAGGTTGTCTGTTCGGGCCGATTCTCCTCCCGCCCTTCGTTTCAGCCCCGCACCACCCATTTCACACATTCAAAGATAGGACTGTTATGACCCACGTTGTGACCGAATCCTGCATCCGCTGCCGTTACACCGACTGCGTTGATGTATGCCCGGTAGATTGTTTTCGGGAAGGCCCGAATTTTCTCACGATCGATCCCGACGAGTGCATCGATTGCGCTGTCTGCGTAGCCGAATGCCCGGTCAATGCGATTTATGCCGAAGAGGATGTGCCGGCCGATCAACAGCAATTCGTCAAGATCAACGTCGATCTCGCGCGCAAGTGGCCATCGATCACCAAGACCAAGGCGCCACTGCCGGATGCCGACGAATGGAAAGACGTCAAGGACAAGCTGGATCAGCTCGTCAAATAATCTATTTACTATCCAGGAGGCTCTTTGCGGCACTGATGTGCAGAAGCGCCTTCGCATGAATTGAAACAGGAAATCGACAGTCGTATGGAAACCAGCAACGGCGTAGCAACCCAAAATCCCAATACTGCGGCAACCGCGGGCAAAAGCCCGATCGAAACCGATGCCGTCATCATCGGCGCGGGCCCGGTCGGCCTGTTCCAGGTGTTTGAACTCGGCTTGTTGGAAATTAAGGCTCATGTCATCGACTCCCTGCCAGCAGTGGGTGGGCAATGCGTCGAGTTGTATCCGGATAAACCGATTTACGACATTCCCGCCGTGCCGGTGTGCACCGGCCAGGAACTGACCGACAACCTGTTGAAGCAGATCGAGCCGTTCGGCCCGACCTTCCACCTCGGCCAGGAAGTGACGGCGGTCGAGCGCCTTGAAGACGGACGATTCCACGTCGAGACTTCGGCCGGTACGCGCTTCATCACCAAGACCATCTTCATCGCAGCCGGCGTCGGTTCGTTCCAGCCGCGTACGATCAAGGTCGACGGCATCGAACAATTCGCAAACAAGCAGCTGTTCTATCGCGTCAAGGATCCGTCACAGTTCCATGGCAAAAACCTGGTGATCTGCGGCGGCGGCGATTCGGCGCTCGACTGGGCCCTGAATCTGGTCGGCAAGGCGGAATCGGTCGTGGTTCTGCATCGTCGTGAAGAATTCCGCGCGGCGCCGGCATCGGTCGCGAAGATGAAGGAATTGTGCGACAACTATGAAATGCAATTCCTGGTCGGCCAGGTGAGCGGCTTCGAAGCAAAGGATGACCAGCTGTCCGAGGTCAAAGTTACCGGCGCCGACGGCGTAACCCGTCGCCTGCCGCTCGACAACCTGCTGGTGTTCTTCGGCCTGTCGCCGAAACTCGGCCCGATCGCCGAGTGGGGCCTCGATATCGAACGCAAGCAATTGAAAGTCGATACCGAAAAGTTCGAAACCAATGTGCCGGGTATTTTCGCGGTGGGCGACATCAACACCTACCCGGGCAAGAAGAAACTGATCCTGTCCGGTTTCCATGAAGCGGCCCTGGCTGCCTTCGGCGCCGCACCGTACATCTTCCCGGAAAAGAAGATTCACATGCAGTACACCACCACCTCGCCGAAGCTGCACAAGATACTCGGCGTGGAAAGCCCGGTGTTCGATTAAACAAAACACCTGCGCAAATAAAAACGCCCCCCTGGTCGCAAGTCCAGGGGGCGTTTTGTCATCTACGTCATTGCTTCCACTCCAACCCGACAAACAACATGCGGCCGTCGCCCGGGAAAAACTGCGGCATGTCCCTGCCGCCGGCATTGGCGATCACACCGGTAGTGGCGGCGTATTTTTTGTCAAGGATGTTCCGCGCTTCGGCAAACCATCCGAAGCCCCCGCGCTTGGCATCCGCAGTACGCTGCCCCACTTTTAATCCCCACACCTCGTAGCTGTTGGCGAACAAGGTGTTTGCCATATCGACCGCATAACGCTGCGGCGACCATTCGACATTGGCGCCCGCATAGACCCCGTTGGGGGCGGTGTACAGCAGTTCCGACTTCAGCAGCGATTGCGGAATGCCGGGCAGGCGCATGTTGCCATACCTGGGATCGCCGTCGTAACGAAAATCGTTGACCAACAACGCGTTGCGCCATGCAAACGCCTTGTGCATGCGCCAGTTCACGGCCGCTTCAAGTCCAGTGTGCAAGGTATGCGGCACATTGGCGGTGATGCTCTGGCCAGGGGCGATTTCCTGACTCAACAGTTCGTCCTTCAGCTTGGCATGATAGAGCGACACATCCCAGTCTATCGAATCAAGCTGGCCGCGTGAACCGATCTCCAGCGTCTTGCCCTTTTGCGCCCTCACCTTCGTCACGCCACCAGTGCCGGACAGCTCGCCGAATGAGGGCGGCTCATAGCTGGCGGACAAGTTGGCATAGAGCTGCGCCTGCGGCGAGTAGTCATACAGGACGCCAAGCTTGGGACTGGTGCCGCGATAAGTTGCGTCAAAACTTTGATTGCCGTCCGAAAAGAACAGGTCTCTGTATTCGCGCCGTGCGACAGTGTGCTGCACGCCGCCGACCAGCGTTACCCGCGGTGCGATCCGGTACTGGTCCTCGAGGTAAAAGTCGGTGTTGCTCGCGGCCTGCCGGCTCTTGCCGGTGCGCGCGCCACGCGCTCCGCCGACATTCACCCAGCGATCCTCGTCCGTTTTTCCCCAGGCCGGGTTGATACCTGCCACCACCCGATTGTTGCCATTGACCTGCACATAGCGCACACCCAACCCATAATCGGTGTTGCTCTGGTCAAGCACCTGGAAAATCGGATGAAACAGGTCTTTCTCCGCGTAGAAAGCGCTTGCTTCCAGCACCCCTGATCCCAAGCGCAATGTGGTTTTGTTGGAAATCCGGTTGAGCCGCGTGTCGCGCCTCTGGTCCTTGGCCACGTTATCCGGGAACACCTGGCGCGAATCGGCATCGAGGGCTGCCTTGGTAAGGGCGCCGGGCAATTCTGAATCGCTGCGGTTCGCGGCCAGATAAAAACGCGTCTCGAGATCCGGGTTGATCATGATGCCGGCGTTGCCGTTAAAGCGCACGCCTTCCTGTTGCGCATGCCGGCGAAAACCCTCCTGTCCCAGATAACCGAGCGACGCGACATAGTCGATTTGCTTCTGCTCGCCCGCGACCCCGGCAAACTGCCCGAACAGCCGTCGATAGTCATAGCTCCCCAGCTCAGCCCTCGCCTCCGCGGGTGCGGCGCTGTACCCGTTCGGCGATACGAAATTGATCGCGCCGCCGAGGGTGGTTGAACCATATTGCAGAGCATTTGCGCCGCGAAATACCTCGATGTAGCGGGCCGCCAGCATTTCGATCGCCTGGAAGTCGACACTGCCATCGGCCTGGTTGAGCGGCACACCATCCTGCATCAGCTTGATGCCACGCATGTGGAAGGTACGCTGCAGGCCGGAGCCGCGGATCGACAGGCGCGCCTCTTCGGCGCCGAAGCGCGGCTGGATGAATACCCCGGCAGCAAAGCCCAGGGCGTCGGCATACGTGGCCACACGTCCTTCGCGCACCGTCTCGGTATCGACGATATTGGCGCCGCCGGGAATGCGCTGTATCGCTTTGCGCGCGTTCTCAAGTGTCGGCTGGGTCGCCACCGGGAAATCCCGGGCGCCGATCACCTCGACCGGTGGCAATGAAGTAGATTGTTGCGCCCACGCGGAAAGCGCGACGCAAGGAAATGCCGCTACCGAAATGGCGAACGACAGCTTATTATTTTTTAACACGATGAATCCTGTTTTTTAAGCGGCGGGTGCGCTCAACAACGCGCCGCCGGATAAGAGCGTGATTCCCGCGTCGAACCGATCGACGCGAGCCTGGTTTCTTAGATCAGGCGGGAAGTCGGCGGGCCGCGCAAAAACGGGAGTAGCCGGATATGGACGAAAGCCGGCCGGTCGGCCGACAAGACAGGGAGCGGCGAAGCGGGCTGCCGGTGAAAATCCGGCGTGGACTCCGGAGTGGGCAACGCAAAAAACTGGGCTACCGAGCAAACCGGGCAATGCTGGTCTATCGACAGGCTATCGGGTGCCGAACGGTCAGGCACCGCAATTTTCTTGATACCGAAAGTGGTACAGATTTCGGAAAGATGACTGTTCGCGGGAGTGGAAGCGTAAATCGCAGCCGGCAATAACGCCTGCATCAGGAAAGCGAAAATCGCCAACCAGGCATTGCCACGTAAGTTAACCTTTGGTAACCACTTCATTGGTAATTATTACAAACGGATTTTTGGGCTCGGGATACAACAATGGCCGCAGATATGTTGGGAATTTCCATGCATTCTCCGTGCAAGTTTACTCGCTAGTCGGCGCTGACCTTTGATACGACACGGGATATCCTCTTGGCACATTTTATGCTAGCTGTATGACAAGAAACAAGAATAATGGCTCGAATGTTTTTCATCAATGTATTGCCTTGTGATTTATTGCACCTATATACCTAACGCTTGGTGGAAAATTTACTTCGTCGATAC
>JBBWZW010000320.1:0-4799 GCA_039649305.1 Burkholderiales bacterium
GTCCATGAACATCAGGGCGTCCTTCGGCAGGTAGTCGATCAGCGTCGGTGGTGGTTCGCCCGGCATCGAGCCGGACAGGTGGCGCGAATAGTTCTCGATGCCTTTCGTGAAGCCGACTTCGGCCAGCATCTCGAGGTCGAAGCGGGTGCGCTGCTCGAGGCGCTGCTCTTCCAGCAGCTTGCCCTGCTGGCGGAATTCCTCGAGGCGGTCGCGCAGTTCCGCCTTGATGCTTTCAATGGCCCGTAATACGGTCGAACGCGGCGTCACATAATGCGAGCCGGGATAGACGGTGAAGCGCGGGATTTTCTGGCGCACGCGCCCGGTCAGCGGGTCGAACAGCTGCAGGCTGTCGATCTCGTCGTCGAACATTTCGATGCGCACCGCGAGTTCGGCGTGTTCCGCCGGGAAAACGTCTATGGTATCGCCGCGCACGCGGAACGTGCCGCGACCGAAATCGACTTCGTTGCGGGTGTACTGCATCTGGATCAGGCGCGCGATCACGTCGCGTTGACTCACCTTGTCCTTGGCGCGCAAGGTCAGGATCATCTGATGGTATTCGTTTGGGTTACCGATACCGTATATCGCCGACACCGTTGCGACTATCACCACGTCGCGCCGCTCCATCAACGACTTGGTGCAGGACAGGCGCATCTGCTCGATATGCTCGTTGATCGATGAATCTTTTTCAATGAACAAGTCGCGCTGCGGAACGTAGGCTTCCGGCTGATAGTAGTCGTAGTAGCTGACGAAATATTCAACCGCGTTATGCGGGAAAAATTCGCGGAATTCGCTGTACAACTGCGCGGCCAGCGTCTTGTTCGGCGCGAAAACGATCGCCGGTCGCCCCATCCGCGCGATCGTGTTGGCCATCGTGTAGGTTTTGCCCGAACCGGTCACGCCCAGAAGTGTCTGGTATGACAAGCCGTCCTCAATGCCTTCGACCAGTTTGTCGATAGCCGCCGGCTGATCGCCGGCCGGAGGAAACGGCTGATAAAGCCGGTACGGAGAATCCGGGAATGTGACGATTTTTGCTTCGTCGATTGAGCTGCTCACTTGGGATAAATCTGCCATCTGCATTCGACCTTTGGTAAAATGATTGGTTGCATGCCGGGGCCCGGCTTTTGACCTGGTCCGTATAGTCAACCCGCTGCAAGATGAATTCCGCAGCCAACTTTTGATGTTATCACGATGAGCCAATCCCATCCTGCCTCCCTGTTCACCGCCATTGAGATGGCGCCGCGCGATCCGATCCTCGGCATTACCGAAGCTTTCAATGCCGACAAGAACCCGAATAAAGTCAATCTTGGCGTCGGTGTTTATTACGACGACAACGGCAAGGTGCCTCTGCTGGAATGCGTACGCAAGGCTGAAGCGCAGCTGATGGAAAAGGCAACACCGCGCACCTACCTGCCGATCGACGGCCTGGCCATGTATGACAAGGCGGTGCAGGAACTCGTGTTCGGCGCCGACAGCGCGGTTGTGCAAGAGAAGCGCGCCATCACCGTGCAAGCGATTGGCGGCACGGGCGCCCTGAAGCTGGGCGCTGATTTCCTGAAACGTTTCTCGCCAGAATCTCAGGTCTGGATCAGCGATCCAAGCTGGGAAAACCATCGCGCGCTGTTCGAGTCCGCCGGCTTCACCGTCAACGCCTATCCGTACTACGACCCGGCAACGCGCGGCGTGAATTTCGCAGGCATGCTGAAAGCGCTGAATGACATGCCCAAGGGCGCAATCGTGCTGCTGCACGCATGCTGCCATAACCCGACCGGCGCGGATCTGACGGATACGCAGTGGACGCAAGTAATCGAGGTCGTTACGCAGCGTGGCCTGATCCCCTTCCTCGATATGGCGTACCAGGGCTTCGGTGACGGCATCGATGAGGACGGCAAAGTCGTGCGCCGGTTCACGGAAGCGGGCGGCCCGTTGTTCGTATCGAACTCCTTCTCGAAATCGTTCTCGCTGTACGGTGAGCGCGTAGGTGCATTGAGCATCGTCGCGGTCAGTGCGGAAGAAGCCGCTCGTGTGCTGTCGCAGTTGAAGCGAGTGGTCCGCACCAACTACTCCAACCCGCCGATCCACGGCGGACAGGTTGTGGCAACCGCTCTGTCAGCGCCAGAGCTGCGCAAGATGTGGGAAGACGAACTCGCTGGCATGCGCGTGCGCATTCGTGAAACGCGGCAGGAACTGGTGAAGAAGCTGAAGGAGAGGGCGCCGAACCACAACTTCGACTTCGTGATCCAGCAGCGCGGCATGTTCTCGTACTCGGGCCTGACCAAGGAACAGGTCGGTCGCCTGCGCGACGAGTTCTCGATTTATGCGATCGATACCGGCCGCATCTGTGTTGCCGCACTGAACTCGCGCAACATCGATACCGTCGTCGCTGCGATTGCAAAAGTGCTCTGATCTTGATGCGCGGGTGAGGCCTAAGCCTCACTCGTAAAACGGTGAAAAATCCGATCATAATTTTGACAAACGCAAACTAATCCGCCTATAATAGCGGCTCTGTTCCCTGATAGCTCAGCTGGTAGAGCGACGGACTGTTAATCCGCAGGTCCCTGGTTCGAGTCCAGGTCGGGGAGCCAGGAATTCAAGGCCCAGTCATCTGACTGGGCCTTTTCTTTTGTGCGCTTCAATTCGCTGCGTTCGACATCGAATCGGCCCATGATGTCCCCCGGGTATTCGCAAGCTGCGTCACACGCACCAACGGTTGCCCGCAAAACGACGATATCGGCAACGCAAGGTGAGATGGTGCGTGTGACGCACCCTACGCCTTCGGCCATCCTTCTCTCCTTACGCTTCACGATGCGAACGAGGCCTGATCGACGGCCTTCGCTTCCATTCGACAAAGCGCTTACCCACAGCGGCTGTGACTAAATCTGTGGATAAGGGTGGTGAAGCACACCTATGCTCCTGATCGGCAGGGAAATTTTCCGCTTGATTAAAATCAAGGCAAAAAAATGCCCGCTCACTTTGTGGCGGGCCGAACCCTATATCTGAGGAGAGTTAGAGGAGACGTGATCAATATCGCAACTTATGATCAACACGTCCAAGTTTGTTACGATGTCTTACACGCTTAGGCACCGCGCAGGAATAAGTTGGCCAATTTTGCTGGCCGTAGCGGGCACGTTGCGGCGTTGCTCGTGAGCCTGTCAGAAATTCTGTGTGTAGGGCATATCATGTCAGCAATTAAAAGGACCATGAATGCCAAGCAAGAAAAAGAACGACAGTACAGTTGACGCTACATTACGCGCGATTCCGTCAGAGCTGCTAGACCAGTTAGTGACCGGCCCGATGACGGCCGAGTCGGTCGAAGCCATGATGAGGCAATTCAAAAAGGCCATTATCGAACGAGCGCTAGGCGCGGAAATGACACATCACCTCGGCTATGCACCTGGCGGCGAGAAGCCTGCCGGATCGGCCAACCATCGCAACGGCAGCAGCGGCAAGACCGTCCTGACTGACGATGGCCCGCTGCGCATTGAGGTGCCGCGTGACCGCCTTGGCGCCTTTGAGCCCCAGATCGTGGGCAAGCATGAACGCCGCTTCACCGGCTTCGACGACAAGATCATCGCCCTGTACGCACGTGGCTTGACGGTGCGCGAGGTGCAGGCGCACCTGCAGGAAATGTACGCGGTCGATGTTAGTCCAGACCTGATCAGCAGCGTCACCGAATCGGTCATGGCCGAAGTAACGGCGTGGCAGAGTCGACCGTTGGAGCCGATGTATCCGGTGGTGTTCTTCGACGCGCTCCGGGTCAAGATCCGCGAGGAAGGCGTAGTGCGCAACAAGGCAATCTACCTTGCACTGGGCGTTCTGCCGGACGGTACGCGTGACATTCTGGGGCTGTGGATCGAGAACACGGAGGGTGCGAAGTTCTGGATGAAGGTGTTCAGCGACCTCAAGACTCGCGGCCTCGGCGACATCCTGATTGCCGTCACGGACGGACTGAAGGGCATGCCCGAAGCGTTGGGAGCGGTGTACCCGGCCACGACATTACAGACGTGCATCGTGCACCTGATCCGCAACAGCTTGGACTATGCCAGCTGGAAGGACCGCAAGCCCCTTGCAGCGGCAATCAGGCCGATCTATACGGCAGCGAGTGCAGACGCGGCACAGGCCGAACTGGACGTCTTTGAAGCTGGGCCGTGGGGAAAGAAGTTCCCGACCGTGGTGGCCAGCTGGCGAAGAGCATGGACCCACGTCATCCCGTTCTTCGCCTTTCCGCCCGAGGTGCGACGTGTGATCTACACGACCAACGCCATTGAGAGCGTCAACGCCAGGCTACGTAAGATCCTCAAGACGCGCGGGCACTTCCCCACCGACGACGCCGCGACCAAGTTGATCTGGCTCGCGCTGCGCAACATCACTGCCGATTGGAGCCGCGCTTCGTATAGCTGGAAAACCGCGATGAATCAATTTGCGATTCTGTTTGACGATCGATTCACACGATGATCGCGTAGAATGAGACCGACTTTACCACCGCGCCGCACGCTCGTGCCCTGCGCATGGGGCAGCGAGCGGCGCCGTGGAAAAGTCTCCGAGGCCCCGCACACAAAAAAACTGACACTCCCGTCGAAGTAGCAGGCGTAGGTTGGGATGCCAATCCCAACATTCACCGCTCGAAACCGGGTCGGCGGTTATGCGAAGTGAAGAGTGTTGGGATTTCATCCCAACCTACGAATCCGGCTGCTCCAACTGCTGCAGCAAATACAACCGCTGATAAATCCCTCCCTCAATCCCCATCAGCGTCTCATGCCGTCCCGCTTCCGCAATCCGCCCATGGTTCAGCACCACAATCC
>JBBWZW010000358.1:0-3635 GCA_039649305.1 Burkholderiales bacterium
CGTGGATCGAAAACTGCGCGCTTCCGGAAATGACGGCCGAGAGCGCGACGGTTGGCGCGCCAGCGGTCTCCTTAGTGAGGTCGAGGCCCTGCTGGGTGAAAAACCCCTCGTCGATCGCGACGTAGAGTGGGAGATACAACATAGATTGGAACGCCTGAGACAGCGTGGCCTTTTTGTTTTCGGCGAGCGCCGGCGTGGCTAGCAGGATCGAGATAAGCGCGGTTGCGCGGGCAATACGCGTGAGCAACGACATTTGACGTCTCCATATGTTCGTCATTGGACTTCAAACCTGAACCTGATGCGTGGTGGTTGACTGCTTCCAGGGCAGACTTGCCCGCTCGATAATGTCAATCACGTAATAGAGGATGAATCCCATGATCATCAGGGTGAACAGGCCGACCCAGACCGTGTTGAGATCGTACAGACTAGAAGCGGTGTAGATCAGGTGGCCAAGCCCGCGCTGCGATGAAATGAATTCGCCCACCACAGCGCCGACCAGTCCGAAACCGACATTGATCCGGAAGGTCGCGATGATCGAAGGCAACGTCGACGGCACCACCGCTTTGAAGAAGACCTGATGTTTGTCAGCGCCCATCGAGATCAGCAGCGACTGGAGGTCGACGTCGGCGTCCTTTGCCGCCTGGTAGGCGGCAATCAGCGCCACGATGGCGGTCAGCGATACCGACAATGCGACTTTGGAAACCAGCCCGGTGCCGAACCACAGGACAACGATCGGCGCCAGCGCAATCTTCGGCACGCTATTGATGGCGACGATGAAAGGTTCGACCAGCCGCGCGACAAATACCGAGTACCAGAGCGCCAGTCCCAGCAATGATCCGAAAATGGTGCCAATGATAAATCCGAGAATGGCCTCGAACAATGTGTACCATGTGTCCGAGAGCAGCTCGCCGCTCAGGATCATCCTGTACGCAAGACTGAAAATACCGGTCGGCGATCCCACTAAAAAGGCAGAAATCCATCCGGCACGGATACCGATCTCCCACAGGGCGAAGAACGACACCACGGCCGCCATTTGTAGCATCGCGCGGCCGAGCGTGGTGTCGAACGTCACGCGTCGTCCACTGCGGCGCGCTTTCCGCTTTTGCAGGGCAGCTGCTTCAGGCATCGTAATGGTCAAGCTGTTTTCTCGGTCTGGATGTCGAGTTCGGCGCAGAGCGAATGAAAGTAGCCCGAGAACCGGGCGTCGCTGCGGGCCGCGATCGGTGAGGGCGCGCAGATATCGATGTCGTGCACGATCTTCACACGGGCGGGACGCCCGCTGAGCACGACGACGCGCTTCGACAGCGCGACCGCCTCATCGATGTCGTGCGTCACCAGAATGACGGTCTTGTGGTAGGTCTCCACGGCGTCCTTCAGGACACCCTCGAGATAGAGGCGGGTTTGGTAGTCCAGCGCAGAAAATGGCTCATCGAGCAACAGGATGTCCGGATCCATAATGAGTGTGCGGATCAACGCCACGCGCTGTCGCATCCCGCCGGACAATGTTTTCGGATAGGCATTCTCGAAGCCAGCCAGGCCGAACCCTTTGAGGTATTCGCGGGCCTTCCCTTCAGCCTCATCGCGATCGACACCGCGTGTCTCCAGACCGAGCAGGACATTGCCGAGTACCGTGCGCCACGGAAACAGAAGATCTTTCTGCATCATGTAACCGACGCGGCCGCGCAGGCTTTCGATTTCCTCGCCGCGATAATGCATGGCGCCGGAATCGGGTTCGATCAGGCCGGCTATGACGTTGAAGATTGTGGTTTTGCCGCAGCCGCTGGGCCCGATGATGCTGACGAAGTCGCGCTCGTTGATGGTGAAGCTGAGGTCGTCGAGCACTCGGACCTCGCCGGCCTTGCCGAAGAAGGACTTCTTGACGTTCCGAACACTCAATTGGACAGGAATGGGCTGCATTGCTTGATAAAAGCAACTTGTATGCCACTCGTATGCCACCAGATCGATCGTAAAAATCCAATCTTATCATGATGTTTATGACGGCAGCTTAAAAGCCGTCAGACCTCATGGCGTCTCTTTGGGCAGCGCCAGTAAATCCGCCATCTAATTATGCAGGTTCACGTTCGCGAAGGTACGTGATGCACGCCATATCGCGCCGCAAACTATTGAATTCTGGCGAAGACACGTCTCGCGGCCGGGCGAGGTCGATGCGGAAAACGCTTCGATCCGTCCCGGTCCGTCACGGAGGCACGCGCTGCGGATGGTCGCCTATCTCGAAAGCGAGAATGCCTCGGTTTCGATTTCCATGAAAATGCGGCCAAGCGTTCCGACGCAGCTGTAAAATGTCGCAGACTCGGTGCGCTCGAGATCCGAAAAAAAACGTCCGATCCACGGCTTAAGATGTGCCTCGAAGATGTTGAGGTCCGTTCCACGGGGAGCAATGATCTGGCCACTGGCAAGGCCAGCCATGATTTCGAAAAGTACCGCAGCGTGATCCTCGGGTTCCGATTGCCCCTCAGTCCTCTCAAGGCCAATTTGCTTCAGGGTTTCGCGGAGCCGGGCGAGCGGGCGCCCATAGAGATAACCTGTCAGATAATATGATGCGTAGGGGAAAAGTTCGCCGCGCCCAAGTCCGATGAAGAGATCGAGATATTCGCGCTCGATCTGTTCTGGGTTCACGCGCGCGGCTGCAGCACTGAGTGCCCCGTGCGCAGCGCCCAACGGCGTAGTATCATCGCCGCTTAAGCAGGCTAGATGCTCAATCATCTGGGCATCAGGACTATGCGACAGCAATGCTGCGAGCAACGAATATTCCCGCGCTCGTGCTTGATCAATCTCATCGACCTGACGTGTGGCTGAGATTGCCTCGGCGCGAACACCTTCGCTCGCCACTCCGCAGGCCTGCTCCGTTTTTCCGAGAGCGACAAGACCTGCGACATCGTTGCCGGCCGGCAGCGGTCCAAAGCCGGGCATCGCGGTTGGGTCGTTGAAATCCCATTGGCTCTCTGCGATCCCGATGAAGTCGCGAATTGCCGGATCGGTCACCCAGGCCCGACGTAGCGCAGCGTTTGTAAGTTCGACCGGGACATTTGATGCCAGAAATGATCGGATGTCGGTGCCGACGGTGATCGATTGAAGCGGCGGCAAGGTTGCTGGATCGAAGGTCGGAGAGGTTGGCGAGTCTGTTGCCGGCGTCGCAATCGTTGCTCCATCCAAAGCGCCGGGCCCCGCGTCGGTCGGTTTGGGTTCCGAGGATGAACCGTCGGGCTCTGCGTGCCTGGCGGATTCTTGCTTCATCCGCGACCAGCGCGACATGATCTTTTCTGACCGGGTCATTTGCTGTTCTCCCTGTCGCCGCGGTGGCCAGGCATCCGCGGCTCGCCTCGGTCCCGTTGCCGCTTGTTGAAGGGCCTTTCAACGTGGTGCTCGGCGATAAAACTGTCGATTGTCTCGATAATCGCTGCGGGCATCGGTACGGTCGCGACCAGATTGTTTCCGGCATCGGTCAAAGCCTCGCCCTCCGAGGGGTCGGCCGTTACGGTGAGGATGTCGAATGCAGGGCTGGCAGAAGTCGCAGCCTTCGGCCGCAAAACGACCCACAGCGCGGGCATCCCCGAACAGATATTTTGCCGATAGCTCGCCGTTTCGGTTCGATGCAATTCGATTGCAGCCTCACC
>JBBWZW010000373.1:0-3409 GCA_039649305.1 Burkholderiales bacterium
TGCTGGCCGTAGCGGGCGCGTTGCTGCGTTGCTCGTCGTCGCCATAGCTCGCTATGACTCCTCCTCACGCCTTGCACCGCATCCCGCGACGGCCGCCAAATTGCCCAACTTATCCCTGCGCGGCGCCCAAGTGGCAGGCTTATCGTCCGAGGCGTCAATCCAGCCGACTAGCCCAGTGCACCGAAAGCGCCGCCGAGAGCACGGCCAGCAAGAGCGCCGCCGCGATGAACAACGCCGACACCTCAGTCTCCTTCTTCTCCAAAACCAGTTTGGAATTAAGCGTGTTGTAAATCTTCGTCAGATCCGCCGCATTATCCGCATAGAAATACTCGCCTTTGGTTTCAGCCGCGATGCGTTTAAGCGATTCTTCATCGAGCCGCACGCGCATGGTCCAACCTTCGCCAACCATGATTTCCCCACTGGGTGTGCCTATTCCCACAGTGTAAACACGCACGCCACGGTCGGCGGCGAGCCGGGCGGCCGCGATCGGATCAGGGCCGGTGGTGGACTGGCCGTCCGTGAGCAGAATGATCACCGCAGACCCGTAAGACCCGGCCGGCACGGGGGGCGGCGCAGGCGTTTGCGGTTTTGGCGTGCGGTCCAGCGAAGCGCCGGACGAAGGACGACCCAAAAAAGAATTGCGCGAGGGTAGCTCGAACTTGATATCCGGGAATATCGTTCTCAGGGATTCCAGGATCCCGCTGCCGACTGCGGTACCCATCTGCAGTTCGAGCGCATTCAGCGCGGACAGGATCTCTTCGCGATTACGCGTAGGTGCGCGCACCAGTGCGGCGGCCCCGGCAAACGAAACAATGCCCACGCTGGTAGTGCGCGGCTGTTCGCCTACGAAGCGTCGCACCGAAGCCTTTGCTGCCTCGATGCGGCTCGGCGCCACATCATCGGCGCGCATGCTGACCGAGACATCGACTGCAAGGATAACGGTCTTGTGTTGCGACGCCAGCGTCACTACCGCCGCAGGTCGGGCGATGGCGATAATCATCAAGGTCAGCGCAAACAGGAACAATAGCGGAGGGAGGTGGCGACGCACATGCTGCGAGGCGCCCATCGCTTCTTTGACAAGGGCCAGGCTGGCGTAGCGCAACGCATGCTTCTTCCTCCGGCACAGCAGCACGACATACGCCGCCGCCAGAGCGGGCGCCAGAAGCAGCAGCGACAGCATTTCCGGCCAGAGGAAAGTCATGATCTCTCCCTATCGTTGGACGCGCGTTTGTCCGTCGCCCCGTACATGCAGCGTGCCTGATGAGTCCCGCCTTAAGATTCGCCTGAGATTCCGGATTCACCATGACAACCAGCACTCATCATTTCATAATACCGGTCGTAATGCGAGTCGGACTTGTCCGCCGTCAGAAAATGGACGTCCGGAAACGGCCGCCCGGTAACGTAGGCATTTAGATAATGAAAGTACTCCTGGCAGAAGACGACGCGATGATCGGCGAGAACATCCAGATTGCGCTGGATGGCGAAGGGATTGCGGTGGATTGGGTGACCGATGGCCTGCAAGCGGAAACCGCCCTGATGACAAATACCTATGACGCAGTACTGCTCGATCTCGGCCTGCCGAAGAAAGACGGGATCGATGTCCTGCGGGATTTGCGCGCACGCGGCAACAGCGTACCGGTGATCGCTGTGACTGCCCGCGATACCGTATCGCAGCGGGTGCTCGGCCTGAAAGGTGGCGCCGACGACTACCTGATCAAGCCATTTGACCTGGAAGAACTGATCGCACGATTGCATGCGCTCATCCGAAGGGCGCGCGGCAGCGTGGAGCCGGTCTACCGCCTAGGCGAGGTGGAGATCAATTCCTCCACGCGGCAGGTCACGGTCGCGAACAGGCAGATCATGTTGTCCTCGCGTGAATGGGCGATACTCGAGGCGCTGGTCGCCCGGCCGGGCGCCATCCTGTCCCGCGGCCAGCTCGAGGAACGCCTGTACGGATGGTCGGGTGAAGTTGAGAGCAACGCGGTCGAGGTTTACATCCACGGCCTGCGCAAGAAACTCGGGCCGCAGCTCATCATCAACGTGCGCGGGCTCGGCTACATGGTGGAAAAAACATGATGCGTTCACTCCGGATACGCCTGATCTTATGGCTGGGCGCCGCCATCATGGCGGCCACCGCAATACAGTTCTTCGCATCGTTGCGCGCGGCCACGCAGGAAGCGGACAAACTGTTCGACTACCACATGCAGCAAATGGCGCTGGCCCTGCAGGACAGCGCGCTCGGGCAAACCCAATGGCACGCGTTGCCCGAGGCGGGCGCCAACAGTTTTGAATTCGTCATCCAGGTCTGGACCGAAGGCGGGGTGCGTGTTTATCAACCGCGCAGCTATCGCTATCTGCCCGATCAGTCGCCTCTCGGATATTCGACGGTGACACTCGACAATGGCGATTGGCGTGTGTACGCCGCAAAGAACGACAAACGCGTGATCCAGGTCGCGCAGAAAATGGATGCCCGGCGGGAGCGGGCGATGTCGCTCGCGTTTGGTGCGCTGTGGCCAGCGGTTTTCGTATCGCTACTATTATTCGTCGCGGCATGGTGGGTGGTCACGTCGGCGCTGTCACCGCTCAACCGGATCGGCCGTGACCTGGCCAACCGTAATGCCGACTCTCTTGCTCCCGTCTCCGACGAAGGAGTTCCGCGCGAAGTGTCCGTGCTCGTTGCGGAGCTGAACTCCTTGCTCGCACGTATGGCCAGCACATTGCAATCCCAGCAGCGCTTTGTGGCCGACG
Organism: Burkholderiales bacterium; assembly: GCA_039649305.1. GTDB lineage: Bacteria > Pseudomonadota > Gammaproteobacteria > Burkholderiales > Burkholderiaceae_D > Noviherbaspirillum. The sequence goes on from JBBWZW010000373.1 coordinate 2,749, forward strand.
CCGCTCATGAATTGCGTTCGCCGCTGACCGCGCTCAAACTGCAAACCCAGACGCTGGCCCGCGCGAAGGATGAAAAGGCGCGCGAGCAGGCCATCGGTCGCTTGCATGGCGGAGTCGACAGGGCATCCCGGTTGATGGAACAATTGCTTGCGCTGGCCCGGCAGGATCCGTTGTCACAGACCCCCGACCTGGTGCAGGTTTCCTTGCCTGCCTGTGTGGAACTGGCCATCAGCGATATTGCCGCAATCGCCGCATCGCGACACATCGACCTCGACTGCGGTACGTTGACAGATGCCGATATCCTCGGAGATTCAGAAGGTTTGCGCGTGATGATCCGTAATCTGCTGGACAACGCAGTCCGTTATGCGCCGGAATACGGAACAGTAAGGCTTGAGCTTGCGGTGCGGGGTTCCACCGTCTCAGTGGCGGTGCGGGATTCCGGGGCCGGCATACCGGCGGAGGAGAGGGCGCGCGTGTTCGACCGGTTTTATCGGATTTCGGGCACCAGTCCGAGTGGTAGCGGACTCGGTCTCGCCATCGTCAAAGCCATTGCGGACCGGCACGCGGCCATGTTGGAGCTCGGCGACGCCCCTGAAGGTGGCCTTGCGGTGACAGTCACTTTCCCCTTGATCCTTGACACTTCCACAAGCACCGGCGCGAC
>JBBWZW010000393.1:0-8373 GCA_039649305.1 Burkholderiales bacterium
GGTCTAGAGAATGAGGTCTTCTGTTGCGTATGTCAATCAGGGAAGTGAGCAAGTCCTGGTTGCTGCCGTGAGGTGTGTCGCCATCCCATTGGAGGCCTTGGGCGCAAGAAGAATTCCGTTCGTCATCAAAAAGGTCCGCAAGGTACCTCTCGCATTGGCAAACATCAATCAAGATTCTCGAATAGTAATGAACTTAACCAAGACTTGCATTTCTAACATCTTTAGAAGGTGCAAGCGTTTGCAGTCAGTCTACAAGAAATGCAGACGGTCGGGACTTGCAGCCAATAAACCACCGATGTGATTCATTAACTAGGAGTAATAGCAATGGCAGACCAAAAAGACGATTGGAAAAGCGGAACCTCATACGGCGGAAGCGGTACCGGTTCAACCGGCAGTGCGGCTGGAAGCAACAGCGGTATGGGCGATGGGACCGGTGGCAACGGCATGTCAGGCAGCGCTTCGGCAACGGAGAGTGTAAAGCAAAGCGGTGCGCGCCTTGCCAGCGAGGCCAAGCAGTATGCAGGCGACATGGCGCTCCGCGCGAAGGAGAAGGGCCGCACTGTGTTCGAACAGCAGAAGGACAATGCTGCGGAACAGGTCAACTCGGTCGCTCACGCGTTCCGGAGTACCGCTGACCATCTGCAGGGAGACGGTCAGGCGCAGGTGGCGAGATATGTCGGCCTGGCCGCCGACCAGATTGAATCATTTGGCAGTCGGCTTCGCGAGAAGGATCTCGATACGCTGATACACGACGCGCAGACCCTCGCGCGCCGTTCGCCAGTTGCTGTCTTCGCCGGGACGGTCGTAGCCGGATTTCTGCTAGCCCGGTTCTTGAAGAGTTCTTCCGAGCGTCGCGCCGGTTACATGGGGATGTCAGAGAGCCAGAGAGGTTCATCGATGGAGGGTGAGCGCTATCCGACCATGCGTAATGACAGCGGTTCCACAGGTATGGGTACCGCTTCCGCTACAGGCATGAGAGACAGCACCACGGGCAGTACCTCGGGTACCGTGCCTGGAGCCACTAGCGTCGGCACCACGCCGTCACCGTTGAGCGGATCGAACTCCGGAGGGACCACCCTATGATGATCGATAAGACTGACAAGTCGCTGGGGTCGCTGCTGTCCGACCTGACCCGCGACACGGTCGACCTGGTCCGCCAGGAAATCGCCCTTGCACGCGCCGAGATGGCGACCAAGATAACGGGTGCGCAAGTCGCCCTGACATCGGTCGCAGTTGGCGCCGCCGTCCTGCTGGCGGGCCTGTTCATCATCTTGCAGGCGGTAGTGAATGGCGTCGCAATGGTGCTTCCTGAAGAGGTGGCTCCATGGCTGGCACCGCTGCTCGTTGGTCTCGTTGTAGCGGCGGTCGGTTATGGAATGCTTAAAGGAGGAAGCGCAAAACTCACGGCGGACAATCTGATGCCGCAGAAAACGATGGACTCGCTGAGGCGGGACAAAATGGTCATTGAGGAGAAAATGCAATGAGAGAACATGCAGACAACCGCAGCCCGGAAGAAATCGAGAGCGACATCGAGCGTACTCGCGCCGATATGAGTTCGACTATTGACGCGCTCCAGTACAAGCTTAATCCCAGTGAGTTGATGGAGCAGGCCGTCGACTACGCCCTTCACACCAAACCCGGTGCATTCAGCACTGCCCTCGTTAATACCGTAAGAGCGAACCCTATACCGGTTGCAATGGTCGGCCTTGGCATTGCCTGGCTGATGGCAGCGGGCCGCCAGGGCAGCCACGCACGCGCGCAGTATCCGTATGAAGCGCGCCGTACGACTTTCTATCCGGGCGCCGACGCAGGCTATGACATGGACCAGGAATATATGTCATCGACCCGAGGTGGCTATAGTTCACGCGAGGGGATGTTGCAGCGGGCGGCGTCGAAGACGACCGAGGCGGCACATGACCTGAGGGATAAGGCCAGTGAGGTCGGGCAGCGCGTAAGCGACACGGTTTCCGGGTTGAGCGAGCGCGCGCAACAGGCAAGCCAGAGCGCACGTTCACGGCTTCAGTCCTCGACCGAGAGTGCACAGGCCCGCGTGAGCGAGATGGGTCAGCGGTCGCGAACGGAATACTACCGTGCGAAAGACCGTGTCGTCGATCTGGTCGAAGAGCAGCCCCTGCTCGTCGGTGCAATCGGCATTGCGATTGGCGCAGCATTGGGCGCCGCATTGCCGAACACACGTCGCGAGAATGAGCTGATGGGTGGCACGCGCGATGATTTGGTCGGACGCGTCAAGGAAACCGCGCTTGAACAGGCCGAGGTCGTAAAGCAATCGGCACAGCGAGTCGCGCAGGTAGCAAAGGAAGAAGCCGAGCGCGTCAAAGACGATTTGTCGAGGACGGCAGCGCAAGGCAAGGACCAGACCGGAGCCCAGTTCGGAACGTCGGGGCAGCAAATACACTGACGCAAGTCGGCCACCTCGTTATCGTTATCGTCCGTTTTAAAGATTTAAAGCCCACTTTTACAGTGGGCTTTTTTTTCAGACCGCTGAACATGGCCTTCGCGTAACCCGGAACGCGGTGGCTGGTGTAGGAAGGGAGTGAGCAGGCGTGGCCGCTTGCTAGTTTTCAACGAAGTGATCCAGCACATTCCGCGTCATTCGCTGTACTGCCGGATTCACCCGGTCGCCCCACGGCCCGAAGTCGTCCAACCCCCAATTCCACTGCATGGTCCCGGTCGCAAACACTCCTGCGCCGCTCGCAGCGGTATAGAAGGTCATGTTGGCGTAACGGGTCTCGCGTCGAGGACAACCTTCGTCAACGCAGACTTGGTAAGGCGAGGATGCCAGGATCTGGATATTCGCGGGTGAATAAACCGGATCAACCCGGTCCACCTCATAGCCAAGCATTCCCTTCAAAACGGCGCCGTTTCGAAGGCCTGTTCCTTCGCAGATCCAGCTCGAGCAATCCGACATCACCATATCGAGGTCCACCGAGTTGTAGTCGTACATCACGCCTATCAATGTCGCTTCCGGACGATTGATCGCGGGGTACTGCTTCTCTCGCCAGTGGTAGGTGGTGGAGCCCGGGTCGCTGTAATAATTCGGGTCGTCCCACCTCGCATATTTGTAGCCGACAACCGTGCGATTTGATTGCCCTGTTGTGCTTGGCTCGAGACGGACCTGCCAATACCCCATGTTGGCGCCAAAAAATCCCAGGTTGACACCTTTGTCCCGCGCATGTTCCATCGCGTCAAACATTTTCCCGGTCCAGTATTCGTCGTGTCCCACCGAGAGGAATCCGCGATGCTTCTCCAGAGATTCGGGCGCAAGGTGAACGGAGATGTTGGTGGTGTATGTCACATCGTAACCTTCACGCTCAACGAAACGAAGCATATGCAGTTCCCAGCTGAAGAAATCACCAGCGCCTTTACCCTGTGACGGCTGCTGCGGGTTCCGGTAGGGACGATTGAAAGACACTTTGTATGCCTCCTTTGCGCCTTCACTGTCGACGCTATAAAAGCTGTGTCCCCCCCAATTGTTATACGCGGCATAGGTGGTCACGCTCGACTGGAACAGGAGGGCGGAGTCGCGTGCGTCGTCGCGCACCACGAAGATGATGTAGCTTTGCTTGCCGCTGGTGCCCCCGGTCAGTTTTGCAAGGTAAAACCCGCTCGCCCAGTCAGTTGGATCTTCATCATTTTTCGGAATTGACAAAACGTACGGGTCAGTCCAATTGCATTCAACCAGACGCGTGTCGGCGGTCTTTGTCGGGGCCGGCTGTCGGATCCCGTCGCGGCGTATCGGGCCGGCCATGAGGCGTCCGCCCTGGCCACCGTACCAGCCGATTCTATAGATGGAAATGGAGTAGGACGGCTCAGCGGTGTTAACGAAAAGCTGTATCGACTCTCCACGCCGCACACTCGTCGACGACGCATAGCCTTCGATTTCGCGGTTGCTTGCATAGTCGAGGCTCTCGATGTACCAGCGCGATGTGACACCATCCTGCGCAGTCTTTGCGTTTTCCAGCTGGATCACATTGCGGTCTTGCACCGGAGGCGGTGTAGGGTGACCGGGCTCCGGTATGGTAACCGGCGGCAGGGAAGCAGATGGATTTGTTTGTGTTCCGCCGGTGGTTTGCGTTTGCGGGGTTTCTCCTCCTCCTCCGCCGCCGCAGCCGGCGAGTAAGGCAGGCATCACGGATAGGAATTTTCTACGTGAGAATAGCGGCATATGTTTTTCCCTGATGGAGTAATGCCGGGGTTTTGTAGTTGCTAATGACCCCTTAATGCATGCTGCTTAAGGTAGGTCAATCATTCCACCTGGACATTGCTGGCTCTCAACGATCGCGCATTTTCGGTTGATTTTCGTCAAGGCTTGAAGTCTGGATCCCCGGCCTGCTGGCCCAGGAGCTGATTTGGAAAACACTGGCATCAGCTGTCAGGATCTCTCATCATCTTGTCTTACTACGGCGGCCGACAATCACCGCGCGACGGCTGCGGCGAAAATCGTTCGAACAAAGCGTGGTAGAGCGGCGTCGGGCTGATCAGTCTGGAGGTGCCGCTTGCAACCATCGACGCCATCATGAGCGGTAGCAGAATTTGGTGGCCATCGGTCATTTCCATCATGATGATGAACGAGGTCATCGGTGCCCGGGTGACCGCGGCCAAGTATGCAGCCATCGTCAGCAAGATGATGGAACTGTGCGGTGCAATTTGCGAAAGCAGGGCGGCGATGTTATCGCCGAGGCCGGCGCCGACTGCGAGCGATGGAGCAAAGAAACCGCCTGGTATTCCACTTATTGAAGACAGCAGGGTGGCCGCCATTTTCGCAATGCCGAAATGCCAGGGGAGCGCACTGCTCGATCTCGTTCAAGTCGGCAGGCGCCAATTGAAGCTCGGCTGCCAGAAGGTTGTCGTCGAGATGCTCAATAGTCGTTGCCGCCATGTCGCTCCAGCACATTGCGGTATTGGACCAGGCCATTACGAGCAGAATATTCCAGCCTGATCAAGTACCTGCCGCATCGTTCCGACGATAGCGTCAGTGCTGGCACTGCGTGACGCGATCTGACCCGCGGCGTACAAGCTGAGCGGCTTCAATTCCGGATGCTGGCGATAGCGCACGACGAGTCCGGCGTCCAGTTCCCGCTGCACTACGCATACAGGGAGCACACTGATGGCCAGACCGCTGATGACGAACCGGGCGATGACGGCGATGTTGGTGCACAAGTTGAATTGCGGCGCCGGCACTTTTTCGCTGGAGAACCAGTTGGAAACGATCTCGTTCAGGCGTGAAGGCGGTGTTCGAATGAGGATATGCTCCCGAACGAGGTCCTTGGGATGCAGGATGTCCTTTCCAATCTGCTTGTCGGCACTGCCAAGCCACGCGATATCGACTTGCCCCAGTAACTCCGACCAAAGATTTCGTCGTAAATGCGGTTCCAGAACAAACACGATGTCGAGCTTGTTTTGGTCGAGCAATTCCAGTAATCCATGATTACTGGAGATCGTGAGCTCGATCTTGAGTTGCGGGTAAGCCGCTTCCAGCGCCCGAACCACCTCCGGAAGACAAGTCATTGCCACAGTATCGACTGCGCCAAGGCGTAGCAAGCCACCCAGAGGGTCTGCGCTCCGCAGCATTTCCTCCATCTCATCAAAGAGCCCTAAACCGCGCTCGGCGTACCGCCGCATGATTACGCCTTCAGGGCTTAACGCAATGGTGCGGCCTCGCTTGCCGAACAATTTAACGCCAAGTGCTGACTCGAGTTCGGAGATCCGCAGAGAGATCGATGGTTGGGTCACATTGAGATGTTCGGCGGCTGCTCGAAACGTGCCGAGCCTGCATATCGCCAAAAATGCTTCCAGTTGCGCAATCGAGAATCGTTTCATAGGCAAAACTGATCAAAAAGGCAGGGTATTACTAACTGGAGTGGTCCACAACTAATATTTACAATGCGGCACCACATATGCAGTATCTCAATGCACGCAACGAGTGCCGTGCCTTTATCTCAAGAGGAGTTTTATCAGTGCAGGCCGTGAAAGAAAAGTCATCAAGCCCCGCCCTCGTGGAGGGGTTGGCGGATCTCGTATCGAACATCCGATACGAGAACATGCCGCAAGAAGATGTCAGCGCCATCAAGCGACTGGTATTGGACACGTTGGGATGCGCCATTGGCGCTGTGGGCTGCAAGCCTGCCGCAATGCTCGAGACCATGTTGCGTCCGCCGGCATCAGCGAGCGACACCGCAACACTCATCGGTAGCGGATGCAAGACCTCGCTTGAAAGTGCGATTCTCGTTAATGGCGCGCTGGCCCGTTACCTGGATTTTATGGACGTCTATTGGTCAATGGACGTCTGCCATCCGAGCGAAAACATTCCCTTGGCGCTTGCGTGCGTGGAAGCCGCAGGCCGGCAAGGACGGCATTTGATCGAGGCAGTCGCGGCCGGCTTTGAAGTACAGGTCCGGCTCGCCGATGCGTTCACTTTCCACGGTACCGGCATGCATCATGTGAGCGCTGCGGGGTTTGTCGCACCACTGGTGATCGGAAAAGTGTGGGACCTGCCTCGGGCGCAATTGGCGCATGCGGCGGCACTAGGTGGCTTTCGCCACCTGACCCTGGGAGCACTCTCAAGTGGGCGCCTCAGCATGGCCAAGGCAGTCGGCTATTCGCTTCCGGCGAGCGAGGCCGTGTTCTCGACACGCCTGGCCATGCAGGGGTTTACCGGACCGCTCGAAGCTTTGGAGAATCTATGGGCCGGCTTTGGCGACAAGAGCGCCGCATCGCTGACAGAGACACTCGATTTGTCGCCTGGTACAGGAATGGTGCAACGCGTTAGCCTCAAGCGGTTCCCGGTGCAATACACCCTGCAGTCTCCGGTTGAGGCTGCACTTGAATTGAGGGCCAGGCTGGAAGGGAGCATGTCTGGCATCGAAAAAATAGTTATTAAAGTACACGCCCTGACACGCAAACGCACCGCGGACGCCGCCAAGTACCATCCCGAAAACCGCGAAACTGCGGACCATAGCATGCCGTGCTGCGTGGCGCTGGCGCTGCTGGACGGGCGGCTGGATGCAGGGCAGTTCGAGCAAGATCGCTGGGCCGACGAGGATGTACGTGCTCTCATGGGGCGTATTGAAGTAATGGCGAGCGATGAGCTGGAGCGGCAATACCCGAATGGCCGTCCGGTCGAGCTCATTGCGCACATGCGTGGTGGCGCGGAACACCGCATCTTCATCGACGCGCCGCTCGGCGATGTCAATCGCCCGATGAGCGATCTTGACGTGGACAACAAGTTTTACGCGCTCTCTGCGCCGGTGCTTGGCGCTAACCGTGCCATCGCGGTTATCGAATTGGTGCGTGAGCTGGATCGCCTGGATGACATGCGCAAGCTGACCAATCTTCTCGTAGCTGAACCCGCGGCATCGTCGGAGCGTCGGTCATGATGCAGCAAGCGCGCCGCTGGCCGGCACTCTTGCGCCGTCGTATTGCCTCAGTCGTACCGGCGCCTCCGGCTACGGGCACGTGTTCCGCCATTTGTACCCAACCAGAGCATCCTTGCTTCAGATCAGAAAAAAATGCTTCGCCCGGAATCTCTTCCGCATGCGGGTTTGAAACCCCGTTGAAGCCAATATCCCGAAAGATATCTATGCCAATTTCAAAGCGCGCTTTTGTCCTTTTTTCACTCGGTTTGTTTAGCTCCCATATTGCCCTTGCGCAGTCGCCTGCCAAGCTGGCTGATCCAGCTTATCCTTCGCGTTCTGTGCGTCTCGTGGTGGCATTTGCGCCCGGCGGTGGTGGCGATATCCTGGGCCGCATCATCAGCAAGCGACTGACCGAAACCCTGGGCCAATCCTTCGTCGTGGAGAACAAGACCGGAGCGGCTGGCAACATCGCTGCGGAGGACGTGGCCAGATCCACTGCCGACGGCTACACGCTCCTTGTCACGACAGCGTCCATTGCAGTTAACGTCAGTCTGTACCCCAAGCTCGGGTATGACTTGCGCAAGGATCTCGTCGGTGTGACGCAACTTGCGTCGGTGCCCTTGGCCCTCGTCGTCAGCAAGAACGTGCCGGCAAAGAACCTGGCCGAATTCATTGAGTTTGCACGTAAAAACAAGTCAGGCCTGAACAGTGCTTCCAACGGCAGCGGCACAACAAGCCATCTGGCATCGGTCCTGTTTGCGCAGCGTGCCAACGTACCTCTCGTGAACATACCCTACAAAGGATCGGCACCGGCAGTTGCCTCGCTCATGAGTGGCGAGACCGATTTGGGCTTTACCTCCATCTTGTCGGCGCATTCAGCACTCACAAGCGGCAAGGCAAAAGCAATTGCTGTGACAACCAGGAAACCCTCGCCACAGCTCCCAGGGGTGCCGACGGTCGCGAGTGTTTTGCCAGACTTTGAAATTGATCAGTGGTA
>JBBWZW010000215.1:0-13521 GCA_039649305.1 Burkholderiales bacterium
CTTTTCTTTATGACCCCCCTGCCGAGATATTTGCTGAAAGATATGGCGGCATGGGCGAAATATCGGCCCTGACCCACGCGGTCGCGATTGTCGGTCCCGGCTGCAGGAAAATTCTCGTATTCCCCGGCTCAGGTCGGCGCAAGGTGAATGGCACGGAATGTCCCTATTCCGAAGAAAAGGTGAACGAGTTGCTGGTGGGCCGGCTCGCCGCGCTTCCGCCCCCAACCTCTCCGATCTACATCGCGCTGACTGAACCCGAAGCCGTCGCAATCATGGTTCCCTGCCCTCGTTATCTCGACTTTTCCAACCCCCACGGCTTGCCTCCGTCCGCCATAAAGGGTTTCAGTACGGCGGAGCATCATGGCAGATGGACCGATGGCACCGAGGCGTCATTCACCTGCTTCCTTTCAGGCGGCGGAAATGGAACGCCGACCCGGATGCGCGTTGCTACAACCGCTTTCGCATTTCGCGGACATTCCCAACACCTATTGGTTTCCTTGAACGGCGCGAAACCGAAAGAGTTTAAGTACGTAGCGGAGGGCGAGTCGAAAACCCTCGAATTTGAGATCCCCACGAGGCCGGCGGGGCTGATTCATCTGCGTTTCAGGCTGCCTGATGCGGTATCTCCAAAGAAACTTGGCCTGAACGACGACACGAGAAAACTCGCAATCAGCATCAAGTCTGTCGAGTTTGAGTAATTTGACAACCAAAGGGGAGGCGAGCGGCATTATCGGGCGGAATGGTAAAGGCACGGGGTACAATTCCGCCTATTCTTATTTGTCCTATACGCCGTGATTCAACCGCCTCCCTCCCCATCTGCCGTCAAAACCTATTTACTCGACCTCCAGGCGCGCATCATTGCCGCGCTGGAGCAAGTCGACGGCAAGCAATTCATCGTCGATGGCTGGGAGCGCCCGGAAGGAGTGAGCAGCATCGCGGGCGGCGGCAGTTCGCGCATACTCGAGGAAGGCAACGTATTCGAGCGCGGCGGCGTCGGTTTTTCCCATGTCAGCGGCAAGAGCCTGCCGCCGTCCGCCGCAGCCAATCGGCCGGAGATTGCGGGCCGCAGCTGGGAAGCGATGGGTGTGTCGCTGGTACTGCACCCCCGCAATCCCTACGCACCGACGGTCCACATGAACGTGCGGTTCTTCACCGCAATCGCGGAAGGCCAGGAACCGGTCTGGTGGTTCGGTGGCGGCATGGACCTGACGCCTTACTATGGCTTCGAGGAAGATGCGCAGCACTTCCATCAAACGTGCCGCAATGCGCTTACGCCCTTCCGTGGCGACCTGTACCCGCGCTTCAAGAAATGGTGCGACGACTATTTCTACCTGAAGCACCGCCAGGAACCGCGTGGCATAGGCGGCATTTTCTTCGACGATTTCCATGCGCTCGGGTTTGAGCAAAGCTTTGCGATGATGCAAAGCGTCGGCGATCACTTCATCGATGCCTACCTGCCGATTCTCAATCAGCGCAAGGACCTCCCTTACGGTGAACGCGAGCGCGACTTCCAGGCCTACCGGCGCGGGCGGTATGTGGAATTCAACCTGGTATTCGACCGCGGCACCTTGTTCGGCCTTCAATCTGGCGGCCGTACCGAGTCGATCCTGATGTCGATGCCTCCCATCGTGAAGTGGCGCTATAACTGGACACCGGAAGGCGGCAGTCCGGAGGCGAAGCTGTACTCGGATTTCCTGATCCATCGGGACTGGGTGTGAAGAAGAGCGGTGGCAATCGCTGCGTTGCTGTCCTGGGCGGAAGCTTTGACCCGGTGCACTGCGGGCATGTCGCGCTCGGCGGATACTTCGCAAAATTGCTCTTTCCCGATGAACTGCGTATCATCCCAGCGGGCAACCCGTGGCAAAAGCCGAGGCTGAAAGGAAGTCCGGAACAACGGGTGGAAATGATCCGGCTCGCTTTCGACAGCCAGCCGGTGCCGGTAACCATCGATCAGCAAGAAATACAACGGCAGGCTGCCACCTACACCATTGATACTCTGAGGGCAATCCGGGCGGAACTGGGTCCGGACGTCTCGATCGCGTTCCTGATCGGCTCCGACCAGCTACAGCAACTCAATACATGGAAAGAATGGCAACAGCTGTTCGATTACGCGCATATATGCGCGGCATCGCGCCCGGGCTTTGCCATCAATACTTCGCACGTACCGGCGGAGGTTGCCAGTGAGTTTAACCGGCGTGCCGCGACACCCGAACAGATCCGCGAAACACCGAACGGGCTGATGTACTTCGCAACGAATCTTGCGGTCGACATTTCCTCTACGGAAGTACGTGCTGCCCTGCTGCGCGATGAACGACCGGACTCGCTGATTCCGTCCGGGGTGCTAGACTATATAAAAATACATCATCTTTACAGAAGCTAATGGACATCAAAAAACTGCAATCCCTCGTCATCGACGCCCTTGAAGACGTCAAAGGCCAAGACATCCGCGCATACGACACCGTCCACCTCACCAGCTTGTTCGACCGCATGGCAATCGCCTCCGGCACGTCGAACCGCCAGACCAAGGCATTGGCGGCATCGGTGCGTGACAAGGTCAAGGAGAACGGCGGACACATTGTCAGCATCGAAGGCGAAGACACGGGCGAATGGGTGCTGGTCGACCTGGGCGACATGATCGTCCACATCATGCAGCCGGCGATACGCGATTATTACCGGCTCGAGGAAATCTGGGGCGACAAGGAAATCAAGCTGGGCGCCGCCAAGCGCGTTTCCAAGCGCACCGCATCGGAAGACGCCAGCGCACCTGAGCCAAGGAAGACCTCCCGCCACCTGGCAGCCAGCCAGGCGACACTGGACGAGGACGAGCCTAAGAAACCTGCGCGCAAAACCTCGACACGCGCCACCGCGACCAAGACAGCCGCAAAGAAATCGGCCGCAGCAAAGGTTCCAACCGGGAAGAAGGTCAAGGTAGCGCCAAGCAAAACCGCAACCGCAGCACGCAAAGCCGCTCCGGCCAAGCGCGCACCCGCGAAGACCAAAGCTGCCAAACCCGCTGAATAAGCGGTTACGCAAGCAACTGTCACTGCATGCAGCTCATCATCGCCGCGGTAGGCCACAAGATGCCTGCCTGGATCGAGACGGGATTCAGCGAGTACGCAAAGCGGATGCCGCCGGAGTGCCGGATCCAGCTCAAGGAAATCAAACCGGTGGACCGCTCCGGCAGCAGGACCGCGGAAACCGTAATGGCACAGGAGCGTGCCAGGATAGAACCCGCCATTCCGAAGGGTGCACGCATCATCGCACTCGACGAGCATGGCCGGGACGTAACAACTATGCAACTTTCGCAGTTGCTGACACAGTGGCAACAAGACGGACGTGATGTTACATTCGTGATTGGCGGCGCAGACGGCCTGGATGCCGGATTAAAGGCATCGGCGGACATGCTGATTCGTGTGTCCAGTCTGACACTGCCGCATGGTATGGTGCGCGTATTGCTCGCGGAACAGCTTTACCGAGCCTGGTCGATCACGCAGAACCATCCATACCACCGGGTATAAGTCAGCGAATTTAGGTCACGAATTTAGTTCCGCCTATTATTTCAGCGCATTTACTTCAGGTATAACAACTCTATGGAACCTGCAGGTCACAAGATCTACCTTGCATCCAAGAGTCCGCGTCGACGCGAGCTTCTGCGCCAGGTCGGTGTGGAGTTCGAATTGCTGCTGCTGCGCGACGCGTCGCCCAGGGGGCCGGAAGTGAGCGAGGAAGTGCATCCCGGTGAAAAAGCGGAAGACTACGTCGCCCGCGTCACCCGCGAAAAAGTGGAGTACGCGGCCAATACCATGAGCTGGCGCAGGCTGCCCATGCGTCCGATCCTCTCGGCCGACACTACAGTGGTCATCGACGGGCGCATCCTCGGCAAACCGGCTGATGCCGCAGAGGCTGCCGAAATGCTGAAACTCCTGTCGGGAAAGACCCACCTGGTGCTGACCAGCGTGGCCGTGCACCACGACGAACAGACCTGGCAGACCACCCAATCCTCCGAGGTAAGCTTCGGCAACCTGACGGATGAGATGATCCGCGCCTATTGCGCCACCGCGGAACCTTACGACAAGGCCGGCGGCTACGCGGTCCAGGGACTGGCCGCCGTCTTCATCAAGAACATTACCGGCAGTTATTCCGGCATCATGGGTTTGCCGCTCTATGAAACGGCGGAATTGCTGCGCAAAGCGGGCATCCCGATTCCATGAGCGAAGATATCCTCATCAACATTACGCCGCAGGAAACCCGCGTCGCGCTGATCCTGCAAGGCGCTGTGCAAGAGCTGCACATCGAACGCACGCTGTCGCGCGGGATGGCCGGGAACATCTATCTCGGCAAAGTGGTGCGTGTGTTGCCGGGGATGCAATCCGCCTTTATCGACATAGGCCTCGAGCGCGCCGCATTCCTGCACGTGGCCGATATCTGGGAAGCGCGGCCGCATGACAATACCGCAGCGGCGCCGACGCCGATCGAGAAACTGCTGTACGACGGCCAGGCAATAATGGTGCAAGTGATCAAGGATCCGATCGGCACCAAGGGCGCGCGTCTTTCGACCCAGATTTCCATCGCCGGCCGCATGCTGGTCTACCTGCCCCAGGATTCCCATATCGGTATTTCGCAGCGGATCGAGAACGAAGCCGAGCGGGAACAATTGCGTGGAAAGGTACAGCGCCTCGTCCCGGCCGATGAAAGAGGCGGCTTCATCATCCGCACCATGGCGGAGGATGCATCCGACAGCGACTTGCAGATGGACATCGATTACCTGCGCAAGACCTGGTCGACCATTTCCCAGCATGCCAAAAGCAAACCGGCGCCGACACTGCTCTATCAGGATCTCAATCTGGCACAACGCGTGCTGCGTGATTTCGTTGATGATGAAACGTCAACCATCCAGGTCGATTCGCGCGAGAACTTCCAGATGCTCCAGCAGTTCGGCGCCACTTATACGCCTTCGGTATTGCCGAGGCTGGCGCACTACACCGGCGAACGGCCACTGTTCGACCTGTACGGCGTGGAAGAAGAAATCCAGCGCGCGCTGGGGCGGCGCGTCGACCTGAAGTCCGGTGGCTACCTGATCATCGACCAGACCGAAGCGATGACCACCATCGACGTCAACACCGGCAGCTATGTCAACGGCCGCAACTTCGACGACACAGTATTCAAGACCAACCTGGAAGCAGCGCATGCGATGGCACGCCAGCTGCGCCTGCGCAACCTCGGCGGCATCATCATCCTCGACTTCATCGACATGGAGAGCGCCGAGCACCGGAACGCGGTGATCACCGAGCTTGGCAAGGCATTGTCGCGCGACCGCGCCAAGGTGTCGGTATCCGGCTTCTCGGCACTCGGCCTGGTGGAAATGACGCGCAAGCGCACGCGCGAATCGCTGGCGCATATCCTGTGCGAGGTATGCCCCGCCTGTAGCGGCAAGGGGCAGGTCAAGACCGCGCGCACCGTGTGCTACGAAATCCTGCGCGAGCTGCTGCGCGAAGCAAAACAGTTCAATCCGCGCGAGTTCCGCATACTCGCTTCGCAAGTCGTGGTCGACATGTTCCTGGAAGAAGAATCGCAGCATCTGGCGATGCTCGGCGACTTCATCGGCAAACCGATTTCACTGCAGGTGGAAACGCTCTACCACCAGGAGCAGTACGACATCATCCTGATGTAAGCAAACTGATGAGGCGTCTGTTCCTGATTGCCGGCGCGGTTGCCACCCTTTCTGCGGCCATTCCTTCGGTCGCTTCCGCCGATACCCTGACAGTTGCGGTCGCCGCCAACGTGCAGTTCGCGTTCGATGACTTACAGGCGGAATTTACAAAACAGACCGGCCATCAGCTCAAGCCGATTTACAACTCGTCCGGCAAATTCGTAGCGCAGGTCATGAACGGCGCACCGTTCGACGTCTTTTTGTCGGCGGACATGGAGTATCCCGAAAAGCTGCACACGGAAGGCTATACCTCCGGCCCGCCAAAAGTGTACGCATACGGCACGCTGGTGCTGTGGACGATGAAGGATCTCGACCTGAAAAACTGGCAAGCCGTACTGGCAAGTCCAGCTGTCGCAAAGATCGCGGTTGCCAATCCAAGGACCGCTCCGTACGGCCGCGAGACCATCAAGGTACTCGATCATTTCAAGCTGAACGACGCGTTGAAACCTAAGCTGGTTTTCGGTGAAAGCATTGCGCAGACCAACCAGTACATCCATTCGAAGGCCGCGGACGCCGGCTTCACCGCGAAATCAGTGGTAGTGTCGCCGGAAATGAAAGGCCAGGGAAGATGGATTGAATTGCCCAAAGGCTCATACCAGCCGATTGCCCAGGGCGCCGTGATCCTCAGGCACGGCCAGCAAACCAACCCGAAGGTGGCGCAACAGTTTTACGACTTTGTCTATTCGGCAAAAGCGCGCGCGATATTTGAACGCTACGGATACCTGCTCCCATGAATCGCTTGCCTGGCCATATCACGACGGTGGAGGCGGTCGGCAGCATTGCGGTGATCGAGGTCGCAGTGGCGGAGCGTCGCTATACCGCCACCCTGATAGGCGCCGGTGAGGAGATTGCGTCCTGGCCGAACGGCATGCCTGTGACCTTGCTGTTCAAGGAAACGGAAGTGGCGCTCGCGAAGAATCTGTCCGGCCTCATCAGCATGCGCAATCGCATTCCGGGGCGCGTCAAGACCATTGAACGTGGCCAATTGCTGACGAAGGTAACGCTGGATGCGGATGGCCACACGGTGGAATCGATCATCACCACCAGGGCCTCCCATGCGTTGGCGCTCGCTGTCGGCGACGCGGTCGAGGGTCTGGTGAAGTCCAACGAAATGACCGTGGTTCCGGGGGCGGCATGATGGACTTTGATTGGCAGCCCCTCGCCCTGACGTTTCGCCTGGCAGCGATCACGACCGCCATCCTGTTAGTGATCGGCATTCCCCTCGCCTACTGGATCGCACACACACGGATACGGCTCAAACCGGTGGTCGAAACCCTGGTGAGCATGCCGCTGGTTCTGCCACCGTCGGTGCTTGGCTTCTATTTGCTGCTGGCCTTCAGCCCGCAAAACGCATTCGGCCAGTGGCTTGAGCAATGGTTTCATATCCGGCTGGTATTCAGCTTCGAGGGACTGGTGATCGGCTCGGTGATCTTCAGCCTGCCGTTCATGGTGCAGCCTGTTCAGGCCGGATTCCAGAACCTGCCGATATCATTGATTGAAGCATCCCGCACCTTGGGCAAGCCGGATATCGTGACCCTGTTCCGTGTGCTGCTGCCTAACATCAAACCCGCATTATTGTCGGGAACGGTGCTGAGCTTTGCGCATACGGTCGGTGAGTTCGGCGTCATCCTGATGATCGGCGGGAATATCCCCGGTGTGACCAAGGTAGCGTCCATCGCCATCTACGATGAAGTGGAAAGCCTCAACTACGCAGCCGCAAACTTCTATGCATTGGTCCTCTTCGCCGTCACGTTTGTCATCCTGCTGACCGTCTATCTGGTCAACAAAAACTGGCTGACGCGAATTGGGGGACAGAGGTGATAGACATCGCCCTGACCAAGACGTTGCACAGCGCAAGCGGCCCCCTGCATCTGGATATACAGGCGACACTTGAAGCCGGCAGCTTCGTGACGTTGTTCGGTCCCTCCGGCGCCGGCAAGACGACCATCCTGCGTATGCTCGCCGGCCTCGCCGAAGCCGATAGCGGCAGGATAGTCGTCAATGGTGCAACGTGGTTGGATTCGAAAACACGGGTCAGCTTGTCGCCGCAAAAGCGCCCGATCGGATTTGTATTCCAGGACTATGCGCTTTTCCCGAACCTCAGCGTACGGGACAACGTCGCCTATGCCGCCGACAAAAGCGATACGCGTTTGGTTGATGAATTGCTCGAACTGACGGGCCTGGCCGCCCTTCATCAACGCCTGCCCGGCATGCTGTCCGGCGGACAAAAACAGCGCGTGGCACTGGCCCGCGCCATTGCGCGCAAGCCGGCGTTACTGCTACTCGACGAGCCGCTCTCGGCCCTGGATGCACAGCTGCGCAGCCAGCTGCAAGACGACCTCGCCACTCTACACCAGCGCTTCGGCGTGACGACCATCATGGTCAGTCATGACCTGGGCGAAGTATTCAAGCTTTCGGAGCGGGTGTTGCGCCTGGAGGATGGACGCATAGTGCAGTCCGGTACTCCTGCCGAAGTTTTCCTGCAGCGCCGGCTCGCCGGCAAGCTCAACTTGCGCGCCCAGGTACTGGCTATCAGGCATGAAGAAGTGGTGCATATCGTCTCCCTGCTGGTCGGCCAGGATATTGTTGAAGTGATAGCCTCGGAAGAAGAGGTAGCGGACCTGCGGCTGGGCGACAACATTTCTTTGTCGGCGAAGGCATTCGGTTCCGCGATTTTCAGGGACGATACCGCGGCTGACGCCCGTTCCAACCGCGCGACCGGGATGTAAAATCCCGTCACTGACAGAACGGGAGACACATCATGGTCACAGTCAGCAAGGACGAGCTTTGGGGCGCCTTCCGATTCGACAGCGGCGCGAATTCGTGATGAGCGGCTCCCGGAAGCTATTCAGGAAGCGCTGCCATCACCTGCTCCACCGTGATCCTGTCCACCCAATCATCCTTCCCTGCCACCGTAATAACCGTGCTGTTCTTCGTATCAATCGGCGCCCACTCCGGATTCTTCTTCCTCATCAGCGCAATCACCGGAACGTGCACCGCATTAGCCAGGTGCATTACCGCGGTTTCGACCGAAACAATCAGGTCGCAGAGACTGAGCATGGCCGGTAACTGAAAAAAGTTTTCATCGGCGCTGAACAAATAGGTGTGCTCAGGCAGGCGATGCGCAAACAATTTTCTCACCGATTCCAGTTCTTCCGGAACGACGTTGATGATAAAGCCGCTGTCCCGCCACTTTTCTTGCCGGCGTATCGCCCGAATCAACTCGATCAATCGTTCGAACGGCCAGTTTCGCTCGCGTGACTTGGAAAAAGAATTCAGGAAGACGATCTTCTCCCCACGTGCAAGTCCCCACGCCCCGACTTGCTGTCTGGCGTACCGTATCCACTTTTCGGGTATATCAAGAACGGGAAACCGCAAAGCCTGTGGAACCTCGACCCCGAACAACCGGGAGAACCAGCCTGCGTAGATATCGCTGATATGCTGACCCGGATGCGACGCCGCGGTGTAGGCGGGAATGTGAGCGTCCAGTTTCCGGTAGATGAGATGCTTGGGAATGTCGTAAAACCGGACCCGCTTTTTCTGGCCCACGACAAATCCATGCGGACTGATGCTTCGCGCAAGGGTCGCGTACTTATGCCGTTCAAGCACCGCAAGTGACACGACGATCGGATAATCCTGCTGCTGTGCCTCGTGCAGCGATTGCGCGAACGTGGCAGGGCTGTAAGTCCGGTCATACACCTTCTCGATGTACCGGCATTCGGCAAGCCAGTCATACAGCGCATACTTTTTGAGGTGCTCCCATTCGGAAGCCCTGCTGGTGCGCCTACGCTCGTCCACCCACAGATGGATCTTGATGTGGGGCCAGGCTTGCGAGAAAGCGCGGAAACAGCCTTGCAAATAGGTATAGTCACCCAAGGCAAGATGCGCGACGAACAGGATTTTTCCCGATTTCTCGAGTAAATCGCGAGGAATCAACGGCGTCGACATGAGCAATTCCGGATGAAATAGTGAGAAGGGAAAGGAGCGCGGCCTGGCCTTCAGGTAACTGACGTACCAGCCGAGGCTGTCGAGCACCCGCCCCCGCCTCAACAGGAAACGGGAATGCATGCGCATTTCCTTGTAGTTCTGCGGCGCCTGATCGAGCGGCATATCGGCCCAGCATGAGCTCGCGTGGTATTTGTAAAACAGGTCCCGTGATTCGTGCAAACACCAGTCATTCCATGGCTTGACTGCACCCGCAAAGTGAATAAAGACCGCATCGTCGACGGGTCGCATAGTCGTTCTTCCCCGCTCCAGGTCGCCAACCAGGCCATAGAGATAGTTCCACTTCCCGGCTATGAATTTTGCGCGACCGTCGAGAACGACATTCAACGCATCCTGGTCTGGAAAGCGGAAGTTTTTCCCGCGCTTCATGATCGTGTCTATCGTGGTTGCAGTGATCCTGTTCGTCATCCACAAATCGATATTCATGAGCATCACGCCGGAGTTGAAATACCGCGGCCGGCAGAGACCAAGCTCGACGCGCCTTCGTGCCGATGTTGCCACGGCATCGGAAACAACTGCGGCAATCGTTCCACTGACGTCCATCTGAACCAGCTCCGCTATGTCGCCCACGCAAAGAATATCCGCATCCAGATAAAGCACTTTCCTGGCCACGCCCTGCAGGATCGGCGGGATCAACAACCGGGCGAATATGGAGGCCGAATAATAGGAAGACCGGATGAAATGAGAAAACTGCTGGAACACCGCGGGATCGATGATATGGATCTGCACGCTGGTGCCGAACCTGAATTCCATTTCGCGCAGCCTGCGTCGATGGTCGTCAGCAATGGAAAACACGAAGACGTGAAAAACAAAACGCACATGGCGATTGTGTTCGATAAGAGAGGAGATCGTCGCACCCATACTGCGGAAGTAATTGTCGTCGACGCAGAACGCAACATGAAAGGGCTGCTGCCCGGACCGATGCATGCTCCTCACACCGCTTTTTCAGCCGGCGGGGTGGAGAACTTGGTCACGATGTACCGCGCATACCATAGCGCCGCATCGGCAACCTGCCCCTGTTTGAGCAGATAGCGCGCAGCCATCCTCATTTCCTTGTAATTGCGGGGCGGATCCAGCGGCATACCCGCCCATGGAGAAAGCGACTGGTACTTCAGGAACAATGCCCGCGCTTCGTGCATGCTCCAGTCGTGCCAGGGCTTCACGCGGCCGGTGAAATGGATAAAGACCGGCTCGCCGAGATCACCCATGCGCAAGTCACCCTCCCTCACGCGATTGTCCAGGTTGTATTGCAGATTCCATTTTCCATCGATGAAGATTGCCTGCCCATCCAGCACGATGTTTAATGCGTCCTGATCCGGGAACATGAAGTCGCGGCCGCGTTCGAGTATGGTGCGCATGGTCTTGCCGGTGACGTCATAGGCTATCCAATTTTCGATGTGGATATACAGCACGCCGGAGTTGAAGTACCGCTGATGGCGCAAGTGCAACTTCCCGCATTGCGTCCGGACCGTTTCCGCGCCGTTGTCATGCACCAGCGCCACGACGCTGTCCTCAATATCCATGGAAAAAAGTTCCTCCATGTTACCGAGGCACAGGATGTCCGAGTCGAGGTACAACACCTTGTCGGCGACTCCGCGCAACGCGCCGGGTATGAGCAGACGTGTGAAGATGGCGGCCGAATACTGCGCGAAATCGGGAAACTTCGCATACTCGCCAAACACCGCCCGATCCACGATGTGAATCTCGACAGTTACGCAGTGCCTCGCCTGGATCTGGCGCAACCTGTCGCGGTTGTCGTCGGATACGGCGAATGCAAACACATGGAAAACAAAATGCGTCCCCGGATTGTTTGCAATGATCGACGCGATCGTCACGCCCATCCCGCGGAAATAGTGGCTGTCGACGCCAAACGCGATGTGGAAACTTGCAGTCAACTCACAGTACTCCCATCACCTTATCGACGGTGATTTCCTTTACCCAATCCCTGCGTTGCGCAGTCTTGATTACGGTGCTGTTGGCACTGTCGATCGGCACCCATTCCGGGTTCTTCTGCCGCATCAGCGCGATCACAGGCACATGCACTGCATTGGCAAGATGCATTACAGCCGTTTCGACGGATATGACCAGGTCGCACTGGCTCAGGGTCGCCGGCAACTCGAAGAAGTTTTCCTGCGCGCTGAACAGGTGGGTCCTTTTCAGCGGATAGCCCTCGAGTATCTTCTTTGCGGTTTCCACCTGCTGCGGCACCGCATTGATAATGAAACAGGCATCACGCCACCGCTCGCTGGCCGACATCGCCATGATCAGTTCAGCGACCCGGTCCAGCGGCCAGCATCTTTTTTTCGTCTTCGCATAAGGGTTGATGAAGACCAGCTTGCCGCTACGATGACTGAAGTCCCATTCAGCCAGCGTCTTTCTGGCACGCTCAGACCACTGCTCGGGAATGTGTACAAACGGGAAGCGCGCCTCCGGTGCAATCTCTATGCCGAACAACTGCCGGAACCAATCGGCATGCACGTCGCTGATGTGCTGCGGATGGTCTTTCGAAACCTTGTAAGCCGGCAGCACAGCATCGAGCCGACGATATGCAAGATGGTGATGCATCGACAGGAAGCCGGTTGCTCCCTTGATGCCGGTAACGTAACCGTGCGGACTTATCTTCCGCGCAAGGCGTGCATACTGATACGGGCGCAAGGTTGCGAGCGATACCACCAAAGGGTAGTCCTCCTGCTGCGCTTCGATGATCGATTCCTGGAAAACCTGCGGGCAATACGTGCGGTTGTAAACCTTGTTGATGAACGGACTGGCGGCGAGCCAGTCGAACAGCGCCTGCTTCTTCAGATACTCCCATTTTGAAGCGTCGGTGGTGCGCAAAACTTCGTCCACCCATAGATGCACACGCATATGCGGGTAGGCCCGTGCAAACGCGTGGAAACAGTTTTGCAGGTACGTGTAATCGCCAAGGGCAAGATGCGTGATGAACAGGATCTTGTCGGACTTCTGCAGCACATCGCCCGGCACTAATTGGCTTGCCATGTCATTTTCCGCATGGGGGAAGACGCGATTAGAAACCTGCGATGCGGCGATCACAACTGCGAGAAACAGCAGGTTGACGAATAAGGATAAGGACGGGCACGCGCTCGACGTGCGGAAAAGCGCTCTCTATTTTAGAGGTGTAGCGGTGGACATCGGCGACGCCAGCCGTTGATCTGGCTCAGCGACCTCGCGCTTCAGAAGCGACTTCCTTTTTACGAGATGCGCGAACAGCACGGCGAGGGCGACCGCATAGAATGTGTGACTCACCGTCCAGTAAAACATCACATCGGTCAGTCCGAAAACGAAATAGCCGAGCGTCAGAGCCAGGCCCATGCCGGCCACCGTTCGCGTCTCACGGTCAGGATGATTTCTCTCCCTGAAGAAGTAGCTGGCGGGGACAAAATAAAGGGCAAGAATCGCCAACAGCCCGGGCAAACCCAGGGTCGTCAGATGAAACAGCAGCTCGTTGTGGGAATGAGGATGCGACGCCGCGTCCGGCGTGAGTTCATGGCGGGCGACCAGTTGCTGCACAGCTTGCGGGTAGTGCTCAAGGCCGATTCCAAAGACAGGATTTTCCTTGATCAACAGCCAGGAGCCGCGCCACAACTGGAAGCGGATGCCGAGCGAGGTATTCGGATTGTTTTTGTAAAGATATTCGGTGATGTCGGTTGTCCCCTCGCCTATGCGCTTCTGGATCGCGCTGCTTAGCAGGTAGGAACTGCATAGCAGCGCGATCGCCGCGGCGAAGAATGCAAATTTGTGTCGCAGCCGGAATCTTCGCGATAGCGCAATAGCGATTGCGAGAAAGA
>JBBWZW010000414.1:0-10212 GCA_039649305.1 Burkholderiales bacterium
AAGTGCGTCAGTACCAGGTACAACCGGATACAAACCGTATGGCGACGCTGGGCATCACGCTTGAACAGGTTGAGACGGCGCTGCGCGGGTTCTCGGCGAATACCAGTGGCGGCTTCCTCGAACTGAACGCACGTGAGTATTTGATTCGCAATATCGGCCGTACATCGCGCTTGGAAGACCTGCAAAGGTTGCCGGTGACCGCACGAAATGGCCAGTCGATTTTGCTTAAACAGGTGGCGGAAGTGACGTTCGCTCCTGCCATCAAACGTGGCGACGCCGGCTTCAACGGCAAACCTGCAGTGATCCTGGGTGTACAAAAGCAGCCGGATGCGGATACCGTCAAGCTCACCCGCCAGATCGAAGATGCGCTGGCGGAGACAAAGAAGAGCCTGCCACCGGGCATGGAAGCGCCGCAAGTCACTTTCCGGCAAGCCAACTTCATTGAGTCATCGATCGGCAACCTGCAAAACAAGCTGATAACGGCAGCAGTGCTGGTCGCGATCATCTTGTATCTCTTCCTCGGCAATTTCCGCACAACGCTGATTTCGCTCACAGCCATCCCGGTGTCGATCCTGATTACGGCGCTCGTATTCAAGTACTTCGGCCTGTCGATTAACACCATGACGCTGGGTGGGCTGGCCATTGCAATTGGCGAGCTGGTGGACGATGCGGTGGTAGGGGTGGAGAACGTGTTACGTCGACTAAAGCTGCAGCGCGGCCATGCTGCACGCATAAATCCAATTGAACTGATTGTCCACGCCACGTTGGAGGTACGTTCAGCAATTGTAGTTGCCACTATCATCATTGTTCTGGTGTTCGTACCGCTCTTTTTACTGCCAGGCATGGAAGGAAGGCTGTTTGTCCCGCTAGGCATAGCCTACATCGTGTCGATCCTGGCATCGATGCTGGTGTCGGTAACACTGACCCCGGTGATGGCGTACTACCTGTTGCCAGGCATGAAGCAGCTCGAACACGGCGACCCCGCTTTGGTACGCTGGCTGAAAGAACGATACTCTCGCGGGCTTCAATGGGCACTTTCCCACGCACGCGGATTATTGATTGCTGCTGGTGTGGCAGTTACCCTGGCCGCGGCGAGTATCCCGTTCTTCCCGACCACCTTCCTGCCGCCGTTTAACGAAGGCTCGGTGCTGATAGGCCTGCGCTTAAACCCTGGAACGACGCTTGCCGAAACAGTCCGGTTAGCCAGCCAGGCCGAAGTCCTGGTGAAACAAGTGCCGGAAGTGCAGTATGTTGGCCGCCGCTCCGGTCGCGCGGAGCTCGACGAACACGCCGAGGGAGTGCATGTATCGGAGCTGGACCTGAGCTTGAAACCATCTGACCGCTCCACAGATGAGATTTATGCCGATATTCGCAAAGCGCTGTCGACGCTGCCGGCTGCAATCAGCATCGGCCAACCGATTTCGCATCGGATCGACCATATGTTGTCGGGCGTGCGGGCGCAAATCGCAATCAAGATTTTTGGCGATAACCTCGACACATTGCGTGGCCAGGCAGAGGCCTTGCGAGCGGCATTGGCGCGTGTTCCCGGCGTAGCCGACCTGGAAGTTGAAAAACAGGTGTTGACGCCGGAAATCAAAGTCCGCGTTGACTTTGACCGTGCCGAACAATACGGCGTGGCGCCTTCGGTCCTGACCGCTCAGCTGCAAACGCTGATTGATGGGGAGCGTATCACCCAGGTCATCGAAGGGAACCGCCGCTTTAACCTGGTGCTGCGTTTGCCGGACGAGGCGCGATCTATCGAGGGATTGCGCCAGCTCCTGATCGAAACGCCGAATGGGCGAGTACCGCTCGCGAAGCTGGCTGCGATTGAAGAGTCGGACGGCCCGAACCAGATATCACGGGACGACGGGCGGCGGCGGATTGTTCTCTCTGCCAATGCACAGGAACGGCCATTGTCGGAAATCGTGGAAGACATACGCGAAGTGATTGCCGATACCAAAATGCCCGAAGGGTACTTCGTTACCATGGACGGGCAGTTCCAGGCGCAGGAACAAGCCAGTCGCCTCATCGCCGTGCTTTCACTGATTTCGGCAGCGATGGTCTTCCTTGTGCTCTACAGCCGCTATCGCTCAACCAGATTGTCGCTGATGATCATGGCCAACATCCCGTTGGCATTGGTTGGCTCGGTTATCGGCCTGTGGCTGTCCGGACAACCATTGTCTATCGCCGCCCTGATTGGATTCATCACACTCGCCGGCATCTCGACACGGAACGGCATCCTGAAGGTAAGTCACTACATCAATCTTTGTGCTTTCGAAGGCGAATCGTTCAACCAGAAGATGATAGTGCGAGGCTCGCTGGAGCGCTTGACGCCAGTGCTGATGACTGCGTTGGTCGCGGCATTTGCTTTGGCTCCACTGCTGTTCGAAGCCGAGATGCCTGGCACTGAAATTCTGCATCCGGTGGCCGTGGTGATTTTTTCCGGCCTTGTCAGTTCAACGATCCTGGACACGTTCCTGACGCCGGCAATGTTCTGGCTGTTCGGGCAGAAGCCGATGGAACGCCTCGTAGTGGAAAGCGGTAAAGATGCCTTTTAATCAATTGGTCGCGGCGAGTGCGGATATGCCGCGGCATTCCCCTGAATGATCCGCTCATCAAAGGAACCCCATGAAAAAAATCATCGAGCCCAGCCGGCGACAACAAGCTGGAAGCGAAAGGTGCTTTCAAGGTAGCGCCCGGCACGAAGGCCGTCGCAGTAGTAACGCTCGCTGGAAAACCGGCACAAAGCGTACGTTTTCCACGAAGTGATCGCAGGTAAGCGGCAAGGGCAGGTCGTGTAATGCGGCTCATTTCACTCCCGTCCGGGACCCTGGATCGAACCATGCGAAGCTGACAATACATTCAACACGCTCAAGGGCGCTATGGCGGGCCTTTGCTTGTCTCCTTGGGCTTTTAAAACATTTAACGTGCGCAATGGTGGAAAGATTCCCCCTGCCTGCACGCGCGTCGGTTGAAGATAAACTGGACGTCTAGACTCACTGGGCTCGCTGTTCAACGGCGTCGACGCTGAGCAAGGCGCCATGGCTATCGTGATGGGCGATCATGCAGCGAGAGTCCTGCCATGCCACCAGCTGCTCTGTTTGCAGTTTCACATAGCCGGCGAGTTCCTCCGGCGCTGCGAGCCGTGGCATGGCGCGCCGGTTTTTATTACGAAACCGCATATACTCGGAAAACGCCCACAACAACAAAGTGCCGCCTAATGCGCTCGCGATAACGAAGTAGATGATGGCCAGCCGCGTTAACTCCATCACCTCGACTTCCCATTTGAACTCGCTATATACGCCGTAAAAGCCAAAGCCCCATGCGATGAGAGTGACCAACGGCATCCATAGATAGACCCACACCGCCCAGAAAAACAGCGTGACGACTCCCCACCCGAGTCGCCTCGATATCGGCACCGATGTCGACCCGCTGATAATCAGCTGCATTCTTCTTCCATTCTCCGGGATTTCACGCATTAGTCTCTGCCAGCTCGACCGGGGCGCGCGCCGGTACCGCCGCTACCTCTTCGGATCGTGCCTTTCCAGGCCCCGGATCAGGCACGCCGCGGTCTGGACTGGTCCACACCGCGCGCTTGCCACGTTCGCGCAACAGGATCTTCGGCAAGGCGGTCACGGTGGTCAACAGGTTTATCAACCAATACGCGAGTGGATACCAGATCATCCAGAAGATATGGCGAAACAATCCCTTGTCGTATTTGCGGTCAAGCAGCATAGCAACAGATATCTGCAGCAGACAGGTACTGCCGATCAGAACGCCATGCCAGCCGGGGACGAGCGTGATCTGCCAGCGCTGCGGCATAGGTAAAATCAGTCCGGCCATCCATATGACGATGACGAGCGCCATTGCGTAAGCCCAGAAGACCGAAACGACGTACTCGATATAGATAGGCCAAAGGCGACGCATGCGCCACTTGGTGAAGACGAACGAATACTTCAGCATCGCCTGGCAACCGCCCATGGCCCAGCGCAGGCGCTGTTTCCACAAGCCGGCGAGGGTCTCGGGCATGAGGATCCAGCACAGCGCGCGCGGTTCGAATCGAACCTGCCAGTGCTGAACTTGCAGCTTCCAGCTGATGTCGATGTCCTCCGTCAGCATGTCCGGACTCCAGAATCCGATATCGAGTAACGCGCGCCGGCGAAACATCGCCACGACGCCCGATACCGTGAACAGCCGTCCGTATATTCGCTGAGCCCTCTTGATCAATCCGATGATCGAGGAAAATTCGCCGACTTGCAGGCGCCCGAGCAAGGTGGAACGCGTACGGATGCGTGGATTGCCGGTGACCGCAGCAACCCTGGGACCGCTCAAAAAATGCCGCAGCATCCACGAAATGGCATCGGGATCCAGCACTGCGTCGCCGTCAATGCACAGCAGGTATTCTCCCCTGGCGAGTAACGCTGCGGTATTCAAGCCAACCGCTTTTCCCTGGTTCTTAGCCTGATGAATGACGCGCAACATTGGATAGCTCGCCAACAACTCGTTCAGGATAGCGGCGGTGCCGTCCTGGCTGCCGTCGTTGACGCAGATGACTTCATAGTTCGGATAGTGCATTTGCGACAGCGCGTGGACGACATCGCGGATATTGTCCTGTTCGTTGTAACAGGGGACAATGATCGAGACCATCGGCGTTTCGGAAAGAACCGCCAGCGGATCGCTGCACTTGAGGCTGTCGCGTTCATAATGGAAGTAATAGGCGAGCGCGCCCGTCATCCACAGGTAGGCCATGAACAGCGGATAGTAAAACGTGAAATCGAACAGCAGGATATCGAGATTCATGCCTACCGCCGCACCGGAAACGTCTCAGCCGATATGGCCGGCTTGATGATCGACTCCTCAGGCTGGTTCTTCAAAAAGTCATCGGGGTAGTATCCCCAGTGCCGGGCCCCGGCGAGATGCAGCCGCCGCCACTGCGCAGCGAGCGTCTTTGCGGGAACCGGTTCGCCGCTCTTCCAGTCGCGGCTTTGCAGTTCAAAGATGGTCTTGTCCAAAGCGCCCGGCGTATCCTTCAGCTTGGCGATCAGGCGGTCAAGCCATTCTCCGGGATCGGACGCGTCTTCCATATAAGGCATGGCCATCAGCGCCGTGAAGTCGTACAGCGTCAGAAAAGCCGGACCATTTTGCGCGAACCAATCTTCGGACCCGGGGTCGAGCACGGGTTGCGCATACAGGTTGCGCGCCGTGAGCAGCGACGGGTGGTATTGGCGCAGCACCATGGCGAGATGAAGCGTAAAGTCATTGATGTAGCCACTCTTGTGCTGCGTCCAGCGTTTGCGCAGACCGGGATCCTTGCGGATGGCCTCCACCGATGCGGGCAACTGCCACTGGTCGCGATAGACGGCGAGTGCAGCCGGGCTGGCGTCTTCATAGTCCGACAAGGTCGCATCATCATGGAACAGCACGCCTGAAAAGACCGCGTGCTTGCCGAGATCATCGTAGACCTCGCTGATTGTTTTGCGCGCCAGGGGATCAAACAAGGAGAGCCGATGGTAGCGCTCGCGTGCCGCCTCGGGCGGCGCATCCGGCATAGTCTGTACAACGCGATCCGCCGCGGGATGGCCGGCGGGCAATCTGAAAGCCATCACCGGCATCCACGCATAGACCTGCACGTCGGCGCGCGTTCGAAGTTGCCATGCGACGCGGGAAAACAGATCCGCACGCATGGGCAGATGCCGATTCGGGAAATACAAGGCATCGGCCACGCCATCGCCATCCGGGTCGGCATAGGCCTGCAGGTAGACCGTGGTCGGGCGCAGTCGGACCATGCGATCGAGCAGCGCCGACAGATTGACTTCCTGCTGCGCCGGATCTGGATCGAACACGTAATCGAGGTCGACGTGGATGACGCGCTCCAGCACCTCTGCACCGGTCATCCGTGCCGGCTCCCGAAGCAGCTCAATCAAATCGGATAAACCATGGTTGTACATAACCAGCGCGCGCCGCACCCGCTGAAGGGAGTCCTGGCTGGTGTTCGGTCCGGACTCAAGCGTCATGGTGACCGGCATCCCCGCTTGCGCCGCCCATTCGGCCGCGTACAGGTTATAAGCGCCATAGGGCCAAACCATTGCGCGGGGTCGAACGCCCAGTGCACGCTGGATGAGGTCGGCGTTGCGCTTGAGGTCGGCCTTCACGCGCGTTGCATATTCGTTATCACTTTCATAGCCGGCTCTCTGTGGCCGGTATTCGCGCGCAATCGCGGCCGGAAGGGAATTTCCCTGCGGGTTCGCGCGTATGCCTTTATGCATCGCGTACGAATGCGACGCCACTTCCACGAGGCCGGAAGAGACCATCTCGCGCAGTTCGCTCCAGTTAACGATTTCGCTGCGTGGCAACGAGCCATCGCCGTACTGCACCGGCGAGTCCGCCGGTGTTTCGATCCAATCGCCTACGACCGCAACCACTGCCGGAAAGCCGAACTGCTTCAGCAAGGGAAAGACCTTGGTATAAACGCTTTTGTAGCCGTCGTCGAAAGTCAGCAGCACTGCTTTCTCCGGCAAGCGGGCACGCCCTTCCCGCGCGTCGACGATTTGCTGCAAACTCACCGGCTGGTAGCCATTTTCCAACAGCCATGAGAACTGCCGGGTCAGCTGATCTGTGCCGACCGCCGTCGCTTCCGGCCATGCGTGCATGGATTCAGCCAGGTTGTCACGCACATCGTGGTAGCACAGAACACGAAAACTTTGCGGGGAATCGGCAAGGGCCGGCGTTGCGTGCAGCGGGCGCTTGACCATCAGCGCGGTTTCAGCCCGCACGGCGACACAGGCGAACAAGGTGCCAACGATGAACATGAATACCGGTAACAGACGCGTTGCTATGCCCGCATTCGCCGCGATTAACTTTTTGATCATTTGATTTGCCAATTCAGGGTCAGGTACCCGTAGCTGCGGTCTTCGCGGCTGCCGTCATATGGATGGGAGCTGCGGCCGAAGCCATACCGTATTGCCAGGCTGCGGTCGTCGCGCCATTCTTGTTCATAACGCAGATCCGCGGTCGCGCCGCCGCTGAAGTGCTCCTGCCGGTAATAGCCGGGTGCATAGGTCAGCCGCTGTCTGAACGATCGGTGGTAGCGCCGCCACGTGAGCCATTCACCTGCAAGCGCGAGGCTTGCTTCGCGATCTCTGGTGGGATTGAAATAGGCACCCCCGGACTGGCTGTTGCTGGAACTGTAGAGTCCTAGCGTGCTTTCCAGCTTGAAGGCCGGGCCGGATATCCAGCGCTCGGTCCACCATAGTCGCGCTGCCTTGCGCCTGTTCTCGTCGGAGAAGCGCAGTTGCGTCAGCTCCCCGCCGGCCTTGCGCGATTCATGCGCAATCCAGGTCACGCCGGTTTTAAATGCCCGAGCTGTCACGTCTTGACGAAATGCAGCTGCCGCCAGATCGTTGACGTTGCTGTCAAACCCCATATGAATATGCCAGACGTCCGACAGGCTTCTGGATAGCTTGAATGCCATCCCGTTCGCAACGGCTGCCCCCGTCGCGCGATTAAGCTCGGCTTCAACCGCCGTATCGCGCGCACGGTAGTCGATTCCGGCGCCAACACGCATGCGCGTGACCGACATGGCTGCGGTCTCGCCATTTGAGCGCGTGAGATGCGCGAATGCGCGATAGTGTTCGCCGAGTGAGTCTTTCAATGGCGCGGAATGCAGTGCCACGTCGAGCACCGATTCCGCCGCGGCCCGAGAGCCCCCGCGTCCCTGCGTGGCATCGATTCTCAGCTGCGGGCGCTCTTGCTGCTCCAGTTTTTGTGCGAGGTTTTGGAGTGCCTTGTTTTCCGAGTAGTTCGAAAGCAGCGGCGCAAGCTGTGCGCGGGTTTCCTCAAACTCGTTCAAGGCCAGCAGGGTATCAGCCCGCCCGATCGCTGCGTCAATCGATTTTGGGTCATCCCCTTGCAACAAGGTGAACTCTTCCAATGCGACGCGCGGCCGCTCGCGTGCCGATTGCAAGGAAGCCCAGGCGGAACGGATTCCGTGATTAGCCGGCGCCAACGCGTGCGCCGCACTCAGACGCTGTTCTGCATACTCGGGGCGGTCGGCGTACATCGGCACCAGCGCTGCAATCAGCGTCGCGCGTGTGTAGTCCGGGTTGGGCGCCTCGAGTCCACGAATCCCTTTATGGATCATGGCAGGCGTCCTGCGCAGCAGCGCATCGGCAGCTACCTGCGCCTCGCCATACTGTCCGGTCTCGCAATAGGCGTATATCAGCCCTATCTGCCGGTCCGTCGACTCGGATGACTCCAGGTGTTCAGTGTCTTTCAGGGTGTCCAGGTAGAGGTCGCGCGCGACTTCGGGCTGCTCCAGATGAAGATAGGCGTCAGCGGCTGCCGCCTTGGCGTAGGTTGGAATAACCAGGTCTTCCGCGACCAGGGACTGGTAGAGGTCGGCCGCTTCCTGCATGCGCATCCGGTCACGTAAAGCGACCAGACGATCGAACCGGGTGGCAGGCCTGCTCGCGAAGCGGCTGATGACCTCGGCGTTCCTGCTGAGCGCGGCGTCGATTGCCGCAAAGCGCGATGGAGAGTAATCCGAAGCAAGCCGGGCCTGACCGAATGCAATGGCGCGGGCCGCCATGTCATGCTCTATCCGCCATCGTTCGTCGTCATCAAAAAATTCCGGACGGCTATCCGCCAGTCGTTTCGCCAATGGCGCAATTCCGGCGCGGCTAAGGGCGAATACGCGACCCCGTAGCGCGTAGCGAAATCCAGGCTCGTGCTTCAATACCTCCACGTATGCATCGGCGGCAAGCAGCCATTCCTTACGGTGTTCGCGCAACTCCGCCAGCGCAACGAGCAGGGGCAAGTCGCCGCGACTGTATCCAGACGACGTCCGCGGCAAGCGGCTGATCACATAAGCAAGCGCGTCATCTGCCCGCCCCGAGTCCATCCAGGCGTAGGCGAGACCGGCATGCGCCTCCGCGTCCGCCGGAGTCCTGGACACCAGCAGACGATAAGCCCGCTCGGCGTCTCCCGAGCGACCGGCGGCGCGCGCCGATCCTGCGATCGATTTGATCGCGTAGGCGGGAGCCTCCGGCTGAACGATCTGCGGGTAATACTCGAGCGCGGCCTGGTGCCGCCCTTGCAGGCCAAGGACAGTGGCGAGGTCGTAGATCAGTCGCTTATCCGCCGGATAGCGGCGCTGCCAGTCCTGAAGTCTTTCCATGGCTGCCGCGGCGCCTGTACGGGCATCGAGCAGCACAGCATCATATTCTGCTGACGGGACCGCGGCGTACGCACCGGCGCTGATGAACAGCCATAAAGCCCCTCTCGCGCAGACGGAGAAGCAGGATCGCGAATTGGGAACGCTCATTGCAGCGGATCGATACCGGACTCGTGAGATGTCCCGGCCATCGATGCCGGCAGTGGTATTGGCGATTCTGTCGATACTGATGCGTTCGTTCTTTTACTATCCATTACCACCACCGGAAAAATTTGGTCACCGCTAAACGTTCTGGTGCCGTCTCCCGGACGAAACAAGTGCAATCCCGGAACCGCGCCGCCCACAATCCCGGATCCGACTTCGCTCCATCCGGGCTACGATGTCTCAACCTTCTAGTGGGTACCACCAGTCACATTCATACTGAGAATTTTGGTTTCAACGTCGCGCGCGGCATTATAGAACAGCGCGCCGAATCGCGCAGGCGGCCGCATTCGGGACCGGCAGACGCGAGGACCCGTGAAGCTGCAAAGGCATTCCCCGACATGAGAGATTTAACGTGGCAATGAATGAAACATACGAAGAGATCGCACCGACGCGTGCGAAAATCGATCAGCTCGAAGGGCCCACTGTGGTGGAGTTCGGCGCCCCTGTGGATGGTGTCAGGCCACTGTCGCTGCGTTTCCATACCCCGGTGGGCGTGGGCTTCTTCGAAGGTGACCTCGACCTGCCAGCGTTGTATAAACTACGCCACAATCTGCTGCGGCTCGACTCGCTGGTCAGTGCAGAGGAACGCTTGCGGGGCGAACCGGCCGGGTCGCGGACGAGAACCCAGCACAACGGCACGGCGGGTGCGCCGACGTGATACCAGACCGCGCGTTCAAAAGGAATGCTGAGAGAATGCGAAAAATGCAGAAATCACCTTTCCGCTTGGGCCCAGCTGAAAAAGATGATGTACGACCTTGCATTCGGCGACACGCGCGCATGCGATGGCGCCCGCCCCGATAACTATAGCGCAGCACGGCAACCGTGCGGGCAACCGG
>JBBWZW010000421.1:0-3427 GCA_039649305.1 Burkholderiales bacterium
TGAGGGATTTGCGGATGCGGCCGTGATTGGTGAGATGGCCGCAGGTCCGGCGACGGTGGAAGTAGCTTAGGCATCGCGCAGGGATAATTTGGGCAATTTGGCGGCCGTCGCGGGATGCGGTGCAAGGCGTGAGGCGGAGCCATAGCGAGCTATGGCGACGACGAGCAACGCGGCAACGCGCCCGCTACGGCCAGCAAAATTGACCAACTTATTCCTGCTCGGTGCCTTAGTCCGTAGGGTGCGCACGGCGCACCCTACGTTGCCCGCGCGTGGCAAACCATGAAACGCGAACACTCGTCGGTCCATACGCGCGGCGCCTGAAATCCACCCTGTTCCAGCAACGCGATAAATCCTTCCCGCGTGTATTTGTAGCTGTTCTCGGTATGAATCCGCTCGCCTTCGGCAAAGCGTCGTTCGCCACCGCACCATCCGACGGACACGCTACGCCTGGCTTCGAGATACATCTCGATGCGGCTGCGCTCGGGGTTGAAAAACGCGCGGTGCCGCCAATCCCGCACATCGAAATTCGCCTGCAGCAAACGATTCAGATGCAGCAACAAATTCAGGTTGAACGACGCGGTCACACCCAATGCATCGTCGTAGGCGGCATCGAGCAGTTTCTTGTCCTTGACCAGGTCGATGCCGATCAACAGGCCACCATCCGTACCGGATAGTCCGCGCAGCCGGCGCAGAAAAGCGACCGCCTCTTCCGGCGTGAAATTGGCAATCGAGGAACCCGGGTAAAAGAACAGCCGATGCTCACGCCGCACGCTCCCGGGCAATTCCAGGCTATCGGAGAAATCCTGCGCAATCCCGATCATTTGCTGCGCCGGGAAACGCCGCTGCAAATGTCCGAGCGCATCGCGCAGGAAAGCCGAAGAAATGTCCACGGCCACATACTGGGTCGGTTGCAGCGCCGGAAACAGTCGGGCCGCTTTTTCGCAGTTGCCGGCGCCAAGGTCGATCAGGGTCGCGCCGCGTCCGGCGGCACGCGTGATATCGGCGAGGTGCTCATCGAAAATGGCGGTCTCGGTGCGGGTCAGGTAGTACTCCGGCACCTCGCAGATGGCCTCGAACAATTTGGAGCCGAGTGCGTCATACAGGTATTTCGGAGAAATAAAAGCTTGCGGGGTCCGCAAGCCGGCACTCAGTTCATCACGGATAGCCGCGGAACTCCCGGGAACCGGGTCCGACTCGAACATAGGCAGGGATAGTGTGGTGGTCATCGCTCTCGGGATTCTGGTTATTGGTTCAGGGCGGTTGAGTAGCGTACGACAGGACTCCGAGTATGTCTCCGGGTAAATGTCCTGGTTTTTGCTATCATAACCGACCTGATTCTTTTGTCGTCCCGGCCGGTAACCGGTTCGAGCCCAACCCTCCCATCATGACAAGGTCCATCGTGCTACGACTCCCCTCCCTGACATCATTCATGCGCCTGACTATCGCCGCTACAGCGCTGATCTTTGCCGGCGCATCCTACGCGCAGCAAGTCTTGCGCGTATCGGCCATCCCTGACGAGGCTCCCACAGAGTTGCAGCGTAAATTCAAGCCGCTCGGCAGCTACCTCGAGCAGAAAACCGGCATGAAGGTCGAGTTCATTCCGGTCACCGACTATGCGGCGTCGGTCGAGGGACTGATCAATAACAAGCTGGATATGGTCTGGTTCGGCGGCTTTACTTTCGTGCAGGCGAAAGTGCGCAGCAACGACAAAGTGATCCCGATCGTGCAGCGCGAGGAAGACGAGCGCTTCAAGTCGGTCTTCATCACCGCCAACAAATCGATCAACAAGCTGGAAGACCTGAAGGGCAAGACCTTCAGCTTCGGCTCGGAATCGTCGACCTCCGGCCACCTGATGCCACGCTATTACCTGCTCGGCGCCAAGATCAATCCGGATACCGACATGAAGCGCATCGCCTTCTCGGGCGCGCATGACGCGACCGTAGCCGCGGTCGCGGGCGGCAAAGTGGATGCCGGCGTAGTGAATATTTCGGTCTGGGAAAAACTCGTAGCGCAGGGAAAAGTGAATCCCAATAATGTCCGCGTGTTCTACACCACCCCCGGCTATTACGACTACAACTGGACGGTGCGCTCGGACATGAACCCCGCGCTGCGCCAGAAGCTGACCGATGCCTTCCTCGCCCTCAACCCGAATGACCCGCAGGGCAAGGAAATCCTCGAACTGCAACGCGCGACACGTTTCATTCCTTCGAAGGCGGAGAACTACGTTGCGATCGAAAAAGCGGCTCAGAACGCGGGACTGCTGAAGTAAAAAATGACTCTTGAATTGCGTGGCGTGTCGGTACGCCATCCGTCTGCTTCGGCGGACCTGCCGAACGCCTTGTCCGAGATATCGCTGTCGATCGCACAGGGCGAACAGGTCGCGCTGATCGGCCCCTCCGGCGCCGGCAAAACCACGCTGTTGCACACGCTCGCGGGAGCGCATCGGCCGGATGCCGGGCAATTCAACGCGTTCGGCGCTAATCCATGGACGCTCGCCAACGCGCAGCGCCACGCAATGCGCGCCAGGCTCTTCCTCGCACCGCAGACACCGCCGCTGCCGCCGCGGCAACGGGTGGTCACCGCCGTACTGGCCGGCCGCCTGCCGCAATGGAGCCTGTGGCAGGCGTTGGTGTCGCTGATCCGGCCGTCGGATCCGCAGGCCGCATACGAGGCGCTCGCGCGCTTCAATCTTGGGGACAAACTATATTTGCGCGTTGATCGTCTCTCCGGCGGCGAACGGCAACGCTGCGGCATGGCGCGCCTGCTGGTATCGCAGGCACAAGCCTTCCTCATCGATGAGCCTCTTTCGGCATTGGATCCGACACTGGCCCGACAGACATTGACGGTATTGCAGCAGGAAGCCGCCGCACGCAATGCGACGCTGGTGTGCAGCCTGCACCAGGTAGAATTGGCTCGCCAATATTTCCCGCGTATCGTCGGTTTGCGCGCCGGCCGTGTCGTGTTCGACGCGCCGCGAGAAGCGGTGACGGATGCGATGATTGCAGCGCTGTATCAGAACGCCAGTATCGCGGCGCCGCAGCCGGCAATTGAGCCGGGTGTGATTGCTACCGAGGCGATGGTTGTGCCGCGCTGCTTCTAATGCTTGTCATGACCAAATCTCCCGCCCGGGATGACCTAGGTTGGGATGCCAATCCCAACATTCCAGTCCTTGAGCGACCGACGCCTTTCCTGCACGGTGGGTGCCCGTCTAAAAGCCATCTGATGTGCAGAGGGCGAATGCTTGGATGCGCATCCCAAACTCCATTTCACCCTGCAGGTGGCGGTACGTGATTAAGCACCAGTCCGCGTCCTCGATCACCACCACCGCCGACCATCCCGATCCTGCCTGGCGCGGCCGCGTCACCGCCGCCGTCATCGCGCTCGTCATCCTCTGGCCGATGCTGGTCTGGAGTGAATTCAAGCCATG
>JBBWZW010000428.1:0-4903 GCA_039649305.1 Burkholderiales bacterium
CAAAGAACTGAATATCATCGATCAGCAGCAAATCCAGCGAATGGTAATAGCGCTTGAAGTCGTCGAAGCCTTTTCGTTGGTAAGCAGTCACTACGTCGCGAACATACTGTTCTGCGTGAATATAGCGAATCTTCGTGCCCGGGTTATCGGCGAGTACCTGATTACCGATCGCGTGGATCAAGTGGGTTTTACCAAGCCCCACCCCGCCGTACAGGAACAGCGGGTTATATGAAACGCCCGGATTGTTCGCCACCTGAATGGCGGCAGCGCGGGCCAACTGGTTCGCCTTACCGGTAACAAAACTTTCGAATGTCAGTGCGGTGTTGATCCGGCTTTGCTCGCGGCGGGAGGTATCCGGCGGTGGCGGCTCGTTGCGATACAGGGTTTCGATCGGATCTGCGGAACCATTATTGGCGTGGCCATTCGCCACCGCCGTGGCGGCGACGGCCGGCCGCCTCGCCGCGTTCAGACGCGGATCGAGCACGAACAGTACCTCGACCGGCGCTTGCCAGTATTCTGCGGCGAGTGTGGTGATGCGGCTGGCGAACTGGGTTTTTACCCAGTCGAGCTTGAATCGATTCGGCGCGGCGATGCGTAGTCGGCCATCCTCGTAGTCGAGCGGCGCTAACGGCTTAATCCATGCGCTAAATTGTTGAGGCGTGAGCTCTTGCTCCAGCTGAGTGGAACAAGTCTGCCAAAAATTATCCATGAATCCGTGTAAGGTAAGGGTGCGGAATAGCCAACGTCTCGCTCCTGAACGAACCACTCACCCTCTCTAAAAATCGACTGCGCGGAACGAGCGGTCAGCGCAGTCGATTTTTAGAGCGGCCATTTGTCCGAAGCGCGGGCCACACAATCGTACTATTCTACTCTTCCCGGGGAAAGTTATCCACAGGCAGACGCCTATTTGCGGCCAGAAAGAATAGTTGACGAGCTGTCCAGTCCCCCGCCGGAAGTCGCTAAGTGATTGACAAACAAACGGAAAATGCTGTCTAATTCCGGGTTCACTACTCGCCATGTTGCTCCGTGGTTTCCGCGGCAGCACCAGCAACGCGAGGGTCGTGATTATCCAACCTTATTTTTGCTGATTAGCGAGACCAATAATGAAACGCACTTACCAACCTTCCGTCGTCCGCCGCAAGCGCACGCACGGCTTTCGCGTACGTATGTCAACCCGCGGTGGCCGCGCTGTGCTGAATGCACGCCGCGCCAAGGGCCGCAAGCGCCTGGCCGTATAAGCCAAGCGCCCTACGCTCAAGCTGCGTGACCGGAGATTACTCACGGGATCGGCGCATCGTTAAAACGGATGAGTTTTCATCCGTTTTTCGTTTGCGCCCGGTGCAGCGTACAGCGCATTTCGTCCTCTATACTCGCACCAATGAGCTGGCACACGCCCGCCTCGGTGTCGTCGCCGCCAAGCGCTTTGCGCCGCGCGCAGTTACTCGTAACACGATCAAACGCCTGACGCGCGAACTGTTTCGGCAGGCCGCGCTGCCTGCTATCGACTGTATCGTCCGCCTGTCCAAACCCGTGAACACCAAAGCACAACCAGCAACGTCGGCCCGGCTCAAAGCTGAGCTGCGTACGGAACTGATGCGCTTGCTCGCGACGCAAAGCACACTGCAGGCAAGGCAATGAAAACCATTCTGCTGGTACTATTGCGAGCTTACCAGCTAGGAATCAGCCCGTTTCTCGGGCAGAATTGCCGCTTTTATCCGGGCTGTTCCCAGTACGCCGCTGAAGCGATCAAAGAACATGGCGCGTTAAAGGGCGGCGCGCTGGCGGCCAGACGATTATGCAAATGCCATCCGTGGCATCCGGGCGGCGTCGATCCGGTACCACCAAAGAACACTCCCGAACATTGCGGCACGACTGCGCATGGTTCCGGACGTTTCAATCGCTCCCGCCCATAATCACTTCTTTTCTCTCTTACCTATAACACTTAGATATGGATATCCAACGTACCATCCTGTGGGTTGTGTTCTCGTTGTCGTTATTGATCCTGTGGGACAACTGGATGCGCTATAACGGCAAACCATCGATGTTCTTCCCGACCGCGACGCAGCAGGCCAAACCCGCTACCACGGCAGGCAGTGCACCAGGCACCACCCCCGCCAGTTCGGATCTGCCGCAAGCGAGCACGACGACTGCCGCACCGGCCGCCGTACCCGCCGGTCCCGCGCCAGTGAAGAGCGAGCGCATCACGATCACCACGGACGTCATCAAGGCTGACATCGATACCGCCGGCGGCGATCTGAAGCGGCTGGAATTGCTGAAGCACAAGGACACCATCGACCAGAGCAAGAATATGGTGTTGTTCGATGCTACCGCCGGCCACACGTACATCGGCCAGTCGGGCCTGATCGGCGGTCCTTTCCCGAACCATAAATCCAGTTTCGTCGCTAAACCGGGCCCGCGTGCGCTCGACGGCGGCAACGAACTGCAGTTGGTACTGGAATCGGAGCAAGACGGCGTCAAGGTAGTCAAGACCTATACCTTCAAGCGCGGTGAGTACACCGTCGGCGTGAAGCATGATGTGGTCAACAACAGCGGCGCCCCGATCAATCCGTCGCTGTACCTGCAGATCGTGCGCGATGCCAACAAGCCGCAACCGGCTTCGTCGTTCTTCGCGTTTGATCCTGTGTCGACCTTTACCGGTCCGGCGGTCTATACCGACGCCGACAAGTTCCAGAAGGTCGACTTCGACAAGATCGAAAAGGGCAAGGACGAGCATGCCCGGAAGGCCGACAACGGTTGGTTCTCGATGGTCCAGCATTACTTCGTGTCCGCGTTCGTACCGCCGGAAAAAGCGCAGCGTGAGATTTTCACGAAGAAGATCGACAACAACCTTTACGCGGTCGGCAACATCCTGCCGCTCGGTACAGTGGCGCCGGGCGCGACCGTTTCGATGGATGCGCAGCTGTATTCCGGACCGCAGGAATCGGCGCGTCTGGAAAAGGTGGCTCCAGGCTTTGACCTGGTCAAGGATTACGGCTGGCTCACCATCATCGCCAAACCGATTTTCTGGCTGATGGATCAGATCCACAAAGTACTGGGCAACTGGGGCTGGACGATTATTGTCCTGACCATCATGATCAAACTGGCCTTCTTCCCGCTGTCTGCAGCGAGCTATCGCAGCATGGCAAAGATGAAGACAGTGACTCCGAAGATGCAAGCAATTCGCGAGCGCTACAAGTCCGATCCGACCAAGATGAACCAGGCGATGATGGAACTGTACAAGACCGAGAAGATCAATCCTCTCGGCGGCTGCCTGCCGATCGTGGTGCAGATTCCGGTGTTCATCGCGCTGTACTGGGTGCTGCTGGCCAGCGTCGAAATGCGCAATGCGCCGTGGCTCGGCTGGATCCAGGATCTGGCATCGCCGGACCCCTGGTACATCCTGCCGGTCGTGATGGCTGCGTCGATGTTCATTCAGACCAAGCTGAACCCGACACCGCCGGATCCGATCCAGGCGAAGGTGATGATGTTCATGCCGATCATTTTCTCGGTGATGTTCTTCTTCTTCCCGGCCGGCCTGGTGCTGTATTGGGTAGTCAACAACATCCTGTCGATCGCACAACAGTGGGTAATCACGAAGAAGATCGAAAAGGGCCAAGCGGCATAATGCTGCTGAACCATTGATCAGTTTGTTGCCAAGAAAAGCCCGTGGAATTATCCGCGGGCTTTTTCATTAGTGGTATCGGTATAACCAAAGCTAAAATTGTTCTCATGAATTACGACTCTTCTCCAATCGCAGCGATCGCCACTGCGCCTGGTCGCGGTGGCATCGGCGTAGTGCGCATTTCCGGCAAAAACCTGGCTCCTGTGATGCAGGCTCTGTGCGGCAACACTCAACTGCAACCACGCCATGCGACGTATTTGCCGTTCAGGAATGCGGACGGCAGCGCAATCGACCATGGCCTGGCGATTTATTTCAAGGCGCCGCATTCCTATACCGGCGAAGACGTGCTGGAATTGCAGGGACACGGCGGGCCGGTGGTGATGCAAATGCTGCTCGCACGCTGCATCGAAGCCGGTCAGGAAATCGACCTGCGCCTGGCGCAGCCCGGCGAGTTCACTCATCGCGCGTTCCTGAATGACAAGCTGGACCTGGCACAAGCGGAAGCGGTGGCCGACCTGATCGAGGCATCCACCGAAGCGGCGGCGAAATCGGCGTCCGAATCGCTGTCCGGCGTGTTTTCAAAAGCCATTCACGACCTGGTCGAGAAGGTGGTTCATTTGCGCATGCTGGTGGAAGCGACGCTGGATTTCCCGGAAGAGGAAATCGACTTTCTCGAAAAGTCGGACGCACGCGGCCAGCTTGAGCGCATACGCAAGAATCTTGATGACGTGTTTTCGCAGGCGGCGCAGGGCGCGCTATTGCGTGACGGCCTGAACATCGTGCTTGCGGGGCAACCGAATGTCGGCAAGTCGTCGCTGCTCAATGCGCTTGCAGGAGCGGATGTGGCGATCGTCACTCCGATAGCGGGCACGACGCGGGATAAGGTGACCGAGACTATCCAGATGGAGGGCATACCGCTCAACATCATCGACACCGCAGGTATCCGCGATGCCGGGGATGAAGTGGAACGGATCGGCATAGAGCGCACATGGGGCGAGGTTGGGAAAGCAGATGTGATCCTGCACCTGCTCGACGCCAGCCGTGGCCCTACTCGCGCCGATGAAGACATCGTTCAACTCTTGCCGGACAACGTGCCGGTAATGCGGGTGTGGAACAAGATCGATTTGTCGGGACACAAGCCGACGGTGGATCGAATGACGGATGCGACGCATGTGTACGTGTCGGCGACAGACCGCCTTGGGATGGACTTGCTGCGCGCGGAATTATTACGGCTGGCCGGCTGGCAGCAAACGGGCGAGTCGCGTTTCCTCGCGCGCGAGC